>NZ_BHXD01000008.1:0-91349 GCF_003990895.1 Thermosipho globiformans
TTGAAGTGAATATTTTTCAGGGGCTACACCTCCTTAAATGTGGGTATTTTTAGTACAAAAATAATTTTAGCAGGTGTAGCCCTTTTTTTATATTCTAATTTAACCTACTTTTTACATTGGCCAGGGTCCAACTATTATTATACAAAAAATGAAACAGATAAGTCAAATTAATACAATAATAATTTTGATAAAATATATAAGTGCAAAGGGGTGATTTGCTTGTTATATATTGAATCCGGAAAATTAAAAGGTAGAAAAGTTGAACTAGTTCCAAATGCAAATACAAGATATACACCGGGAAAAGTAAGGTTGGCACTTGTAAGCATGCTTAATTTAAGAGAAAAGACAGTTCTTGAACTTTGTGCAGGTAGTGGAGTGGTGGGATTTGAATTTTTGAGTAATGGAGCAAGCAATGTATTTTTTGTGGATGTTTCAGTAAAATCTATAAAGACAATTGAAAAAAATGCAAAAAATTTAAATGTGAAAGATAAAATAAAAGTAATAAAAAAAGATGCAAGGATATTTTTAAAAAGTGCAAAAGAAAAATTTGATATTGTCTTTATGGATCCGCCTTTTAACCTTGGAATAGTTAATGAATTACTAAACTTTGTTGGTAATGTGCTAAAAGAAGATAGCATTCTTATTGTTGAGCATTCTAAAAAAGAAAAATTAACACCTCCTGATTATTTGGAGGTGCTATCTTCAAAAAAATATGGGGATGTATTGATCGATTTATTTAAGTTAAAAGATGTACTTTAAGTATTTCTTCATTGTTAGACTTATTGCAATTGTTCCAACAAGAAGCAATGTAGATATAGCGTTTATTGTCGGTGAAATTCCAAATCTTATCATCGAATATATTTTAAGAGGTAATGTTGTAGAACCAGGCCCTGCAACAAAGAAAGTTATAACAAAATCGTCAATCGACAAAGTAAAAGACATGAAAAATGCTGCTAGGATTCCAGGGAATGCCACAGGAATTATTACTTTATACAATGCAACACTTTTTGTTGCTCCCAAGTCGTATGCTGCTTCAACGATACTGTATTCAAAGTCTTGAAGTCTCGAATAAACAATCATCATAGCATATGAAAGAGAAAAAGTAGTGTGTGCAATAAAGATTGTAAGCAAACTTAGGCGAATCTTTAACATGACAAAAAATATAAGTAGAGAAACACCTATTATTATATCTGGAATTATTAGAGGAAGATAGGAAATAATCCAAATTGTACTTTTACCTCTAAACTTTTCCCAATAAAGCCCTATTGCAGCTAAAGTTCCAAGCGCTGTTGCTACTAAACTTGAGCTAACAGCAACTAATATAGAGTTAAAAAATGCTCTCCATACATCGTATGAATCAAAGAATAGTTCTTTATACCAGTGCAAACTAAAACCTGTCCATACTGGAGACTTAGAGTTATTAAAAGAAAATAGAATAACAATAAAGATTGGTACATAGAAAAATACAAAAGTAAAAATTGTAATTGTTTTTGATAGTGCCCCAGGTTTCATGTATGCACTTCCTTTTGAGTAGATTTTACAAATAGTAACACACCAATTAGTGTTGCAAGAGTTAGTATAGAAGAGATTGCAGAAGCTGCAGGCCAATTTTTCGCCACAGTAAGTTGCCTTACAATTTCGTTACCTATCATTTTTGAGTTTACTCCTCCAACAAGATCTGGGATAGCATAAGAACCAAGAGCAGGTATGAAAACAAATAAGGTAGCAGTTATAAGTCCACTCTTAATATTAGGAATTAAAACCTTGAAAAAAGCCTTAGTTTTGTTACATCCTAGATCAAAAGCTGCTTCCAATATTGATTTTTCAAGTCTATCTATAGAAGCAAAGAGTGGAATAATTGCATATGGCAAATAAGTATAGACTATAACTAGAATTACTGCATAAGGATTATAAAGAAACTGTATGTAGTCATTTACTAACCCTATTTTTCTTAAAAGTTGATTAATGATACCGTTATTTCCTAAAACAAATATCCATGCATAGATTCTTATTAGTGAATTTGTCCAAAATGGGATTACAACAAGTAAAAGTAATAAGTCTTTTATTTTACTATTTGCAATGTAGTATGCAACAGGTAGTGCTAGTAAAATTGTTAGTAAAGTTGCTACAAGTGAGATCCATATGCTTCGCCATAAAATTTTTAAGTAGCCTATGGAAAAAAGTGATTTATAACCTTCCAAAGAAAAGGAAAATTCTACTCCGCCATATGTGGATTTTTCCATAAAACTAAAGCTGAGTACTATTAAAACGGGAACTATGAAAAAAAGAACTAACCATATACTGTATCCAGAAACGTATTTCACAATTAGTTCACCTCAACAATAAAACTGTCATTAGGATCCCAGCTAACAAATACTTCGTCTTTCCAAGTCAAAATAGGTTCATCGAGAAGATAATTTACATGTTGTTTGTATACTCTTAAAATAAAACCATTGTCAAGTTTTACAAAATATCTTGTTTGATATCCCATGTAAATTTCTTCTTCGATAATTCCGTGAAATACATTTTTACCGGTTAAAGGCTTTTTAGAAATTTTAATCTTTTCAGGCCGCAAGGTGAGAAGTATTTGATTTTTTTTCTTTACTTCTTTATCTTTATAACAATAGAATTCTCCTATGCCAGGTGCTTCGATTTTTAGTAGTTCCTCATTTATTTCCAGAACGGTAGCTTTCATTAAATTTGTTTCCCCAATGAAGGTTGCAACAAACTTATCAGCAGGGCTTTCATAAATTTCATATGGTGTACCATATTGTACTATCTTTCCTTCGTTCATTACAGCTACATGGTCAGAAATACTTATTGCTTCAGCCTGGTCATGGGTTACATATATAAAAGTTATTCCAACTTGATCGTGCAAATTGTCAAGTTCAATTAATAACTCTTGTCTAAGTTTAGCATCAAGGGCACTTACAGGTTCGTCAAGCAAAAGAACTTTAGGTTCATTCGCAAGAGCTCTTGCAATGGCTACTCTTTGCCTTTGCCCACCTGAGAGTTGGTTAGGTTTTTTATATGCATGTTCTTCCAATCTGATTAAGTTTAGTAATTTTTCAACTTTTTCATTTATTTCATTTTCTGAGTATTTTTTTAATCTCAATGAAAAAGCAATATTTTCAAATACGTTTAAATGTGGAAAGAGTGCATAGTTTTGGAAGATTGTATTTACAGGTCTTTTATGAGGAGGTATAGAAAGAATAGAAACATCGTCAAATTTTATATCTCCTTCATCAGCGTTTTCAAGACCTGCTATTATTCTCAAAAGAGTTGTTTTACCACAACCGGAAGGACCAAGAAGGGAGAAAAATTCTCCCTTTTTGATTTCAAGGTTAACATTTTTTAATACTTGAAAATCTCCAAACCATTTATTAATCCCTTTAATTGACACATGACTTCCTATCATTCTTTTTCACCTTTTTACATAATTATTTCTTGCCATGCTTTGTTATATAATTCTATTGCATCGCCTAAATCATTTATAAATTCACAGTTTTTGAGATCTTCTAAAGTATAAATAGGTTTGCTTGTAATATATTTTCTTGCTTCTGTATTTGGTGAAGGAAGTCCTAAAAATTCTGCAATTATTGCAGCATTTTTAGGGTCAAGAATGTGATTTATAAATTTGTATGCAAGATCAACATTTTTTGCATCTTTGAGTATAACCATGTTATCGATCCATAAAGTTCCACCTTCTTTTGGAATAAAGAAATCAAAATTATCTTCTTCGCCTTCTGGAACTCTCTGGAATATATCTTCACCGTATCCATGGACTACCCAGTATTCACCGTTTACTATTCCATTTGCGTATGAGGATGCATCAAATTTTACAATATTTTTTTTCCATTTAAGTATCAATTGTTTTGCTTCTTCTATTTCTTTAGGATTGGTTGTATTAACAGAATATCCTAGATATTTTAGTGCTCCACCAAATACTTCTCTCATATCATCAAGAAGTGTCATTTTTCCTTTCAATCTTTCATCTTCAAATATAGACCATGAGTGTTCATAATCTTTTACATATTTTTTGTTAACAGCAATTCCTGTAGATCCTAGCATGTATGGTATGCTATACTCGTGGTTTGGATCATAAATTGTTTTTGAAAGTATTTCTTTGTCTAGATATTTAAAATTAGGTATTTTTGAAAGATCTAGTTTTAATAGTAAACCCTCTTTTTTCATTATTGATACGTGATCTCCCGATGGGAAAACTATATCGTATCCACCACCACCAGCTTTGATTTTTGCATACATTTCTTCATTTGAAGCAAAAGAATCGTAAACCACTTTACAATTGTATTTTTCTTCAAAGGATTTTATTACTTCTTCTGGAATGTATTCTTCCCAGTTGTATATGTAAAGTACTTTCTTTTTAGGAATAGCAATAAATGTAACAACTACAACAACGGCAATCAATATTAAGGTAATCCAGAATTTTTTCATTTTTTAAGACCTCCTTTGCGATATTTTTTCAATAAAAATGGATGGACAACTTGTCCATCCAAGAGATTATTAAATTAATTTATACATTATAAATTTTCTAATTCCTTTTTTAAGAAAGTTGGTAAGGCAAACGCAGCTTTGTGAATTTCTTCGTTGTAGTATTTTAATTCTTCACCAAAGTTCTTAACTTTTTCAGGATCAAAGTCTTTAATAGGATCAATTCCTTTTGATGCAAATGTGTAACCCCACATACCACTTGGATAAGTTGGCATAAATCCAAGATATAGTTTTGTAACAGGGAATACTTTCTTTATTCTAGAATATGCAAGTCTTAACCAGGCACCATCATACAACCAATCTTCTGATTCGGCAGAAAGTGTACCATTTTCCTTGAGGGCATCAAAACATGCTTTGTAAAAATCTTCAGTAAATAAATGTCCACCTTCACCTGCTGTTGGATCTGTTGAATCAATTATAATTACATCAAATTCATTTTTAAAATTCCTTACAAATTGAGAGCCATCTTCAAAGACAAGTTCTACCCTTGGGTCATCCAATTTTGAAGCTGTGACAGGGAGATATTTTTTTGCTGCTTCGACAACCATTTCGTCAATTTCACACATTATAACTTTTTCTACACTTTTGTGTTTCAATACTTCTCTTACGCTTCCACCGTCACCACCACCAATTACTAATACCTTTTTTGGGTTTGGGTGCATGAACATTGGAACATGAACTAGCATTTCGTGGTAGAAAAAGTCATCCTTTTCTGTAGTCATTGTAATTCCATCTAATGAAAAGACTCTACCAAAGAAGTCTGTTTCAAAAATATCTATTCTTTGATATTTACTTTGCGCACTATAAAGATGTCTATTCATTTTCATGAAAATACCACAATTTCCTGGAGTATAATATTCAAAGTACCAGAGATGTCTATTAGGTACAAAGCCATATTGCATTCCATCGATTATTTTTTCTTCGGACATGCTTACACCTCCATTTTATGTGGGGAATTTTCTGGAATTCCGATTTCGTCGTATTTTCCCCTTAAATGTTCTACAACATGTACTCTCTGAGATTTCAAAACTTCTTTTAGATATGTAAAAGCCTTCCATGGATCTACATCGTCTCCACATGTGAACAAATCTACAGCGGCGTAACCGTATTCAGGCCATGTATGGATTGTTAAATGAGATTCTGATATAACAACTACTCCACTTACTCCGTAAGGGAGGAATCTATGGAATGAGGAGTTAACTAGCGTAGCACCAGTTTCATACGCTGCGTTTTTCATTGATTGCTCGATTTTTTCAACATTATCAAGAATTTCCTTATCACAGTCATAAAATTCTGCTATGATATGTCTTCCTAAGCTCTTCATAACAATCCCTCCCCTTTTAAAGATTTTTATTCTATATCTATCCAGAGAAATTTTACACTCTTTTCATATGGGTTTCTTATTTTATGCTTTCTATCTGAACAGTAGTAAAAACAGTCGCCTTGATTTACTTTATATACTTTTCCATCTAAAATTAATTCTAACTTTCCACTTATTACGTATCCAAATTCATCGCCTTCATGTGGATCTTCTTCTTCTGTTTCAGCACCTGGTGCTAATTCAATAAGTTTCGGGTCAATTGATTTATCTTCGATATTGTCCATGAGTATATATCCTTTTATTCCGTATTCATCCAGGTACATTGGAACTCTTTCACTTGCTTTAAATACTATTTTTTCTTGTCTTTTATCTGTAGAAAAGAAAGTTTTTAAATCGCTGCCTAGAACCCTTAAAATTCTTTCTAAAGTGTCTATCGAAGGTGATACCTGATCATTTTCAAGTTGAGAAATAAAACTTCTTGAAAGATCACATCTGTCTGCTAATTCTTCTTGCGTGTACCCCCTTGCAATGCGTAAAGTCTTTATTTTCTTACCTAATTTCAATATCCCACCCCATGTGATGTCTATAATACTGAACAAAATATGTCTATGATACAGAACATATTATATAACCAAATTGCTATTTTTTGTGTGAAAAAAGGGTAACTTTAATGTAACAAATTTGATATTGATAGCGCACATATAGAAAATTGTTATTTGAAAGTAGTCATGTATAATGTATAATAAATGAATAGAATAGTGAAAGGAGGAGAAGATGGTGATATTGTTTGGTACTGGTGGGATACGTGGAATTATGAGAGAGGGAGAATTTGATGAAAAAACTGTTATGGTTGCAAGTAAGGGTGTTTCAAATTACATGAAAGATAATAATCTTAACAAAGTTATAATAGCATATGATACTCGAAACAATTCAAGAAAATTTGCAGAATTAGCGGCTCAAGTTTTTTCTGCGGATAATCACGAAGTTAAAATTTTTGATAGACCTGTACCAACACCTGTTTTATCGTTTGCAGTTAGATATCTAAAATATGACATGGGACTTGTAATTACAGCAAGTCATAATCCACCAGAATACAATGGATACAAAGTTTATACTTCAAACGGAGTTCAGGCAGTGCCAAGTGTAACTAATGTATTATCAAAGTATGTAGAAAACGCTTGGAATTTACCAATAAATTTATCAGAAAATTATGAATTTGTTGGAGATGATATTTTAAATGTTTATATTGATAAAGTAGTAGAATTAATTTCTACAGATTTGAGTGGTCTTAAGGTAGTTTATACTCCTCTTCATGGTACAGGTGCATTCCCCGTAGTTAAAGTTTTAGAAAAATTGGGGGCAGAAGTCATTAAAGTAGAGGAACAAATGGTTCCAGATGGTAATTTTCCAACGGTTACTACACCAAACCCTGAAGATGACGAGGCGTTGGTGTTGTTGTATAAGTATCAAAAACAGTACAGTGCAGATTTAGCAATAGCCACTGATCCTGATTGTGATAGAGTGGGGGTTGTTTGGAAAGGTAAAAGACTTACGGGAAATCAAGTAGGAGTTTTATTAGCAGATTATTTATTAAAAGATGCAGATGAATCATCCATGATTATAAAAACTATTGTTACCACCAATATGGTAAAGCCAATGTGTGAAGAAAAAGGAGTAAAACTATTTGAGACTCCAACAGGGTTTAAATTTATTGGAGATCTTGCAGAAAAAAGTAGTTATAAATTTTTATTTGGTTTTGAGGAAAGTTGTGGTTATCTTACAGGTGATATAGCAAGGGACAAAGATGCAGTAATAGGTTCTGCTTTAATTGCATCTGTTGCAAAACACTATGATTTAATTGAAAGATTGAATCATTTGTATGAAAAATATGGCTATTATTTTGAAAAATTGTTGAATTTTAAATTTAAAGAACTTTCAATTGCAAAAAAACTGTATAAAAAAATTAAAGAAGGGAATATCCCATATGATGCTAATATACTAGATTATTCAAAGGGATACAAAGATATTGAACCTAATGAAACTATAAAGTTAGAATTTGAAAATGCATCTATTTTTGTTAGACCATCTGGAACTGAACCAAAACTAAAAGCTTATGTTATGGTTCACTCAGATAATAGGGAATATGCTGAAAAAAGGCTTCAAGAACTTTCGGATTCCTTTTCTTCTTTCATTGAGAGTATGATCTGAATAAATCCATCAAAAAGATTACATAGCTCAGGAAAAGTACTGCAAAATATTTCCATTTCAACGTTTACAATATCCACATCTTCTCTGTAAATGGGACCAGTTATAGAGTTTAAGGTCCCATTTTTTTTAACATTTTCAATTGTTGTTTTTAGAAGACTTTCCATAACTTCAAGGAACATTTCATGTGGTAAATTCGCGTTTTTATAAAATTTTTCAGCAAGATATACAAGTGCAAGTGGAAAGTTGCTCATTAAAACAGCAGAAAGATGATAGAGAACTTTTGATTCAGAAGGGATTTCAAAATATTTTCCACCAAGCAACTTTACTATTTCTTTTGCAATTTTTGTATTTCCTTCAATTCCAAATACAATATCTTTAAAACTTGTCATTTTACCTAAAACAGGGCAATTAGGATGTATTGATGCTGGATTCCATTCTTTTGGAAATATCGTTGAGGGATGGAATCCACTAAAATGGATTACAGTGTTACCTTCGGAAACAAAATTTTTAATTAGGTCAACAGAATCTGGTAAAATTGAATCGTTTAAACCTACAAGTACTATATCTTCAAATTTAAAATTGTCATTATATGTTACTGGAATACCTTTTCCAAGTTCATCAGAAAGTTTTTTTGCTTTGTTTAAGTCCCTTGAAACTATGTACCCAATATCTACTTTATCTTTTAAATTGAATGAAATTGCAGTAGTAACTTTTCCAACTCCAACTATGTTTATTTTCATAATTTCCCCCCTAAAATAAGCTAGTTAAAAAACTTAATATTGGTGATATAAAAAGTGCTGGAAGAAAATTTCCAACTTTTGTATCCTTAATATCGAGTATTTTTAATCCTATACCGAGTACCATCACTCCACCTACTGCAACTAAATCATTTAAATATAAAGGATTGGTTAAAAAAGAAAGCTTTGAAGAGAGTAACACTATAGTACCTTGAACCAATAATACCGAAATAGCGGATAACATAACCCCGAGTCCATATATTGATGAAAGAACTATTGAAGAGATTCCATCAAGTAGTGATTTCATATAAATTAATGAGCCATCTTTGGTAAGCCCTGCGGTAATAGAACCAATAATTGTCAGTGGCCCTACTAAAAAAAGAATTGAAGATGCAACAAAACCTGTTGAAAAATCACCTTCTTTAATACTATCACCAATTTTTTTTAATTTACCTTCTATATTTATTAGTTCTCCAATTATTCCACCAATAGCCATAGAACCTAACACTATTAAAAAGTTATTGGCCTTTATTATCATATTTATAGCCATACCAATTGTACTTAGTCCAACTGCAAAAAATAGAATTTTTCTAATGTTTTCCGGAAATCCTTTTTTTAAGATCATTCCAATTAAACTTCCTATAACAATCGCTATTGCGTTTACAACGGGAGTAAGCATATTTTTCACCTCCTAAAGGTATATTACAAATGCTCCTGAAATTAGTAAAATTGTTCCAAATATTCTCACTTTAATTTTTTCTTTAAAGAAAATGTAAGAAAATACTACAGAAACTAATGCTGAAATCATGGATACAGGTTCTGCAATGCTAACATCCATGTATTTGAAAGCCATGAGCAGCGCAAAATAGGCATATGCATTACAAAAACCACCTAATAATAGATATATTATATTTTTCCTTGTATAGTCTATATGTACCTTTACATTTTTATGTGGTAAAAGGCTTACAGTAAAAAAGTATATCGTAATTATTAAATAAACTCCAAGGGAATAGCCAAGTTTGTTAAATGATGTGGTAAGAAATCCATCGACGACTCTACCTATAGCCATAAGTAGAGAAGAAATAATCATGGCGACTGCGCCTTTACTTTTTAAAATATTTTTGTATGAACTTGAGATTGATTTTTCTTTTTTTAGATATGAAACACCGTATATCATTAAAATGCTACCAGCAATTTTTTGTATGGTAATTTTTTCACTTAAAAACAAAAAGCTAATAAAAATTAAAAATATAGCATTTATGTTATAAAGTGGCGCTATAACTGAAACATCTTCATTTGATAGTGCATACATATATAAGAAAAAAGAAAAAGAATATATTGTTCCGCTTATTAAAGATACTTTTATTATATCAAAATTGAGATAATTTAAAAAAGGCAAAAACATTAAAGTTGAAAAACCAAAAAACCCCCATGCAGATATAATTGGGGAAGAATTTTTAGTTAATATTTTTCCAAAAATTCTTTCAAAACCTAGCAAAATAATTCTAATTGTTATCCACATCATACTTTTTTAAGTACTCTTCTTGTTTTTTAAACATTTCTTTTGCATTGGTTGTATCATATTCATGGTCATAGCCTGCAACATGCAATGCTGCGTGTATTAGAACTGTAAGTAATTCCTTTTCAAAGGTATTAGAAAATTTCTCGGCATTTTCTTTTATAACATCTTCACATACGAATATTTCTGCATATAAATCGTCATCACCGTATACAAAAGTTAGTACATCCGTTGGAGCACTTATATTTCTATACTGGTTGTTTAATTTTTCAATTTCATCTTTATCGATAAAGACCAAATTTACATTAACATCTTTACCTATTTCATTTTTTAGAATTTTATCCATATATTTTAAGTATCCTTCTTCAATTTGTTTGTTTGTTGTTATCATTTGCCTGCACCACCTTTTTGATTTCTTCTTTAGGGTACTCTATTCTTGCTTTTGTGATATTTACAATAACTTTTATAAATTCATCTATTATCAATTCCAATTCTTTTAGATTTAACCCGGATTCATCTAATTGCCTTTCATTGTAAATAGATGAAACAATATTTTCTACCAAGTCTTTTATTCTTTGATAATTTGAAGAATTTAAACTCTTTAATGCGGCCTCTACGCTATCAGCAAGCATTATTATTCCAGCTTCTTTGAATTGTGGTTTTGGACCAGGATATCTAAATGAATCTTCAGATACATTTTCTTCAAGTTCTTTTGCTTTATGATAAAAATATTTTTGTACTCTTGTACCGTGGTGTTGCGGTATTATAAATTCTATTGTTAAAGGAAGTCTATATTTTCTTGCTAATTCTATACCTGATTTAACATGATCTTCTAGAATAAGATGACTTAAGAAAGGACTTATGCTATCATGAGGATTTTCTTGATTGTCTGGAATATTTTCTACAAAGAAATAAGGTCTTATCATTTTACCTATGTCATGAAAATATGAAGCAACACGTGCAAAAGTTGAATTAGCACCAATCCTTTCTGCTGCTGCTTCAGCAAGGGTTGCTACCATGATACTGTGATAATATGTTCCAGGTGCTTGAAGAGACAGTCTTTTTAAAAGTGGATGATTCATGTTTGCAAGTTCTGAAAGCCCGATATTCGAGTATATTCTTGTAAAATATTCTATATATGGTAGAGTACCAAGTATTATTATAGTTGAAATGAAAGGATTTAAAACTCCGTAGGAAATGTCGTAGATATTTAAATATAACGGTTTTAGAGGAATTTGATCAAGAAGTAATACAAATGATAGCAAAGAGGTGAAAACGGCAGATTTAGCAATCTCTATTCTTCTGTTTATATTCCTTATCAAATAGTTCATTAATAATATTTGAGATATCATGTATATAGCGCTGTAAAAATCATTTATATGAAAAGCTATTAGAATACTTTGTAGGATTCCTGCAGAAAATCCGGCTATATACGAAGTTAATAGCGTTAGAAGCAAAGAAGATATTAGAAAAGGAGAAAGTGTTAAATCAAAGCGCTTGATTGAAATATAAGTTATAAATACGCCAAAAATAAAAAGGAAATAAAAAGTATTTTTGTATATTTTGTGTAGTCTAAAATAAAAGACTTCTTCAAACACTTTTTCTATTACTAAATACCAAACAATAATTAAAAAAATAAGTTCGTAAATTGCTTTTATAATATTAAAATCAAAGAAGTTTAATAAAGCAACAGTAATGAAAGAAACAATTACACCATCAAAGTTTTTTAACGGTATTTTTTTCACTCTTTTACCCCTTTTTCATAAACTTCATAAGCTTTTATTATTTTTTTTACAAGAGGATGTCTAACAACATCTGCTTCGCTAAGATAGACAAAACCAATACCTTCAATTCCTTTAAGAATTTTTTCTGCCATTACAAGCCCTGAATTTTCTCTAATATCAATCTGTGTTATGTCTCCAGTTATAATCGCCTTTGAATTAAAACCAATTCTTGTAAGAAACATTTTCATTTGTTCGTAAGTTGTATTTTGGGCTTCATCAAGTATTATAAATGCATTATTTAAGGTTCTACCTCTCATATATGCAAGAGGAGCAATTTCTATTATATTTTTTTCTCTATAAGATATAAACTTTTCTAGGGGCAACATATCCATTAATGAATCAAATAATGGCCTTAGATAAGGATCAACTTTTTCAGAAAGATCACCTGGTAAAAAACCAAGCTTTTCCCCTGCTTCGACTGCAGGGCGTGTTAATATTATTCTACTAACTTTCCCGCTTCTTAAATAATCTACAGCAAGTGCAGAGGCAAGGTACGTCTTTCCAGTTCCAGCAGGTCCAATTACAAACACTATATCATTTTTTTCTACTGCATCAATATAGGCCTTTTGTCCCTTTGTTTTTGGTTTTACCCTACCTCGAGCAATGGTTTTTGTAACAACATTTGAAAGAGCTTCTTCTTGAGTTTCCTCTTCTTTTTCAGAAACAAGGTATTCAAATTCATGCTTATCTAACAAATGACCATCACGAGTAATATTAATCATCTCTTTTATTATACTTTCTACAATTTCAATTTTCTTTTCATCATCACCTCGAATAAATATATCATTTCCTCTTAAACTAATTTCAAGTCCGAATTTCTTTTTCAAATATCTCAGTCTATTATCGTATTGCCCAAACACTTCAACGACAAATACGTCTTTTGGTATAGATATCTTTTTTAACACGTAAGCACCTCACTTTAAATTTTGCAAAAGTTGCCTTGCTTCTTCTTTTGCTTCTTCATGTGTAGCATTTAACAGTGGATGAGCATTTGAATTTATAACTATTTCATATTCTTTTTTTGCCTCTTCAATTTTTCCCATTTTTTCATATAATTTTCCAAGTTCTAGGTGTATATTTGGATAATTTGGTAATACTTCCAATGCATCAAGTAAGTATTTTTCTGCTTTTTTATAGCTTCTCAAAGGCCATGGAACGTCTCTAAATCTCATTCCCATTGCAATTAATGCAAGTCCTTTATAAAAGTTATCATCAAGAATTTCAATAGCCTTTTCGATGTAGTTGTCAAAATCATTTAACATAAAAAGACTTTGAACGATTCCTTTATACTGAGCCAATCTTCCAACTATAGCCCCTGCAACATAATATGCTCTACCATTATTTGGATCTTTTTCAATTTCTTTTTTAATAACTTCAAGTGCTTCAGTATACAATTTTTCTTTGTCTTCGGAATCTCCCCATAGTGCATATTCCATCAAAGCTTCTGCGTAAATGACATTATTTTGTTCTTTTTTCGCATCTGATATAACTTCTTTTATTAAGTTAATGTCATGAAAATTTCTTGCTTTTATAAAATTTTCTTCAAGACTATTTGAAAAAAATACACTAGATAAAAGAATCAAAAAAATAAGAGCAACTTTTTTCATAGAAACTCCCCCTATCCCCCGTTTTTAAGCAATTATACCATATTACACAAACTTTTTATTGTTTCCGTTACTAATGATGATACACTCTTGGTTTCTTTGCTATTGATAATATGTTTGACCTTCTTTAAAACTATTGTTTCAGCATGTTTTTTAATCCTTCTATTTAGGCGTTTTTTTAACTCTCCGTTTTTTGAAAAGTTATAAAAACAATCGTTTATACTCTCAACTAATTTATCCACCCCTACTCCAGAAGTTGCAATAGTTTCTATGATAGGCTTTTTAACATTGGAAAATGATAATGTATATTCCAATTGTACTTTTAGCGAATTTGCACCATCTAAATCTGCTTTATTTATAACATAAATATCACCGATTTCCATTATACCAGCCTTTAATAGTTGAATTTCATCACCATTTCCTGGAGATAAAACCAATATTACCACATCCGATGCAAATACAATGTCAATTTCGCTTTGTCCTGCCCCTACCGTTTCTATAAGTATATAATCAAAACCGAATGTATCCATCAATTTTATTACATCAAATATACTCTCATTAAGCCCGCCAAGACTATTACCACTTCCCATACTTCTAATGAAAACTCCATCGTCCAGAAAATGTTTTTTCATTCTTATTCTATCACCTAAGAATGCACCACCAGTGAAAGGACTGGAAGGATCTATTGCAATAATACCGACTGTTTTACCAGCCTCTCTTAACTTTGTAATTATAGCATCAACAAGTGAACTTTTTCCTGCACCAGGACTTCCAGTGATTCCAATAATTTTTGACCCTGAAGATGGCAATTCTTCTATAAAAGATGTATCTTCATTGTTTTCAACATACGTTATAAGTTTTGCCAATGCTTTTTGATCTTTTTGTTTTAATTTTTCAATTAATTCGTTCAATTCTATACCTCCGCAAAAAGTCCTTTTATTTTTTCTACAATTATTGAAAGGGGTGTCCCAGGACCAAAAACTTCTTTTATTCCCATTTTCTTAAGTTCTCTTGCATCATCTTCTGGAATTATTCCACCAACAAATACGGGAATATTTTCTATACCATTTTCTTTCATAAGCTCTAATACTTTTTTGCAAATACTCATATGTGCTCCAGAAAGTATTGAAAGTCCTATAACATCAACATCTTCTTGGATAGCAGCTTTGACTATTTGTTCTGGAGTCTGTCTAAGACCTGTATATATTACTTCCATACCAGCGTCTCTCAATGCTTTTGATACAACTTTAGCTCCTCTATCATGACCATCAAGTCCTGGTTTAGCAATTAGTACTCTTATCTTTTTTTCCATGTTTTCTCCCCCTATTCAAGTTCAATTAATACTTGACCGGTATCTACGTTGTCTCCTTCTTTAACCAATACATTTTTAACAGTTCCGGAAAATTCAGAGATAATTTCATTTTCCATTTTCATAGCTTCCAAAATGGCCACTTTATCGCCTGAATTAATTTTTTGCCCAACTGAAACTAAAACTTTTAATACTATTCCTGACATTGGGGCAACAACTTTTGCTCCAGAAGATGGGGTTGTTACTTCTTGTTTTGGAGCAGGTTTTTCTTCAACATTTGATTGAGGTTGTATTGGCTTTGTTTCATTTTCGACAACTGGCTCAGGATTTGGAGCGCTTTGAATCGATTGAGAGCCACCTAATTCTTCAACTTCTACTGTGTATTCTTTTCCGTTTACTCTAACCTTGAACTTTCTGACCATCCTTTTACACCTCTCCATCCAGTTTTTTTCCAGAAGGTCCATTCTCTTTTTCTGTTTTTCTTTGATACAGATATTATTCTTATATTACTCCCCATTAACGCGTATATAGCAGCCATGACAGCTGCGATTTCTTCTTCACTTTCTTCACTCTCAAGTAGAATATTTTTTTCGTTTGTTACTTCTTGAGAGTGAATTTTTTTAGGTAATTTCATAGAAGCTTTTTTTGAGAAAAATCCAAAAAGCAAGAAAACGAAATATAGAATGAAAAATATTATAAATACTGTTACAAGACCTATAAATGTAATTATAAACATTTGCATTTATTTCACCTCATAATGGTATATTTCCATGCTTTTTCTTTGGCCTTGGTTCAACTTTTGTTTTTCCGTATTCTAGAGATTGAGCAATAAATCTTCTAGTTTGTCTTGGATCTATTACTGCGTCAATATAACCTCTTGAAGCAGCTACATATGGGTTTGAAAATGCATTTTTATATTCTTCAATCTTTTGTTTTCTGGTTTCTTCAGGATTTTCAGAATTTTCAATGTCGCGTTTAAAAATAATATTTGCAGCACCTTCAGGCCCCATAACTGCAATTTCGGCTGTTGGCCAAGCTGCAACAAAGTCTGCACCAAGGTGTTTACTTCCCATTGCTATATATGCTCCACCAAAGGCTTTCCTTAATATTATTGTTATTTTTGGAACAGTTGCTTCACTATATGCATAAAGTAATTTAGCTCCGTGGCGTATTATTCCACCGTGTTCTTGTTTAGTGCCTGGAAGATATCCTGGAGTGTCTACAAATGTGACAATAGGAATATTAAATGCATCTAAGAATCTTATAAATCTTGCAGCTTTGTCTGAAGAATCAATATCAAGAACACCTGCAAATACATTTGGTTGGTTTGCAATTATACCTACTGGATAACCATTTATCCTTGCAAAACCTACTACTATGTTCTTTGCAAAATGTTTGTGAACTTCTAAGAATTCGCCATTATCTACAATTTTCTTAATAACATTTTTAACATCGTATCCTTTTTTAGAATCTGGTGAAACAATATTGAGTATTGAGTCATCAATATCTAAATCTTGTGTAGAAGATGACACGAATGGTTCTTCCATATTATTTTGTGGAATATATGAAAGTAATTTTTTTGCAATATTAATTGCATCTTCATCGCTTTGTGCTACAAAGTGTGCATTACCACTTTTTGAATTGTGAATGAAAGCTCCTCCAAGATCTTCTTTGCTTATTTCTTCACCTGTAACTGCTTTAATTACATTTGGGCCGGTGATAAACATTTGAGCAGTTTTGTCAACCATTATTACAAAATCAGTAATTGCTGGTGAATAGACTGCACCTCCAGCACATGGACCGGCAATAATTGTAATTTGAGGTATTACTCCTGAAGCAAGGGTATTTCTAAAGAATATTTCACCATAACCGTACAAGGCATCAACGCCTTCTTGTATTCTTGCGCCACCTGAATCGTTAATTCCTATAATTGGTATTCCAAGTTTCATTGCAAGATCCATTATTTTAACGATTTTTTTTGCATGCATTTCTCCTAAAGAGCCACCCATTACTGTGAAATCCTGTGAGAATGCTGCGACAGGTCTTCCATTAATTTTTCCAATTCCAACAATTACTCCATCTGCGGGTAATTCTTTTTTATCAAGTCCAAAATTAGTGTTCCTATGTTTTACAAATTTATCAATTTCTTCGAAAGTGCCTTCGTCAAATAAAAGAGCAATCCTTTCTCTTGCAGTTAATTTTCCTGCTTTATGTTGCTTTTCAATCTGTTTTTCTCCTCCACCAGATTCAATTTTTTCTTCTAATTCTTTAAGTTTTTTTATCAATTCTTCCATCATTTTTCCTCCTTTTAGTGATTTCCTTCTACTAATTCTAACAACACGCCGCCAGTTGTTTTTGGATGTAAGAACAGTACCTTAGTTCCTCCAGCACCTTTCTTTGGTTCATCTGAAAGTGGTTTAAAACCAAGATTTTTTGCAAGTTCTACAGCTTCATCAATGCCTGATACATTAATAGCTACATGGTGAATTCCTTCACCTTTTTTCTCTAAAAATGATGAAATTTCAGAATTTTCATTAAGTGGTTCAAGCAATTCGAATCTTGTTTCGCCAATTTTTACAAAGTATACTTTTAATCCTCTTTCTGGTAGTTCTTCTTCTCCGCTAACTTCAAGCCCAAGAAAATCTTTGTAAAGTTTCAATCTTTCTTTGGCATCTTTTACTGCTATGCCAATGTGATCTATTTTATTTGACTTCAAAATCATCACCTCCGCTAAAATTTTAACATTGCTAAGGTAGTTAATCAAATTTAGAAAATTACGATTAAAGCCAGCCAAGCAGCTTCATTGTCCTTTTAGTAAATGATTTAATAGCTTTTTTTTCAACATCGGTGCCACTATATAATTCTTTAAACTCTTCGGGAGTTAATTCGGTTAATTTTACATCTGTATGAGCAATTGCGCTTTCTGTATAATTTTCATTAATTAGTGACTCAATTCCAATAACGTCATTTTTTTCGAGTTTTTCTTCTAATTGACCAAATTTTACTACTACTTCGCCAGACTTTATTAAATAAACTGAATTTGCCTCTTGACCTTCCTCAAATATTTTTTCTCCTTTTTTTATCTCATTTGTTTTCATTTAACATCACCTCAACATGCTTGGCAATTTCCGAATAAGTAAGCCACATTACATTTCCTTCTTCTTTGTAAACAAGTGCTAATAAATTTAGTGCATTGTGGCATAATTCTAAATCATCTGAATAATGTAAAATTATTTTCTTACAAAGTAGTTTTGCTATATATCTATCTCCAAGTGTGGAATAAACTTTCTTTGCAGTGTCCAATATGAGATCTCCGCCAAGTTTTGAGTTTGGGAATTTTTTGAAAAAGCTTTTTATATAATTTACTTTTGTGATCATTTTTGAATCATCTATTGATTCAATTAGATTTATAGCTGCTTCTTCATCGTCGGGTAGATTATCTGAAGTAAGCGACAAAAGTGTTTCTACTTCTTCTATTACATTATCAATATTCTCCTCGTCAATTACGAAGTCTTCTAAAGAAAAATTTTCTTCAGCATTTTTGTTTTTTCTTAATTCAATTAATCTTTTTAAAATGTTTTCAAATTCATCTGATAATTCTACCTCTTCAATTTCCGATTCTTCGATAGCAGAGACATCACCAAAAAGAGGAATTTCTAGTAAATATTCAGCAAGTGCAATATAATCACCAGGGTTTAATATTACAGGGCCAGATTTTTTTAATTCCCGTACTTTTCCACTTTTTAATTTATAAAGTTTTCTTGGTACTTCATTTGTAGTGAAAATAATTCCCTGGATTTTCATTATTTCACCTCTTGACTTTTAATTTCTTTTTTCCTTTCTTTTCTGCAACTCTTCTCTCTTTTCTATTTACAAGTGTAAATTCATCGTGTTGGGTATTTATTTTTTTCAGCTCGTTTTCTGACTCTTTTTCGGCTTCATCAGTTATTTTTCTAATGTTTAGCGTATAAATTATAGTTTGTTCAAATATTTTTGCCATCATCTCATCAAACATTCTAAATGTTTCCTTTTTAAATTCCAAGATTGGATCTTTTTGGCCATACGCTCTAAGGCTTACCGCTTCTTTTACGTGTTCAACTTCTTCAAGGTACTGTCTCCAATTTTCGTCTATTACACGTAACGCTATGAACTTTCCAATTTTTGGAAAATCTTCTCCCAATTCTTCCTTTTTATTTTCAAATTTTTCTATTAAAAGATTTTTTAGATATTCTTTTAGTTCACTTCTAGTATCAGGCAGTTTATCAAGGCTAATATTTAATATTTTTAAAGATTCTTTTATTTCTTCTATATTGCAAACACCTTTTTCACAAAATTCTTCAAGTCTTCTTTCAATAAAATCATCTATTGCATCGTTGAAGTGTTCATCGATATTTCCTGAAAGTAAATATTCTCTATAACTATATATTGCACTTCTTTGTGTGTCCAAAACAGTATCCATTTGAAGTAAATTTTTTCTTATTCCAAAATTTATACTTTCAACCTTTTTTTGAACCCTTTCTATTAATTTTGTAAGCATAGGATGATATATTGGCTCACCTTTTTCAATTTTTACTAGATTCATTATTTTTTCAAGTTTTTCTCCACCAAATATTCTTATAATATCATCTTCTAAGGACAAGAAGAATATAGATTCACCTGGGTCACCTTGTCTTCCAGCTCTACCTCTAAGTTGGTTATCTATTCTTCTACTTTCATGTCTTTCAGTTCCGATTATAAGTAGCCCGCCTAACTCCTTTACACCGGGGCCTAATTTAATGTCTGTACCCCTACCGGCCATATTAGTTGCAATTGTAACTGAACCTTTTTGGCCAGCTAATGCAACGATTTGAGCTTCCTTTTCATGATGTTTTGCATTTAAAACGTTGTGAGGTATTTTTTCTTTGCTTAGCATTTTACTCAATCTTTCACTTTTTTCAATGGATGTTGTACCCACTAAAACAGGTTGTCCTTTTTCATAGCGTTTTTTAATTTCTTTTACGACTGCCTCAAATTTTTCGTCTTCTGTTCTGTAAATTAAATCGTCTTTATCTATTCTGATCATTGGTTTGTGAGTTGGAATAACAACTACTTCCATACCGTATATTTGTTTAAATTCTTCTTCCTCTGTTTTAGCAGTTCCTGTCATACCGGAAAGTTTTTCATACATTCTAAAGTAATTCTGATATGTTATAGTTGCATAAGTAACTGACTCTTCTTTGATTTTAACTCCTTCTTTTGCTTCAATAGCTTGGTGAAGTCCTCCGCTGTATCTTCTTCCTGGAAGAAGCCTACCTGTGAATTCATCTACTATTACAATCTCGCCGTTATGTATAATATAATCTACATCTTTTTTAAACAGGTAATGTGCTTTTAAAGCATTTAGTAAGAAATACATTTTATTAACGTGTTCAGGGTCATAGAGATTTTCTATATTTAAAAGTTTTTCGATATATTCAATACCTTCGTCTGTTAATATTACAGATTTTTTCTGCTCGTCTATAGTAAAATGCTTGTCTTTTACAAGCTTTTTGGCAATTTGATTGAAGCGAATATAATCTGAAGCTTTTGTTTTTGATGGACCACTTATTATTAAAGGAGTTCTTGCCTCGTCTATAAGGATGCTATCTACTTCATCCACTATCGCATAAAAATGTCCTCTTTGAACTCTATCTTCCAGGTCAATTACAAGATTATCTCTTAAGTAATCAAATCCAAACTCTGTATTTGTCCCGTATGTTATATCACATTCATATGCTTCTTTTCTGCTTATTTCTTTCAATTCAACCTGATAAGCTTCCAGTGCTTCTTTATTTTTGGTTTCATCTTCAAGAAATTCTCCATTAAAACCTTGAGGCCAAATACTCAAATTTTCATTTAACGCCTTTTTTGCAAGTTCTTCATTTTTCCAAATAACTTCATATGATTTGTTTTGTGTGTTTATGACGCCGACTCTAAGTCCCAAAGCAAGATATATAGGACCCATCCACATAGCGTCTCTTTTTGCAAGATAATCATTTACAGTTACAAGATGAACTCCTTTTCCAAGTAGTGCATTTAATACAACCGGCATAGTTGCAACTAGAGTTTTTCCTTCACCTGTTTTCATTTCTGCAACTTTCCCCTCATGGAGAACCATTGCACCTATAAGTTGTACATCAAATGGTCTTAATCCAATTACTCGTTTGGATACTTCTCTTACTATTGCAAAAACTTCTGGAAGATATTCGTCAATATTTTCAAGTGTAATATTTTCTTTAATTGTTTTCAAGAAATTAATTAATTCAGTTAATTTTTTACTTTCAAGGTTTATCTTGTTGATTTTATTTACTTTTTTCCAATATTTTTTTATAACCCTTTCATTTTTGTCGAATAATTTCACAATTCTTCCTCCTTTTTAAACTCATCGAAAAATAATTTTCCTCCTTTTTCATAAATAAAGACTGGATTTTTATAATTATTGTTTACCTGATGTTTTACTTCTCCAATTTGAACTAGAGGAGTGTTCATTGAGAGCGCAAGAATATATGAAGGCTTAATCTTAATACCTGCACGTACAATTCCACTACATTGGCCAAAAATTACAATAGAGCCATTTGCAATTATTTCAGATCCAGAATGTACGTTACCTACAATTATTAGATGGCCTGTGTGATTTAGTTTTTGACCTGATCTTATATTTTTAATTATAATTAGAGTTGTTTCTTTATCTTCTTCTCTTTTTATTGGAGTTTCTTTTTCATCATAATGTTCAGTCAATATTCCTTTAACTTTTAGATTATAACTTTCAAATTTTTCAATTATTTTAGGAATATCATTAATTTTTTCCTTAAAATTTTCAATTTTGATCATTATTTTTTCGCTATCATCAAAAAACTGTCTTATATCATGCATTTTATTGTCAATCTCTTTAAATAATGTGTCTAATTTTTCATATTTATCAATGTAAAAAACAATTCCAGATTTAAAGATTTTTAAATTAAACAAGAGAGCTCCCCCCTAACTAAAAAACTATTTCTTCGATTTCGTCAATCCATTGACCGAGATCAATTTCTTTAAATTTTTTCAGAGTCTTTTTTAAGTCGAAAAATACACTTTGGAATAACTTTTCCTTATTTCCAGAAAAAATTTCAAGAGCACATTCAAGCAATGCAGCAAAAAGATCGGCTGTCCTTACTATTTTCCCAGTATCTCCTGAAAATGGATCAGCTGCAAAATCTTCATATTTTTCTAAGTGACTAAGTGGTTTATTTTCTTTAACCCATTCATTAAACATTTGTTTTTCAACTAATGATACAAGAGAATCAAGTTCTGGGGTTTTCTTTTTTGTAGGAGTTATTACATCTCCTGTAAAAGCTTCAGGAAGGTCATGAAGAAGTGCCTTTTTTATTATCTCTTCTTTTTCATCTTTACTAAGGCCAAGTTGTACAGAGATGATATAAGCAATTGTTGTAACCACAAAAGAATGACCTGCAACTGTAGATTTTATGTTTCTGTACATTCTATTCCACCGTGTCATTGAAATCATGTTTAAAGCTATTGAAAATATTAATTTAGGTATATCTGAAACTTCAGAGAAATCCTTTAAATATGGTTGTAGCTTTTCTTCGAGTTCCTTTATTGGCTTGTTAAAATCGAAAACTTTTCCGTTGACCTTTGCTTCAAAAAGACTTGTTGAGATATCAGAAAATTTGTCGATTGGATCAAACTTTTCTGAAGTTATATTTGTTATAGAACTTTTGTCAACTATATTATACAGTTCTATGAAAGCTTTTTCTCTTACTTTTTCCCAGACATCCGGTGATAATCTTTCAATTCTTTCTTTTAATTCAAGGGAAACGTCTGAGAGTACGAGCTTAGGAAGTATCCTATTCAGTCTCCATTTTAAAGAAGGCTCAATATCTAATTTATAGTAATCTCTTAATGCAAATGATATTAGCAACGTAGTGTAGGCATTATCAGCTTCGGAAAATTTTACAATTGCTGGTTTGTTGTTCCACCTTTGAATTGTAAATAAATTACCAAGCATAAAGATGAGTTTTCCGTATCCCAAAGTTAACAACCTCCTTTATATTATCTATTCTAACACACTTTTAATTTAGTTGTAGAATTTCAAAGTCGTTATATAACAGATTAAAAAAGAGAATTTTATTAACCAGTGCATTTTTAAAATCACCTTTAAGAATTTTAATAGCTTCAGAAACTTGAATTGATGCAGTAACAAGAACTGTTGAAGGAAATACCTGTGGAGTTTTTGGAATGTCAAATCCTTCGTATATGTCTAAAAGAGATTTTGTAACTTGAGGTATTATTACCGTAACCTGCCCAGAAAATTCTTGGACAGCTCCATGTATCATTGGTATTTGTAGCTTTTGGCAGATTTTTTCTAAAACTAATCGTCCCTCAATATTGTCCATACAATCAAAAGCAATATCTACCTTTTCGTTAAAGTAGGTGGGAAGAGCTTTATCTATTGCTTTAATATTGCAATTTGGATTTATTTTTTTAAGCTTTCTCAATGCTATAATTGCTTTGTTTTCATATAGATCTTCTTGGTTATAAAGAATTTGTCTGTTTAGGTCTGGAGGATCTATTATTTTAGGATCATAAATAATTATGTTTTCAAAGCCTATTCTTACAAGATTATTAAGGACGGTAGATCCCAATCCTCCAGCACCTGCTACTAATATTTTTATATTTTTAAGATTTAGTCCGCCTATTAATTTTTTATGTCTTGAAATATCAAGCATTATCCACCACCTACCGGTAATATAATTGCTAATTCGCCATTTTCTATTTTGTTTTTTCTCAATATATTTTCACCATTATTCAGTATTACAACAGAAAGTTTTATCGGTTGTGTATCATTTATTATCAAAAAAGTTTTTTTATTTTCCTTGTCTATTTTTATTAGAACTTCTTTGTTGAGCTTTTTACTTATTTTCTTGAATAAATAATTTAAATCATTTTGGCCTTTAAAATCAACTTCTATACTACTTTTACCGAGTAAATATTTTATGCTTCCGACAAATTTTACCAACATCTTTTTCACCACCTTTTGATTATTTTATATATCTATTATATAATTTTTTTGGTGATAAATTATGATAGCAGTTTTTTCTGATATACACGGTTGTTTCTATGAATTTCAGTTGTTATTGGATTATATTAATAAAAACTTCGGAAAATTTAAAATAAGGTATATATTTTTGGGAGACTATATTGATAGAGGTCCTAGTTCAAAAGAGGTTGTTGATAAAGTTATTGAAATTAGGCCTAAAGTTTGTTTGCTGGGAAATCATGAGGATATGATGATTAGATATATAAAGACAGGTAGGTCTAGTTGGTTGTCTGAAAATAACGGAGGCTTTTACACTTTAAAATCATTTTCGAGCATAGAAAAGATTAAAGAGTACTTTTTCTTTTTTGAGAGACTCAAATTTTTACATGTTGAAACTTTATATGGAAAGGTTAGATTCTTATTTTCCCATGCAAATTTACCTTCAAATTATCCTTTAGATGAGGCAATTAGATGGAAAGGTGACTATAGTTCATTTTTACAAGAAAATCAAATTCCACTTTCTGAAAGCAATATTTGGTATAGAATAGTTGAGCCAATTGAAGGTTATGTGCTTGTTCATGGTCATACTCCGACATATGATAGCAAAATCTCTTTTTTAAAGATAAATGGTAAAATAGTGGATATAAATATAGATACTGGTTGTGTTTATGGTGGTCATTTAACTACTTTGCTTATTCCTGAAAACGAGCAGGAATTGAAAGAAACAAGTTATAATTTAATTGCTATTAATGAAAAAATTAATGAGGATAAAATATCAATTTTTGAACTGGGGGGAGATTTATGAAGATAGTTGCTATTGTAAATTTGTTGTTAGTTACATTAATTTGGGGATTAACCTTCCCCATCCAAAAGATGGTTTTAGTTGATATTTCTCCTTTTGCTTACAATGCTATAAGATTTTGGATTGCAACACTTCTTTCATTTTTTGTTTTTGGAAAAGGCAATAAATATGGTTTAATATTAGGAGTAGTACTTGGAGTATCATACGCCGCCCAGACGTGGGGACTCACACTAACAACATCTTCTAAAAGTGGTTTTATTACTGCTTTTTATATAGTATTAATTCCTATTTTTTCCTATTTTATTGAAAAAGAAAAACCAAATAAGGTACAAATATTTTCCTTTTTAATTGCTATGATAGGTGAGTATCTTCTTTCTGGAGGTGTTGATAGTATAAATTTTGGGGATATTTTAACGTTTTTTTGTGCAATTCTTTACGCGTTACATGTTGTTTTGGTTACAGAATTTTCTAAAAAAAGCCCCGAAAAAGATTTACTTACCTCTCAGTTTTTAATGGTTGCAGTATTAAATTCACTCTTTGGTTTGAATCAATCATGGAAAACAGATGTTAAAATATTTAGTGTAGCTTTATTTACGGCGATTTTTGCTACGATTTATGCGTTAATAGCACAGGCAAAGTATCAAAAAGTGGTTGGAAGCAATACTTCTGCACTGATTTTTGTAGGTGAGCCTGTATTTGCAACTATTTTTTCAATTATTTTACTTTCTGAAAGGCTTGATATGTTACAGATTTTTGGTGTAGTTTTAACTATGTTTGCTTTGATATTATCAATAATTCCTGAAAAATATTTTAGGAATTTTTATAGACACGTAGAAAAATAACTATGAAAAGGGGGTAAAGACATGTTCAATTCAAATTTTTCAACTTTGAAAGCGGCAATGGATGTTGCACTTAAAAGGCAGGAAATACACTCTCAAAATATTGCCAATGCTGAGACCCCAAATTACAAAAGAAAGTATATTGTTTTTGAAGAATTGTTAAATGAATCAAAAATGAAGTTGAGTTTGAAAACAACTTCAGGAAAACATATAGAAAGAACTCCAAAAGTTGTAAACCCTATTATTAAGACTCAAAAAAACACTTCATTAACTAACGATGGTAATAACGTAGATATTGATATTGAAATGGTAGAAATGGTAAAAAATGCACTTAGATATCAAACTTTGTCCAGGCTTATGAGCGCTAATATTGATAGATACAACACAGTTATAAGGAATATTAGGTAAGGAGGTAAAATATGAATGAATTTAATATAATGACGATTTCTGCGACAGGAATGTCAGCTCAAAGACTCAGAATAGATGTTATTTCAAATAATTTAGCAAATTCAGAAACAACAAGAACTGAAAATGGTGAGCCATATAGAAGAAAGGTACCAGTGTTCCAGGAACTTTTGAGAAATATCAATGGTAGATTGGAAAATGGTGGAGTAGTTGTGAAAAAAATTTACGAGGATAAATCTCCATTTAGAATAGTTTATGATCCAACACATCCAGATGCTGATGAAAATGGTTATGTTAAACTTCCAAATGTAAATGTTGTAAGGGAAATGGTGGATATGATTAATGCTCAAAGAGCATATGAAGCAAACGTTACTGCATTTAACACTACAAAAGCTATGATAAATAGTGCTCTCCAAATTGGGAGGTGATTTGTGTGATAGATAAGATAAACGGTGTAGGAAATTACGGAAACCTAAAACCTTCAAACGTGAAAAAACAAAATACGGATTTTACGAAAATACTTAATGATGCTCTAAAGAGCGTAAATGAACAGCAAAAAAAAGCGGAACAGATGGCAGATGATTTTGCAACTGGAAAAATTAGCAATATCCACGAAGTTATTGTAGAAGCAGAAAAAGCATCAGTTTCATTGAGACTTACAGTCGAGGTTAGAAATAAGATTGTTGATGCGTATAAGGAAATCATGAGGATGCAATTTTAAATAACTATGTGAAAAAATAAGAAGGCTCCGAATTTTCGGAGCCTTCTTTTATTATTCAACTTGTATATCAATAACTTTTTTGTCTTTTGTTTCTTTCTTTGGAAGTTCAATTGTCAGAACTCCATCGTTGAATTTTGCTTTGATTTTTTCTACGTCAACATATTCTGGAAGTCCAAATGACCTTTCGAAGTATCCTTCTACTCTTTCGATAATTTTGTAATTCTTTCCTTTGTCTTCGCGATTGAATTTCCTTTCTCCTTTGATTGTAAGAACGTTATCTTCAATTGTTATTTTAACGTCATCTTTTTTAAGACCTGGAAGTTCTGCTTCAATAACCACTTCTTTGTCGGTTTCATAAACATCTACTTTTGGGAAGTGAGTGGTATCAAATCTTGATGGTCTTACAAAGTCTTCAAATAATCTGTCAATTTCTTTTTGAAGTTCTACAAATGGGTCAAAGTAATTTCTTCTTGCTAACATACTCTCACCTCCCTTTATATTTTTTATTATTGATTTTCAGCCTGTTGATTTCCACCTTGTTGATTTTGCTTGTATATGTACTCTCCAATTTTTGTTTTTTCTCTGTCAAGTTCATCAAACAACATCTTTATTCTTGGTATGTCATTTTTGTTTATAGCATCTCTTAAATCTTTAACTAGGTTTTCGAGTTTGTCTTTTTCATCTGCTGGGATTTTGTCACCATATTCTTTTAGTGATTTTTCTATGTAGTATGCAAGGTCATCAGCTTTGTTTTTAAGTTCTACTTCTTCTTTTCTTCTCTTATCTTGTTCTTCAAATTTCTTAGCATCTTCAATGATCTTGTTGATATCATCTTCGCTTAATTGATGCCTACCGGATACAACCATCGATTGCTCTTTTCCTGTGCCAAGGTCTTTTGCCGAGACGTGAACAATTCCATCGCTATCAATATCGAATGTGACTTCAATTTGTGGGACACCTCTTGGTGCAGGTGGAATTCCTACAAGTCTAAAGCTTCCAAGTAAAATGTTATCTGCTGCAATTGGTCTTTCGCCTTGGTATACTCTTACTTCTACTTCTGTTTGACCGTCTTCTGCTGTTGTAAAGACTTTACTCTTTTTAATTGGTATAGTTGAGTTTCTTGGGATAATTGGTTCAAACAAACCACCTTTTACTTCAATACCAAGTGTTAATGGTGTGACGTCAACTAATACGATATCTTTTCCTTGTGCTCCTTCTTCCCCTGCAAGAATAGCTGCTTGAATTGCTGCACCAACTGCTACTGCTTCGTCTGGATTGACTCCTCTGTTAGGATCTTTACCAAATATTTCTTTGATGAATTTTTGAACCATTGGAACTCTTGTCATACCACCTACAAGGATTATTTCATCGATATCTTCTGGTTTTAATTTAGCATCTGAAAGTGCTTGTTCAACAGGCTTCCTTGTCATTTCAACAAGATCCCTTGTTAAGGATTCAAACATTGAACGTGTTAGTCTCATTTCAAGATGCAATGGACCTTCTGCTGTAGCTGTTATGTATGGCAAGCTTATATCAGTTTCAAGTTTGCTTGAAAGTTCAATCTTCGCTTTTTCAGCAGCATCTCTCAATCTTTGAAGAGCTTGCTTATCCTCTCTTAAATCGACACCGTGTTGTTTTTTAAATTCTTCTGCAAGCCAATCGATTATTCTTTGGTCAAAATCGTCACCACCAAGGTGGTTATTACCGGAAGTTGCAACAACTTGAATGACTCCATCTCCAATTTCAAGTATTGAAACGTCAAATGTACCTCCACCTAAGTCGTATACGAGAACTTTTTCTTCTTTTCCTTTTTTGTCAAGACCGTATGCAAGTGCTGCTGCAGTTGGTTCATTTATAATTCTTAAGACTTCAAAACCAGCGATTATACCAGCTTCTTTTGTTGCCTGTCTTTGAGCATCATTGAAATATGCAGGACATGTGATGACAGCTTTTTTAACTTCTCCACCCAAGTATTCTTCTGCGTCTCTTTTTAGCTTCTTTAGTATAAATGCACTGATTTCTTGTGGAGTATAATCTTTGTCATCGATTTTTACTTTATAATCGGTTCCCATTTTTCTTTTTATTGATTTAATAGTTCTTTCAGAATTTAATATGAGTTGCCTTTTTGCGGGTTCACCTACAAGGATTTCACCGGTTTTACTGAATGCAACTATTGATGGAGTTGTTCTTGCACCTTCAGCATTTGGTATAACTTCAACTGAAGAGTCTGGTTTCATCCAAGCAATAACACTATTTGTTGTCCCCAGGTCTATACCTACGACATATTCTTTTTTATTTGCCATATCTTTCACCTCCCGATACATATTATATGATATTAGCAGTCTTTTGTCAAGAGTGATAATATAGATAATAAAAATCAAGAATGCCTATAAATAGAGGCATTCTTGGTTGTAATTTAAAATTTACTAAAAATTATAGCAATTGTTACATAAGTTTGTTATTCATTTGACTTTTTAATCTTTACAGCGGTTCCGTAAGCAAGCATTTCTGCGGCACCACTCATTACTGAAGAACTTGAAAATCTTACATTTACCACAGCATCTGCTCCTATTTTTTCTGCTTCGTCTATCATTCTTTCTATTGCTTTGTTTCTTGCTTCTGTCATCATTTCTGTATATGCTTTAATTTCTCCACCAGCAAGGGTTTTAAATGCGGCAGCGATGTCTTTTCCTAAATGTTTTGATTGAACTATATTTCCCATTACAATTCCTAATATTTCAACAATTTCATAATCTGGTATATTTTCTGTTGTAGTTATTATCATTTTAATTCCTCCCTTCTATAAATGATACGATATCCTCGATTACATTTTTACTAACATGATTTTCAATATAATATGAATATGGAGATTTTTCACCTGGAGTAAAAATATGTGTCAGATTAGAATACATTTTAATTTTAATATTTTTCTTTTCTGAAAGTTCTTTTTTGAAAATTTCTAATTCTTTTGTAGGAACTTGATAGTCATTTTCTCCAAAAAGCATTAGTACTGGAATTTTTAATTGTTTTATATATTTTAAAGGATTGTAATTTCTAAGATCATACCAATAACTTGCTGGTGCACCAAGGAATATTTCATTTTTGCTTGCTTTGTTGTTTATTATTTTTTTAACCCCTTCTTTTGCTTTTTTTATTTCTTCTTTATTTTTTCCAGAGTAAAGTTTTTCAAGAAATTCTAATTGATCTAGTGTTATTTCTTCTATATTTCTTGCAGGAGGTGCAAGAAGAATTAACCCATATATATTTTGATTTTTGTAGGCTATGTATGGAGCAAGATATGCTCCAAGGCTGTGACCTAAAAGATATATTTTTTTATATCCTTCTTTTTTTAAAAGTTTAACGGCATTTTCTACATCATCTATTACTTCCTCTTTTACAGTTATATTGTTTGGGTCTTTTAGAAGCTCTGGATGAAAAGTCCTTTTATCATATCTTAATACAGCTATATTATTGCTTGAAAGTCCATAAGCAATATCTTTAAAAATTTTATTTGGGCCAATTGTTTCATCCATATCATTTGGACCTGATCCATGTATTAAAATTACAGCAACATCAGCTGAGTTTTTTGGAATTGTTAGTTTTCCAGGTAAATCTCCTACTTTAATATCTTTTTCAGTAAAGTTATCATTATTTACATAGTCTGGTGTTTTGTACTCAAGGTTTTGTGCAATGTTAAAAAATAAGCCGTCTATTTTTCCTTCTTTATTTACAGTTATTGAGATATTTAGTGCTCCTTTTTGAAATTTTGTTGTGTATATATAAATCACATATGGACTTTTTTCAATTGGAGTGATTTTAATAATGTTTGAAAATGGGCCATAGGTTTGTTCAATACCTTCCCATATTTCTTTTAATTTAGCGACTGGAAGATGTTTTTTCAAGATATCTGAGGAAAGCTCATAGCATTTTTCAAAATTTTTGGAAATTAAACCTTCAAAATATGATTGGGCTACTAATTGGTATTCTATAGGAAAAATAGTTATTGAAACAACAAGTAATACAAAAATAACTTTTTTCATATTTAAACCTCCTTTTCTTTAAAGATTAGATATGAAAAGTAGACAAAGATAAAACTTAGTATAGTAAGTACAATTGTATATGTGAGATCAACCTTTCCTTTTTCAAAGATTGAATATCCAAGAATATATCTATATGTATTAAAAAATTTAAGAGGTTTTAGTAGCCCTAGTGTGGTTGTTAAACCCAATAATACTGCAGAAGAAAGAATTGATTTTACTTGGTCGGTAAAGTATGTCGTGAATACAAGTACAATTGAAAACCAAAAAAATGAACCAATGAGAGAGTGAATATAAAATTTTGAAACAGTAAGAATTGATAACTCTTTTGAGATTATCAAAGAATAAATGTATGGCAAGTAAGAAAAGTAGGTAATTAAAATAAAGAGTACAAAAATACTTAATAAAGTTTTTTGAAGAAAGATAGTTTTTCTATTTTGCCGTGATAATAAAAATGTTATTGTTTCATTTTCATATTCTCTTGAAAAAAGTGGAAACGCAATTATTATAGCTAGTATTGGAACAAATTGGCCAAAGTTTTTTCCAAACCATTGGGAGAGTATATAGTAATCCCAGTTTTTTAATTTTTCAACAAAATTTTCTCCAACAAATTTTTTAATAGCTTCCGAATTTTCATTTAATATGTTTATTGTAAAGTTTTGAAATGGTGCAAGTGAAAAGAAAAGAATTGTAAATAAAATAAAAAGGCTAATGACTCTAACTTTCATTTGTAGCCATTCTCTTTTCATATATTATCTCCTCCTTTGACAAGTGCTTCAAAGATAGTTTCAAAATTTGCAGGTTGAATATCGCCCTTTGCTTCTTCTTTTTTACATAGATAAATATTTTCATCATTTGTTTTTTTATACAAATATCCTTGGATGTGTTCTTTTGTTGAACAGAGAACGTATTTTTCTTTTATTTCATCCAAATATCCCATTTCTACTATATGTCCTTTGCTCATAATTGCAACTTTATCGGCAATTTTTTCTACTTCAGAAAGGATATGACTTGTATAAAATACTGTTTTTCCATCAAAAGCTAATCTTCTTATGGATACAATTACCTTTTTTTGCATTAGAGGGTCAAGACCCCACGTTGGTTCATCTAAAAAGTAAATATCAACATCTTCAGAAAGAATTATTGAGAGATATACCAGTGTTGTCATTCCATGTGAAAGATTTGCTATTTTTTCATCTTTTTCAATATTGAATTCTTTTAAATAATCAAATGCCTTTTCAATGTTAAAATGTTTGGATAATTCTTGAGTTACTTCAAACATCTTTTTTATTGTTAAAGATTTATACAGTTCTTTTTTTTCAGGAAGATATGTAAAGTTTCCGTTTAGTTCTATTTGGCCATCATCTTTTTTTCTTAAACCAATTATGCATTTTAGAGTTGTAGTTTTTCCTGCACCATTGGGGCCAAGAAGTGCAAAAATTTCTCCCTTGTCCACTTTGAAAGAAATTCCATCTACTGCTTTTTTTGATTTATAATATTTTTTAAGATTTACTACTTGTAGTATCATTGGTTTTCCCTCCCGCTGATTTTATTATGTTACAAATATCATCAATTTTCATTCCTGCATTAATACACTTTTTTACTATGATTGTTAATTCATTGATAAGTTCTTCATTAAAATTGTCTAATATGTCTTTTTTTACTACATACCCTTCTCCTCTTATTGGCTCTATTATCCCTTCACTTACAAGTTCTCTGTATGCTCTTGAAACTGTGTTTAAATTTACATCTAACATTTCAGCCATTTTTCTAATAGATGGTAAAAAATTTCCTTTTTTTAATTTTTTATTCATGATTTGTAGTTTTATGTTTTCTATAATTTGCTTATATACAGGTTTGTGTGAAGAAAAGTTTATAGTAAACCACATATTTTACCTCCTTCTACTGTAATATTATAATATTACAGTAGAAATTTGTCAAACAATAAAAAAACCCCAAGCAAATTTTGCTTGGGGATAAAGATTCATATTTAATTTTTATTGAATATTTTCAATAATAACAGCGGTCCCCATACCTCCACCGATGCATAATGTTGCAAGTCCATATTTTAAATTCCTCTTCTTCATCTCATAAAGCAACGTTACTATTATCCTATTACCACTTGCCCCTATTGGATGTCCTAGTGCTATTGCTCCTCCATTTACATTTGTCCTTTCTTTTATCCATTCCTCGCTTACTCCAAATCTTTTACTCCATTCCTTTATTACTGCCAAACTTTGTGCTGCAAATGCTTCGTTTAGTTCTATCAATTCTATGTCTTCCATTTTCATTCCTGCCTTTTGTAATACCTTCTCTGTTGCTGGTACCGGACCAAGGCCCATTTCCATTGGATCTACTCCTGCTTGTGCCCATGCTACTATCCTTGCCAGAGGTTTTAATCCTTTCTTTTCTATGTATTTTTCGCTTGCAAGCAGTATCGCACTTCCTCCATCGTTTATTCCACTTGCATTTCCGGCCGTTACCGTTCCATCTTTTTTGAATGCTGGTTTTAGTTTGGCAAGCTTTTCTAATGTCACGTCGAATCTTGGATGCTCATCTGTATCAAATATTATTGTTCCTTTTTTTGTCTCAATTTCTACTTTTTCTATTTCATCTTTAAATCTTCCACTTTCTATTGCTGCTTTTGCTTTCATTTGACTTTCATATGCAAATTTGTCTTGTTCTTCTCTAGTTATATTGTATTTTTCTGCAAGATTTTCTGCTGTTATTCCCATGTGTACGTTATTAAATACATCTGTTAGACCATCTAATATCATGTGATCAATCATTTCAAAATTTCCAAATTTAAGACCATATCTTGCTTTAGCAGGTAGAAGATAAGGTGATGCTGACATGTTTTCTATACCACCTGTCAAAACGACTTCTGCTTCCTTTTGCATAATGTCAACAGCACCTAACATTGTTGCTTTCATTCCACTGCCACAAAGCATATTTACAGTAAATCCAGGTTTTTCAACTGGAATACCTGAATAAATTCCAACTTGTCTTCCAGGTCCCATGCCTTGCCCAGCTGTAAGAATAGAGCCAATTATAGTTTCGTCAATATCAGATGGTTCAATACCAGCTTGCTTTATAGCTGCCTTTGCAGCAATTGCACCAAGTTTGGGAGCTGGTATGTCTTTTAAACTCCCTGCAAATGTCCCTATTGCTGTTCTTTTTGCACCTATTATGTATACCATATCCCTCCACCCCTTCTTTTTATTTAAAATGTTTTTAAATCATCAGAGATTATTAATTTTGCTTCAGTTAGACTTAAAACTTCGTCTAAAGTAGTTTCTTTGGCTATTTCCTTTAGTAACAAACCTTCATCCGTTGGTTGTATAACTGCTAGTTCAGTAACTATTAAATCAACTCTGCGGATTGATGTTAATGGTAAGGAGCATTTTTTAACTATTTTAGGTGTTCCTTTTGCAGTATGTGTCATGGCAACGATCACTTTTTTTGCCCCGGTTACAAGATCCATAGCACCACCCATGCCTGGGATCATCTTTCCAGGAATCATCCAATTTGCAAGATGCCCTTCTTCGTCAACTTGTAATCCACCAAGTACAGTTACATCTAGGTGTCCACCTCTAATTAGAGCAAATGAAAATGCACTGTCAAAAGTCATTGCACCAGGGAGTGCAGTAACAAATTGTCCACCAGCATTTGTAAGATCTTTATTTTCAAAACCCTCTTCAGGTGCAGGCCCCATTCCTACAATACCATTTTCACTTTGAAAAAATACATGTACATTTTCAGGTATGTAATTTGCAACTAACGTTGGAAGACCTATTCCTAAATTTACAAGCTGTCCTTCTTTCAACTCTTTAGCAACTCTTATTGCAATTTTTTCTTTTGGGTTCATTTTTCCACCCCCACAATGTAATCAACTATAACTCCGGGAATTTTTATTTCATTTGGTGAAAGACTTCCTGTTGGTACAATTTCTTCTACTTCTACAATTACTGTGTCAGCTGAAAGTGCCATCAAGGGGTTAAAATTTTCCGCCGTTAAATTGAAGACGAGGTTTCCAAGATAATCAGCTTTTTTGGCCTTTATTAATGCAATGTCAGCCCTAAGTGGTAGTTCTAATAAGTACTTTTTTCCTTCAATTTCAATAATTTGTTTTCCCTCTTCAACAATTGTTCCAACTCCTGTTGGTGTTAAAATTCCACCTAAGCCAACACTGCCTGCACGAATTCTTTCAGCAAGAGTTCCTTGAGGTACAAGTTCTACTTGTAATGTTCCTTCAATCATTTGTCTTTGGGTTTCTGGATTTGTTCCTATGTGTGAGACTATTACTTTTTTACAGAGTTTATTTCTTACAAGTTTTCCTATTCCCTTATCTTCAAAAGCCGTATCGTTTGCAATCACTGTTAGATTTTTAATTTTGTTTTTAATGATTTCGTCAATGATCTTTTCAGGTGTTCCAACCCCCAAAAATCCACCAATCATTATTGTTGAACCTTCTTTAATCAAATTACTTATTTCTGAAAGGTCAATGATTTTCAACGCTTTTCCCTCCTTTTTTGTCAATAATATACAAATTTATTAAGTTTATAATTTTAATATAAAAAGATGTGTATAAATTCACAATAATTATTATACCTTTTTGTTACTAAAATGTTAAGCTAAGAAATATTTTGATTCTTACTTATTATTGTTTTAAAAAAAGAAAAAAAGCTTAATATAGACTATTTTAAAGAACTTCGTTTAAATGTTGTTTGAATAAAAGTAAAACCCGTTTCTAGTAACTAGAAACGGGCTTTTATATATCGATTATATTAGAAAAAACTTTTTAAAGTTTAATATAAAGCTTGTTTTATTGCACTTGCAGCTTTTTTTCCAGCACCCATAGCAAGAATTACAGTTGCAGAACCTGTTACTATGTCTCCACCTGCAAATACTTTTTTAATAGAGGTTCTTCCAAACTCATCTGCTTTAATATATCCCCATTTATTTAACTCAAGTCCATCAAATTGAGATAACAAAAGTTTGTTTGGATTCGTACCAATTGCTTCGATGGCCACAGATGCTTCAATGATAAAATTGCTGTTTGGAATAGGAATAGGCTTTCTTCTACCACTTTCATCGGGCTCGCCAAGTTCCATTTTTATACATTCAATACCAATTAAATTTCCATTTTCATCTCCAATGTATCTTACAGGTTGAGTTAGAGTTTGAAATTTAATACTTTCTTCTTTTGCATGTTTAATTTCTTCTTTCCTTGCAGGCATTTCATTTTCACTTCTTCTATATACTATTGTAACATCTGCTCCCAATCTTAATGCACTTCTTGCTGCATCCATTGCGGTGTTTCCACCGCCAATTACTACTATTTTTTTACCAATCTTTACCGGAGTATCACTTTGTGGGAATTTATAGGCTTTCATTAAATTTATTCTTGTTAGAAATTCATTTGCTGAATACACTCCATTGAGTTCTGTTCCTTCAATATCCATAAATTTTGGAGTTCCAGCACCTACACCTATAAATAATGCATCGTATTTTTCTAACAATTCTTTTGGGTGAATTGCAAGGCCAACAGGAATATTTGTAAATATATTTACCCCTAGTTTTTTCAAGAGTTGAACTTCTTTTTTTACAATACTTTTTGGAAGTCTAAATTCTGGGATTCCATAAATTAAAACACCACCAACGTCATGAAAAACTTCATACATGTCTACTGAAAAACCAGCTTTTGAAAGTTCTGAGGCTGTTGTTAAACCAGCAGGTCCAGCACCTATTATCGCAATCTTTTTATTAATTCTTTTTTCAGGAATTATATTTTCTTCAATATTGTTATTAATAGCCCAATCGGCAATGAAACGTTCCAATGCGCCTATTGATATTGGCTGACCAACTTTATTTAAAACACAGCTTCCCTCGCATTGAATTTCTTGAGGGCAAACTCTGCCACATATTGCCGGGAGACTATTATACTTTTTTAGTACTTTGTAGGAACCTTCAAAATCTTTTTCGGCAATTTTTTTGATAAAACCTGGGATATCAATTCCTACAGGACAACCTTGTACACAGGTAGGATTTGGACATTGAAGGCATCTTTTTGCTTCTTCAACTGCAAGTTCTTCAGTATATCCAAGATTAACTTCATTAAAATCTTTATTTCTTTCATTTGGGTTCCTTTCAATTGTCTCTATTCTTTGCTTTACAGCCATGTTGGTTCACCAACTTCCTGTATATATCTTGAAAGTGCTATCCTTTCTTCTTCCCTGTATTGATTTAGTCTTTTTTCAAAACTTTCCCAATCAACAAGTCGTCCGTCAAATTCTGGACCATCAACGCAAGTGTATTTTAATTCGCTTCCAATTCTCACCCGACAACCACCGCACATGCCTGTACCATCTACCATTATTGAATTTAATGAAACCCAAATTTTTATGTCATACTTTTTTGCAACTTCAGAACAAGCTTTCATCATTTTTGAAGGACCTATAGCCCATATAATATCATATTTTTTTTCTTTCAATAGTTTTTCCATAAATTGGTGGGGGTATGCTTTTTCTCCAAAGCTGCCATCATCTGTTACTATGAATAAATTGTCTGCATTTTTAAACTCATTTTCGAGAATAATGTATTCTTTACTACGACCCCCGAGAATTACGTCAACATTGTTTTTTTCTTTTATAAGTTCTTTGACAATAGGAGCAATTGCTGCAATTCCAACTCCTCCTCCAATTACTAAAGCATTACCGTAATATTTAACTTCACTTGGCATTCCAAGAGGTCCTACAACATCTAAAATAAAGTCTCCTTTATTTAATCGACAAAGTTCATATGTGCTTTTTCCAATTGCTTTAACTATTACTCTAAATGAGTCTTTATTTACGGCAGAAATTGTTAAAGGGATTCTTTCGCCATTTTCATATAATCTGAATATAACAAATTGCCCAGCTTTTGCATTTTTTGAAACTATAGGATTTTCTATCCAAAATTCGTGGACACCATATGCAAGTTTTCTCTTTTCTAAAATTTTGTTATTCAAAAATACACCCCCTATGTTGAGAAAATACTCTGAATTTTTTCACTTGCAAATTCGATACAAAAATCCAAAGTTTTTTCAATTTCCCAATTGTTTATAGTACCATATATAAATGCAGCCGATACTGCATCGCCAGCACCTGCTGTGTTTATAACTTTCACATTTTTTGCCTTTTTTCTTATTATTGTATCGCCTGCATAAATTATTCCTTCTTTTCCCATTTTTAGTACTATATTTTTTGCAAAGTGTGATAACTTTGCAAGATTTTTTTCAATATTTTCTTCCTTGAATATTTTTATTAGTTCATTTTTGTTCAAAGACACATATTCAACAGAAAAATTTTTTAATATTTCAAATTGTGAAGTTTCAGAAAGTTCAATAAAAGCAGTTTTTGATGATTGTAAAGATTTAATTAAAGTTTCTTGTGGAATACCAGTTTGTATAAATGCAAAATTCATATTATCAGGTATTGCTTGAGGTGATAAAAACTGGTTTGCACCCAGATTGTGAAACATAGTATTTGCTCCAGAATCTTCTACAACGATGCTGGTCAAAGCGGTATTTTCATTTTTGATTATTTGTGGTTTGAATATTAAAATATTTTCTAATTTTTCTTTTATATATCTTCCGAAAATATCATCAGCAATTGCAGAGATTAAAGTGACTTTGAGACCTAAATTTGCAAGATTAATTGCAACATTCGTGGCTTTTCCACCAGGAAAATATGCAAAGTTATTTGCTACATGATTTTCTTCAATTTGAATTTTGTCAATGTAATAAAAGATATCGAGATTAGTTTTTCCAATGCAAAAAACGTCAATTTTCTCTTTGGAGAACAATAGAAGCAGCCCCCAATATGCCCGCGTTTTCAACCAATGGGCTTTGAATTATTTCAAATGTATCTTTAAAGGTTGGCATTACAAGTTCATTAACTCTTTTTCTAAGTGGTTCGAACAAGATATCTCCAGCCCTTGAAACACCACCACCAATAATGACTACTTCAGGGTTAAAGATATGAACAAATCCTGTTATACCAATAGCAAGTGCTTCAACAACTTCATCTCTTAACATTAAAGCAAGTCTATCACCGTCTCGTGCTGCGTCAAAAACTGCTTTAGCTGTAACTTTTTCATTTTTAAATATTATTGAATCTGGAAATTTTTTCTTCCTCTCTGTTGTCATCCTTACGATTGCAGTTGCAGAAGCGTATGCCTCAAGACATCCATAGTTTCCACAACCACAAAGTGGTCCATTTGGATTTATAATAACGTGGCCTAATTCTGCACCTATTCCGGTAGAACCTGTAATTAAAGTTCCATGTGAAATTACTCCACCACCAACACCGGTTCCAAGTGTTAATGCAACAATATGATTTTTTCCTATTCCTGCACCGAACCATTTTTCTCCTAACGCAAATGAATTTGCATCGTTTTCAACGTATACGTTTTTACCCAAAAGTTCTGATAGAAGTGAACCTAAAGGAAAATTATGCCAATCTGGAAAATTAGGAGAGAATCTAACAATTCCGTTTTTTTTGTCTATTGAACCTGGAGAGCCGATACCTACTGCGTGATAATCGGTCCCTTCAGTAAGTTCTAATATTGCATTCGCAATCCTTTTAACAACTTCTTGTCCACCAAGTTCAACTTTCGTTTCAATAGAAGATTTTTTTAATATTTTCCCATTTGTGGAATCAACCAACCCAATTTTTACGTATGTTCCACCAAGGTCTACTCCTACTATATTCATTTTGTATCCTCCTTTGTTTATTTTTACAAAAACGAGCAACAGCCTTTAAAATCGTAATTCTTACTTGCAGAATTTACAAATACATCTGGGCTAATTTTTTCTAAAAGTTCTTTTCTATACTTTCCATGAGGATGCATACAACCAAGTATTACACTTTTAAAATGTTTTTTTGCAAGATTAAATATCTTAGCAACTTCATCAACAGATGGTGGATTACAATCTTTGTATGCCGTGTTTTTTGTTGGAATAAGAATATTTAGAACGATTGTATCGAAGTAATCTTTTAATATTTCTATGCTTTTTTCCTCATGTGTAATTTTACCACACAAAATACCAATAGTTATGTGCGGTACTTTCTTTACTGGAAGTGGTAAAACTGCAGAAAGTATTTCATCTTTTGTTCTTTTAATTGTATAAACTTCTTGCATTACATTTTCATCTGAAAAAAAATCAAAACTTACTACATCAGCAACATCAATTATTTCAAATGGGGGTTCTTTCGGAAATCCTATGTGGAAATTGTATTGTAAATTGTAAGTTCTTTTTAATTCTTTTAATTTGCTTAGATATGGCGAGAAAGGTATAATGCCATCTTTAGACATTCCACCGCTTATCAAAAAAGATTTATATTTATTTACATATCTTTCAATATTATCGATATGTGTCATACTTTTTACGTAAACACCACCACAATGCTTACAATTCATTGGGCAACCTTTTGTAACAGAAATTGGTAGAGTTCCGGAGGGGTTAACAATTACCATTTAAAATTCACCGCCTTAGTGGTTAGTCTATCTTTTTCATCAAGTTGGATCCATCCATTTAAACCAAGAAATTCCATATATTCAACTGCTTCCATATATTCAGCTTTTGTAATTTTTCTGCCTATCAACGGATCATTCTTTGCACCAAAATGGGGTAGGTATTGTGACATTAGCGAGACAGGAATTTTTGGATCGAGTTCTGCTATAAATCTTAAAGCTTTAAAATGTCCTGACACATTATTTGGAAGGACAAGTATTCTAATTATTATACCTCTTTTGCTTTCTTCACTAAATGTACCGACTTGTCTATACATCTCTTTTATAGCTTCTTGAGCAATCTCCCAATAGTTTTTAACTTTAGAGTATTTTTCACCATACATAGAATTGGTATACCTTATATCGGCAAGGTAAATATCTATATATCCTTCAAGCATTTTTAAAGTTTCAACATTTTCATAACTGGAGGTATTATATACGACAGGTAAATTAAATCCTTTATTTTTCGCAATTTTTAACGCTTCAATTACTTGAGGAACGTATTGTGTTGCTGTTACAAGATCTAGAGTTTCTGCACCATTTTCTTGTAATGTTAAAAATGCCTCAGCAAGCTTTTCAATGGAAATTTCCTTTCCAATTCCTTTTTGAGAAAATCCCATATTTTGGCAATAAATACATTTCATAGGGCAGCCTGAAAAAAATATAATTCCTGCACCATTTTTTCCAGAAATGGGAGGTTCTTCGCCTTTGTGGAGTAAAATATTTGAAACTCTAACTTTATAATCAGCACCACATATTCCCTTCTGTTTATACCTGTTGACTCTGCATTTTCTTGGACAAAGAGTGCAAAGATTTAACATATTTTCCTCCTCATTAGATGATTTTTGAATTTTTCATCGCATTTTCAAATTCGTTTACTTGTTCTTTTATGTTATTAATGGCCATTTCAACCTGTTCAAGACCTTCATATAGTTCTTCAACAGCATCATGAGTACTCTTTGAAATTTTTATTAATTTATCTATGTTTTGAACGTTTTCTCTATTTGCAGAATCAATTGATTTCAAAGACTCGTTTACTGTGATGGTTTCTTTTGATGCTTTTTCAGATAATAATATGTTAGAAGTGATTATGTTTTCAATATCAAGTAAGGAGGCCTTTGAATCTTTTACGAGTTTTCTGGTATTGTTTGAAAGTTCCATTATCATTTCGGCTATTCTTGAAAGCCCTTCTCTATCCATAGTCTCTTTACTAGTTTCGATTGAAGCGTTTATTGCGAGAACTGTTATTGTGTCTGAAACATCTGCTATTTGCTCTGTTAGATCTGTTAAAATATCTGTTAATTCATTTAACTTTGAGCTTGAATTGATTATTTCTTGAATAGTAATCGTAAAATCTTTTACTTTTTTTATTGCAGTTTCTATTTCTGCAGAGCTTTCTTGAATATATGCTGCAAATTCTTCAACTGATCTATCTAATTCATTAATAGCATTTTCTGTATTCTCAGCCATTGATTTTATTTCGGAAGTAGAAGATGAGGTTGAAAGAACATTCTCTGATATATTTTGAAATAGAGATTTTATATAGTTGAATTGTTTTAGAGTATCCTTTGAGAGGATTTTTGACATAAAGTATCCTAATGTAATTGTTGCAATGATTATGATTGGAAATCCAATAAAAATAATATTTTTTGCTAAAGTATTATAATTTTCAAATAATTCACTTTCTGTTACAGAATGAGCTACAAATACATTGCCATCGAATGCAAAGGCAGCATATCTCTTTTCATTTTCAAAATTATATTCAACTATCCCTTCTTTTTTTTCTTTCATGGCTTTAAACAATTCTGGTACATAATCTGCAATATTTTTACCAATTTTTGATGTATCAGAGTGATTCAATGTCGTCCCATTTTTTGAGATTATAAAATAATATCCTTTGTGTTGGTAATTGTTAAATAATTTATCATAAGCTTTTGTTTCTGCAACAAGCTTAATTTCTGAAAGGAAAGATTCTAAAATTTCATTTTTAAAAGTTTTTTTTACATGGGGGAGAACAAAAGTAATTGCAAGTAAAAAAATAAATACTAAAAAAATTGCAGAAATAAGAAATCCATATTTAATATCTTTTTTCATTTAAATCCCTCCCTGATAGATTAAATTTAAAAGTTTTGAATTCTTTTTGCTAACCAAGTAAACCCAGTAAAGTTTGTTAATCAAAAATATTTTGCGTAGTTTTTATATTTTCCAATGAGATATATGTAAATTTCATTTGAGCAATTTTTTTGAAAATTTTTAAGATATTTTGATATAAAATTGTATCACGCATCGAGGTTAAAAACTATTGGATTTTATTTGACAAGTTCTCTTCTTCTTTTTTCATTGATTTGTATGATTATATTTTTCATCTCATTTATTGTAAGGTGTAGGTAGTTTTTTAAATTATTTAAAAAACTTCTTGGTAGATAATCAAACAAGGGTTTTTTTTCGATGTAAAATTTTACTCCCTTTTGTTCTAAAGATTGTGCAATGTTAGCACCATCGTTTCCAAGACCACTTAACACGAAAATATGAAAATTTTTATCATTAAGTTTTTCAATTGAGTTGAGTAATATTTCAATCGAAGGATGAGTTTTAGTTTTTTTGTATACTCCAGACATTAAAACCCTATTGGTTTTAAATACTAGATCTTTACCACCTTCAGCTATATATAGTCCAGATTTTAAGGTTTTTGGTCCACTAACTATAAAAATTTCATGCCCTGTTTCTTTTTTTATGCTATTTGCAAAATTTTCTATAGCACTTTTTTCAAAATGAATGCAAAGTAATATTGGAATATTTAATTTTTGATTGATTTTGAGTAATTTGATAACATTATTTGGGCTTCCTGCAGAGCCTGTAATAACAATCTTTTCCATGATTTTTCCTCACTTTGAAAATTTTTCGATTAATCTTAATAAGTTTTCTGGTGGTTCATCTTTTGATATAAATGAATCAGCTCCAGACTCAATAGCTTTATCAAAATTTTTTTGTGAAAGTGTGCTAAAAATTATAACTGGAACGTTATGATTAATTTCTTTTATCTTCCTTGTGATTTCAAACCCATTAATTCTTGGTATTTCAACATCTGAAATTACTATATCAAATTCTTGGTTTTTAAATTTTTCTATACCATCATACCCGTCTTTTGCAGTTACGACGCTATATCCACGATTTTCTAAAAATTTGGAAACCACATTTCTTGTAACTATAGAGTCATCTATGAGTAGTATTTTCTTTTTTTTCTCATTTTTAGATGCTTCTTTCTTTTTTAAAGCATCTGTGTCTAACAGTGGAATAGGACTTGAAAAAATATTTTTAATAAAGCCTTTTATTTCTCTGATTTCTTGAACTATTAATTGACCGTCAAAGGTTCCTATGATGTTATTTACAACTATTGCCTTTTCATTTTTGGTGATTATAACAAACTTTGGTTTTTTTGACTTATAATATATCTCATATAACTTTCCTTCAGAAGCAATTTTATTATCTATTTGCATTTCTTTTTCGTTGTAGTTTACAATTTTTAATATATGAGAAGTTTCTATTGCAAAAATTCTTTCGCTGTCCTCGACTACTAAGACTTTTGTAATAAAGCTTTTAGTTTTGAAAAAAACAATAAATTTTGTTCCTTTTCCTTTTTGAGTTTCTACTTTTACATCCCCACCACGCAAATTTGCAAAGTTTTTAACCATGTCAAGGCCAATACCTCTTCCAGAGAGTTCATCAGCTTTGTCCTTGGAACTAAATCCAGGAAGAAAAATTGCTTCAAGTGGGGTTACATTCAAGTTTTTTTCTTTTACTTTGTTTTCTATCTTTTCAATATCTAGACCTTTTCCATCATCTTCTACCTCTATAAATATATTCCCTTGGTCTACGTATGATCTTATCCATATTTTTCCAACTTCATTTTTTCCTAATTTTTTTCTTTCGTCGGGATTTTCTATTCCATGAGCTATTGAGTTTCTTACAAGGTGGACGAGAATATCAATAATATCTTTTGAGTCTTCTTTTTCGATTTTTACGTTTTCTATTTCTAGTAAAAGTTCAACTTTTTTCCCGTATCTATTTGCTTCTCTTGATACTAATTTTTTTAGGTCTTTTAATATATTCTCTAGCTTTACAAAAACTATTTCATCCAAAGTATTTAAAAGAGATTTTTTCAGATTTCTGATTTCACTCAAAGCAGTTTTTAAATCATTTCTTAAGATACTGTTTTCAATTTCTAGTACTTTAGAAATGTATTCGCTAATTTCAGAAATTTTAAAAATTTCTTTTTCAGATATTACTATATTTTCACTTGCATCCTTTCTACCTTCAAGTATTTCAAGAAAATCTTTGACTTCAGTTTCTGTTAGGTCTGTATTTTTATTAGAAAAATTACTTATTATCGCAATTAAGTTATCTAAAAAAGATTCATCAGGAAGTTTTTCTGATTCAAGGCTTTCCTTAAAATATTGCTCTACTTTGTGCGAAAAATCTCTAAAATTTTCAAGGTTTACAAGACTTGCAGATCCTTTAAGCGTGTGAAATATCCTATAGAGATCTTTTATGTATTTTTTATCTTTTGATTTTTTTAGCTCTTCAATAATATTTATTGATTCAGAAACTTTATCTTTTAATTCGGAGAAAAAAATTTCAGAAAAATCCATACACATCACTCCAAAATTGGGAATTTACCAATATTACTTTCTAATACCTTTTCATCTTCACCCTCTAATACTTTTCCGTTTGCAGTTTGTATATCACCACATTGATAGGCTATATCATTTGTAATTATAACGTATTTTCCTTCTTTTATTTGTTTAACAGGAATTATCTTTTTATAGTCTACAAATCCAATAAATTTTTCTGTTGGATATTTAACTATTTCTTTACTTAATAATATAGTGGAGATATTATTTATTGCAATTGCATATTTTTTATCAACAACTACATAATTAAATTTTTCCTCATCAAATTCATTATTATCATTTTTATCCAAATATCTTACTTTTTGAGCTGGTTTTAATTTTTCAATGTTGTATATAAAGTACTCCTCTTTATCTTTTATCAAACCTGTGTATAGTTCATTTTTAATTATTTCAATTGGAGTGTTTTTGGTTTCTTTAATTAATCTTGTTATTCCAAAAGCAAAATCTTTGAATATAAGAAAGAATTTAAATTTTGGATTTTTAAGATCTGCGTGGGTTAAAATTGGATATAACTTATTTTTGTGGAGTGCAAAATCGCAAGTTTTGGTAGATTTTACTACTTTATCACTTATACCTATTATTTTTCCTTTTGGAAGAGCTATCTTGATTATATCATTGTCATCTTCAATTTCACAAAGATAATACATATTATCACTCCCTATTACTCTTCAATGGCATATTTTAACTGCCAAATTTCCTCGTCTTTATTGTTTAAAATTAAAGCTCTTTTTAACGATTCTTTTGCCTCATTTTTAAGATTGAGCTCTAATTCTATATATGCTTTATATTTCCAGACTATAAATGCGAGAGGGAATTTCTTTGAAAGCTGTTTTACTATTTTGTAGGCTGAGTTAAATTCTTTTTTTTCTATATATTTTTCCAAAATTACTATACTTTCTTCAAGATTTAGTTCTATTTTTTGTTTTTTTATTTCAGATAAAACTTTTTTGTGAATTCGTTTGCTTTCAACTTTTTTAGGATTTTTAACTAGTATAGAACTTGATATTGGAAGAAGCGGAGAAAAATACTTAAACAAATCTGGAAAATATTCACCAAGTCCTATTACTAAATATCCATCATCTTTTAATAATGAGTATATTTTTTCTATAATTTTTTCTGGGTTTGAAATGTAGATCAAGACTCTTCTTAAAAATATTATATCAAATTTTTTGTCTGTATTATTTAAATCTAATATATTTAGATTTTCAAAGTTTACATTTTTTTTGTATTGTTCTTTTACGTAAAAATATCCATCTTTTATTTCAAAATATTTTTCAATTTGGTCCTTATTTAAAAATCTTACACTCCAATTTTTGTATTTTCCTTCCCTTGCTTGCTTAATTCTTTCTTTATTTATATCAATTCCTGTAATTTCCATATTTATGTTTAATTCCTGTGCAATAAACGAAAGGGTATAAACTTCTTCTCCACGAGAACAACCGACACTTAGTATTTTCCAGAGTTTTTTTGTTTTTAAAATATTTTTAAGTTTTTCTAGTATTTCTTTATCTCTAAAAAAGTAAGATTCACCAATAGTTAAATTCATTAGAACAAGATTTTCTAATGTTTTATCATCTATCCCTTCTTCATTTTCAATTATTCTATAGAAATTTTCAATTTGTTTTGGATTTGCCTTTAAGTTATGCTTATTTAAAATTTGAATAATTTTATCTTTCATATTTTTCCTCCTCTTGGTTAATATTATAATATAAAATTGATGTTATAATACACTTTGAGGTGATTAAAATGCCAATTATCAATTTATCGGGGAATTCCGAGTTGAAGAAAGAAGAATATGTAAAGGAGCTGGTAAGTAAGTTTAATGCAGAATATGTGAGAGTATATTCAGATTATACAGATAGACTAGAGATTATAAAAGAAAAAGTATCAAATATAGGTTTATTTTCCAAAAAAACGGTAGTTGATGTAGTTGATTTTGAAAAATTCAAGGCATCAGAAAGAAAAGAAATTTTAGCATTACTTGTTTCAGATGATGTTTATCTTGTTCTAAGGACACAGAAAAAAATAAAAGGTATTTCAGGAGAAGAATTTAAACTCCCCAATGTTTGGGAAGAAGAAAAATGGAAAAATTTAATTTCTGAAATGCTAAAAGAGCATGGTCTTGAGGTAAAAGGAGAAATAATTGACTTTTTATTTGAAAATGTTGGGCCTGATGAATTTGCACTTTACAATGAAATAAAAAAATTAAAAGTTTTTGGAAAAGATTTAAATTTAGATATTTTAAAAGATGTGATTCATAAATATACACTTTCAAAGTTGGATGATTTTTGCTTTGCAATTTCTGAGATGAAAGAAGAATCATTTAGATTGTTAAAAGACGTAATAAAAGACTATGAACCAATCATAATTGTATATACACTTTCATCTCATTTTATTTCTTTATTCAAAATTTTTGCCTATACAGAAAAGAAAACTTCATTTTCCTGGCCAGAGATTTCAAAGCTGTCAAAAGAATTAAAAATTCCTTCTCCGAAAGTTGCAAGATTTTTGGGATTTAAATTTAAAGGTCAAAAAATTGAACCAGTAAATCACCTTTTGATTTATTCAGAAGAGAAATTAAAAGAAATAATTAAAAGATTATACTTTATTGATAGAAGTATAAAATCGGGCGGAGCTGCCGAAGTTGAGATTTTAAATTTAATAAAATTTGTCAAGGAGGGTTAATAAATGGATAAGATAGTAAACTTTTATGAAAAACATAGAAAAAAGCTACTAGTTCTTTTGATTTTAATTAACATTATTTCACTTATTGGTGTATTTAGAATTCGTTTTAATACTGATTTTACATTATTCATGCCTAAAAATTCAAAGTATGAAGATATATTGAACGAAATTGAAAAGGATTTTTCATCAAAAGATCAGCTTAATTTACTGATTGAATTTAATGTTAGTCCATATTCATTAGAAGGAATTAGAAAGATAAGAGAATATGAAAATAAATTAAAGAAAATTGATGGAGTTGTAGAAATTGTATCTCCATTACCAACTCAGATCCCTGTTGGCTTTAGAAAAGTTGATGTGAGTCAGATAAATGAAAGTAATATAGGTTATGTACTAAACTTCTTAAAAAAGATTTCTTCAGAAAATATAATAGAAAAAGATGGTAAATATTATTTAATGTTTTATATTTTTCCCAATAAAAGAGTTGTTTCTAAAATCAATAAAGTAATTGATGCCCCTCATTACTTTGCAGGAACTTCATATTTGCAGGAAAAAATATTTGATTACTTGCTTTTTATAGTTTTGACGATACCACCACTTGCAATATTGACAATCTTTTTTGTTTTTAAATGGAGACTTGGTAGTAGAAAAGCTACATTTTTTTCTGTCTTTCCAGCTGGTATGGGTGCTTTATGGACAATGGGATTTATAGGGTGGTACAAAGGTGAAATATCTGTGCTAAGCATACTAGCACCTATTTTTACAATTGTTATGGGAAGTGCAGATGGACTCCATTTTGTTTCTCACTTTATGGACATAAAAAAAGTTGAAAGTGATAATAAAAAAGCACTTTCAAAAGCCTTGGAAAGCACTGGTATAGCAATGATTTTGACAACAATAACTACTGTAGTAGGATTTTTATCGTTGATATATGTAAATTCAGATTCTCTTGCGGAGGTTGCCTTTTTTAGTTCACTTGGTATTTCCTTTGCAGCAGTTGCAACATGGTTATTTTTACCAATTATTTTATTAAATGCAAAATTAAAGACAAAAGAGGATAAAAGTAAAATAGGTATCTTCCTTGAAAATTTAATTGGAAAAAAATCAATTTTAATTTCAATTTTGATGACATTAATTTTCGTTCCAGGGGCATTTTTGATAAATTCAGAATTTTATATGATAGATATGTATAAGAACACGACTCAGGTAAAGAAAAATATTGATAAAGTAAGTGAAATTGCAGGAATTTCGGTACCTGTTTTTGGATACTTTAAATCAGAAAAAATAGTATCACCAGAAATTGCAAATCAAGTTTTGCAATTTGAAGAAAAAATAAAAGGAAAAGATATAAAAGCGGTTTCGGTTTATGATTTAATGAAAAATATCAACGAAAAAATTCTTGGAAGAGAAGGCTATCCACCAAATATTGTCCAGGCTGGTCTTTTATTGAATTTAATGCCGGATGTTTATTCTAATTTTTTAAATATTAAAACATCTTCAGGGAGAATTTTGATATTCCCCAAGGAGATTTCAAAGCAAACGTTAAACTACATAGAAAAAAGTGCACCGAGCTTTGTAAAAATTACCGGGATACCATATATAATGAAGGAAATGAACGAAATAATAGTTCCTCAGCAGATAGTTTCATTAATTTTGGCAGTAATATTTGTCTTTATAATTGTTTTGATAAGGATAAAAAATTTTAAAGAGGCACTTATTTCAATATTGCCAATATCTTTAACATTAATAGTATTATTTGGCTTTATGGGATATTTCAATGTTAAATTGAGTATAATTACCGCAACTATGGGAAGTATTGTTGTGGGAGTTGGAATCGACTATGCAATCCATTTTATAGAAAGCTATAACTATAACTACAAGAAATTCAAAAATAAAAAGCAAGCTTTAGATGAAGCATTTAGAGTAACTTCAAAACCTATTCTTGCTAATGCATTGGGACTTGCAATAGGATTAAGTGTTTTATTGGTTTCACCATTTAAAATTCATGAATATTTAGTTGGAATCATGTGGGTTTCAATGATTTCAAGTTCTTTATTTAGCTTGACGCTTTTACCAAGTTTATTGTTTCTTGCAAAAGTAGAAAAAAATAGAGTATAATATAAAAAGGTATGGATGGATGGAAGGAAATATCAGAGATTTTAAAAAAAGAGGTAATATCCTCTAATCTTTCTTTATTGGAGTTTTCTAAAAGGGTTGGAATAGATATAAATACCTTCAGAAAATATTATGAAGGAAACTTTTCTGGAGATCCTTCTATTGTAGAAAAGCAACTTAGAAAGATAAAAGAGGTATTTAATTTAAAAGAAGATTTGATAATGTTATATGAATTGGGAAATAGTAAAAGAATCAAAGATTCCAAAATTTCGAAGTCTAATTTGTATATATTTCTAATTTTTACTGTATTTTTATTTATAAGTTCGGTTATTTTATTTTTAAATGTATATGAAACTCCCTTAGTAAGATTAGATTCGATAGGAGATGAGATAAAAGTAAATGGCAAAGTGGCAAAAACTTTTTTTATGAATGAAGGAGAATATATAGTAGAAGGTCCTTCACTTTTGAAAAAGATTAATAAAGAGACTAAAAAGGTGGTTATGGAAAAATACAAGGTGGTGGTTGGATGGGAAAAGTAAGGCGTGTGGATTTAGTAAATTTGGTAATGTTTTTTTTCTCTTCGCAAGTTGAATATTGGTTGTCTGAAGTAGAGGATGAGTTAATAGAAAAATTTGGACCGATAGATTACAAATCTGATATGTTAGATTTTGAAAAATATACTTTATATTACAACAAAGAGATGGGTGAAGGAGTAAAAGGGATATTATTAAGTTTTGAAAGACTTATACATCCTTATCAACTTGCAGATATTAAAAATATGACAAACGAAATTGAACAACGATATGCGGTAAAAGGTAATAGAAGATTTAATATTGATCCAGGATATATTCATCATATGCAATTTGTTCTTGCAACTACAAAGATGTGGCCTCATAGGATATATATAGGAAAAGGGATTTATGCAGAAACCACGTTAATGTATATAAATGGAAGATGGAAGGATTATGATTTTACTTATCCAAATTATAAAGAAGAAGAATATAAAAGAGAATTGGAAAAAATTAGGCTGAAATATTTGGAAAAAAGAAAAAAATTTTTGAGGTGAAAATTATATGAAATTTTATGTTGATGTTTTGGGATGTCCAAAAAATGAAGCAGATTGTGCACTTTTAAAGGCTTATCTAGAAAAGAAAGGCAACAATATTGTAAATACCGTTGAAGATGCAGATGCCGTAGTTATTGATACCTGTGGGTTTATTTTAGAGGCAAAAAAAGAATCTATTGAAGGGATACTTACGTATCTAGAATTAAAAAAAGAAAGAGATCTAAAAGTATACGTTACAGGTTGTTTGGTTCAACGATATGGTGAGGAATTAAAAAAAGAAATACCTGAGGTTGATGGATGGTTTGGGATATTACCACCTGAAAAGATAGCTGAAAATATTGGTAAAGAAAGTATAATACCTAAAAGCCCGGAACCTGTGTATGAATTTGGTGGCAGGGTTGATGAAAAACAGTATGCATATGTTAAAATTTCCGATGGATGTGATAGAGCTTGTAGCTTTTGTACAATTCCACTTTTTAAAGGTAGCTTTAAGAGCAGAGAGATAGATGATATTGTAAACGAAGTAGAATATCTCATTTTATCTGGTAAGAAGGAAATTATTCTTGTTGCTCAGGATACAACTGGATATGGGATCGATTTGTATGGAAAGCAAACGCTTCCTGAACTTTTGAAGAGAATCAATGAGATACCTGGAGATTTTTGGATAAGAGTAATGTACATGCATCCTGATCATATAACAGATGAGATTATTGAAGCCTTTTCATACGACAAGGTTTTAAAATATTTTGATATACCCGTTCAACATGGAAGTGATAAGATACTAAAACTTATGAACAGAACAAAAAAGTCTGAGCAAATATTAAAGTTGGTTGAAAAAATAAGGAAAAGATATGAAGATGCAGTTTTAAGGACTAGTATTATTGTTGGCTTTCCTGGAGAAACAGATGAAGATTTTGAGAAATTATTGGATTTCATCAAAATGGTTAGATTTGAAAGATTAGGAGCATTTATTTATTCAGATGAAGAAGAAGCACCATCTTATCATTTTGAAGGAAAAGTCCCAGAGATAGTAGCTCAAGAAAGGCTTGATATTTTAATGGAAGAACAGTCTAAGATTTCTTTCGAAATAAATGAAAAGATGGTTGGAAAAACTTTAAAGGTACTTTTTGATGAGGAAGAAGAAGGAGTTTTAATTGCAAGAAGCTATATGGATGCCCCAGAAATTGACGGTAATATTTTTGTTCCAGGAAAGTTTGAAGAAGGATTTTTCAATGTAAAAGTAACCTCTGCTGATGTATACGATTTAGAAGGAAAAATTGTTGAGGAGTGAGTTTATGAATGTACCAAATTTTATAACCTGGGCAAGAGTAGTTTTAACGGCTATTATTGTTTTTCTTTTATTAAATGGCTTTTATTTAAGTGCTTTTATTTTATTTTTAATAGCTTCTATTAGTGATTATTTTGATGGTTATTTTGCAAGAAAGTTGAATCAAGTTACTAACTTTGGGAAAATATTTGATCAAATGAGTGACAAAATTCTTATTACTAGTATTTTAATTGTTTTTGTTCAACTTGGATTGGTTCCAGCTTGGATTTTAGTTGTCATAGTTTTCAGGGATACACTTGTAAGTACAGTGAGAATGGCAGCTGCATATGGGAACAAGGTTATTGCTGCAAATTATTTTGGAAAGCTAAAGACTGTTTCACAGATGGTTTGGACTATTGGTATTTTTTTACAGCTTGTAGGTTTAGAAAGTTTGGCAATTTTTAATGTATTACTTTCTTATTTGGTTGTATTTTTAACAGTGGTATCGGGATTGGTTTATATGGTACAAAATAAAGAGATATTAAAGGGGTGATTTTAATTTGCGTACCTTTATTGCTATCGATATAAATTCAGAGGTAAGAAGCATAGCAGAGGAAGTTATTGAAAAACTTAAAAAAATGGGATTTAAAGCTTCATGGACAAGTCCTGAAAATTTACATCTGACATTATTTTTTATGGGGGATTTGAGCGAAGAAAAGGTTGATTTACTTGCCCAACGTTTGCATAAAAGGTTGGCAGGTTTTCCTAGTTTTTCCTATGAAGTTTCTGATTTTGGATTTTTTAGATTTAAACATTTACCGCGTGTATTCTTTTTGAAGGTTACCCAAGATAAAATTTTGCAAACACTTTATCTTGAAATGAGGTCGGAGCTGAAAAAGCTCAGGTTGTCTTTTGATGATAAAGGAAATTTTGTTCCACATATTACACTAGGCAGATTAAAGTTTAGTCCAGAAAATTGGGAAGAGTTAATAAAAGGTATCACTGTTCCTAAAACAATAGTTTCAGTTGACAAGGTGACGATATATTCGTCAACTTTAACCCCAGCTGGCCCTATTTATAAGTGGCTTTATAAGGTAAAATTTGAAGGAGGTTTGGAAAAGAATGAGCAATGATAATGCAAAAAAAAGAGAAGTTTTGAAAAAAGCTATAGGAAAGATTGAAAAAACTTACGGTAAGGGTTCAATAATGTTTTTGGGTGAGGAATCGAGTATACAGAATATTGAGACTATTCCAAGTGGTTCTGTTGCAATTGATATAGCATCTGGTGTTGGTGGATATCCACGCGGGAGGATAATTGAAATATATGGTCCAGAGTCAAGTGGAAAAACTACGATTGCTTTGCATGCTATAGCTTCGGCTCAAAAAAATGGCGGAGTTGCAGCATTTATTGATGCAGAACATGCACTTGATCCAGTATATGCTCAAAATCTTGGGGTTAATGTAAATGATCTATTGATAGCTCAACCCGATTATGGTGAGCAGGCACTTGAAATTGTTGATGAACTTGTAAGAAGTAATGCCGTTGATATTGTTGTGGTTGATTCTGTTGCAGCACTCGTCCCACGGGCAGAAATAGAAGGTTCTATGGGCGATGTCCAGGTTGGTCTTCAGGCTAGATTGATGTCTCAAGCTTTGAGAAAACTTGCGGGTAATATAAATAAATCAAAAACAGTTGTGATATTTATAAACCAGACTCGTATGAAAATAGGAGTAATGTATGGAAATCCAGAAACTACAACTGGTGGGGTTGCATTGAAATTTTATGCTACTATGAGACTTGAAGTTAGAGGAATTGGGAAAATCACCGAGGGAAGTCAAAGCATTGGAAATCAGGTAAGGGTAAAATTTGTAAAGAACAAAGTTGCTCCACCATTTAAAGAAGCAATTGTAGATATTATTTACGGAAAAGGTATCGTAAGAGAAAATGAATTGTTTAATATTGCAGTCGATGAGCAGCTTATAACAAGACGCGGTAGTTGGTTCTCATATGTTGATTTGAAGGGTGTAGAGCATTCTCTTGGACAAGGTAAAAACAATTCAATTGCATACCTTTTAGAGCATCCAGAGTTGTTGGACGAAATAGAAGGTATAATACGAGAAAAGCATGGTTTAGTTAAGAAAGGTGAAGAAAAAGCCGATGAAAAAAAAGAATCCGATAAATGATGCATTGAGACTTTTAAAGTTTAGAATACGTTCTGAAAAAGAGATATATTTAAGATTAAAGGATAAAGGGTATAGTGATGAAGAGATAAAAAAAACAATTGAAGAATTAAAATCGAAAGGTTTCTTAGATGATGAAAAATTTGCATGCCTTTATGCTTATGATTCTTTGACTTTGAAAAAAAAGGGACCATTTTTGATTAAAAGAGAGCTTTTAAACCTTGGAGTTGACGAATACATAATTGATGATGCAATTTCAAAAGTTTTATCTGAAGTTGATATTGAGCAGATAAAAAGAGAATTGGTAAAAGATATGGATGCAAGAAAAGCTAGAGAATACTTATATAGAAGAGGATTTGGAGGTGAATAAAATGTTAATATATATATTAGCATTTGTTGGTGTTTTTGTTGGAGCTTTAGTTGGTTATGTAGTAGCTAAAAGAAAAATTGAAAAAGATTTGTTATTAGCCAAAAAAGACGCAGAACATATTATCAAAGAGGCTGAAAAAGAGGCAAGTGAAATCAAGAAAAAGGCCGTTATTGAATCAAGAGAGGAACTTCACAAACTTAGAGAAGATTGGGAAAAAGAGAAAAAGGCTCGTGAAGAAGAATTAAAATATGCCGAAGAAAGACTTATTAAAAGAGAAGAGATGGTTTCAAAGCGTGAAGAACTTTTGGATAAAAAAGAAAATTATATAGAAGAGTTAAGAAAAGAATTGGAAGAAAAACAAAGAGAGTTAATTGAGAAAGAAAAAGAAATAGAAGAAAGTTTTGAAAAACTTGCAGGTATTACCCCAGAACAGGCAAGAGAAATTGTCTTGAATGAAGCGCGTGAAAAGTATGAATATGAAATTGCAAAAGTTTATTCTCAAATTAAGACAAGGTATGAAGAAGATGCTGAAAAATACGCAAAAAAGGTTATAGCAGATGCTATTCAAAGGTATGCACCAGAGTATTCTGGAGAGGTAACAGTAAGTACGGTGATGCTTCCTAATGATGATATGAAAGGAAGACTCATTGGTAGAGAAGGTAGAAATATAAGGGCATTTGAAAAGGTTACCGGCGTTGATTTGATTATAGATGATACACCAGAAATGGTTACAGTAAGTTGTTTTAATCCATTGAGAAGAGAAATTGCAAGAAGGACAATTGAAAAGTTAGTTGCAGATGGAAGGATACATCCTACAAGAATTGAAGAAATGTATGAAAAAGCCAAAGACGAGGTTGAAAAAATAATTAAAGAAGCTGGTCAAGAGGCAACATTTGTAACAGGTGTTGGAGGATTGCATCCAGAAATAGTAAAGCTTTTGGGTAGATTGAAATTTAGAACAAGTTACGGCCAAAATGTATTGAATCACTCCATAGAAGTTGCACTTATTGCTGGTTTGTTAGCTTCAGAACTTGGTTTGAATGTAGAAATGGCAAAACGTGGAGGATTGTTGCATGACATAGGTAAAGCACTTGATCATGAAGTTGAAGGCTCACATACTATTATTGGTGCCGAAATATTAAAGAGATATGGTGAAAAGAAAGAGGTTATTAATATGATAATGGCTCACCATGGCGAAGAGGAACCGATGACTCCAGAAGCAGTTATTGTTGCAGCTGCAGATGCATTATCTGCTGCAAGACCAGGCGCAAGAAGAGAAGATGTTGAAAATTATATTAAAAGGCTTATTAAACTTGAAGAGATTGCAAAAAGCTTTAAATATGTTGAAAATGCATATGCAATTCAAGCTGGTAGAGAAGTAAGGGTTATAGTACAACCAGATAAAGTTGATGATGTTTTGGCTGATAAATTGTCCCACGACATTGCTATGAAGATCGAAGAGGAGCTGCAATATCCAGGAGTTTTAAAAGTTGTGGTAATTAGAGAAAAACGAAGTGTAGCTTACGCAAAATAATAAAAATATTCCCCCTTCTTTTCATGAAGGGGGAATATTTTTATCTGTTATTATATGCTTCAATTGCCTTTGCCATTATATTAATTGCATCTTTTAGTTTTTCAGATTCAAGTACATATGCGATTCTAATTTCACTTTTTCCAAGTCCATTTGTTGCATAAAATCCAGAAAGAGGCGCAACCATTGTAGTTTTTCCATCCACGTTAAATTCTGAGAGCATCCATTTGATAAATTCTTCTGAATCATCTACAGGAAGTTTGGCGGATAGATAAAATGCACCTTGGGGTTTATGGGCAATAATTCCTGGGATTTTGCTAATTTCTTCGTATGCCACATCTCTTCTTAATCTGTATTCATTCATGGCATTCTTCATATATTCTTCATCAGTGTTTAATAAACCAATTGCACCGTATTGAGTAATTTCAGGTGGACAGAGTCTTGCTTGAGCAAGTTTCAATGCAGCGGCATAAAAATCTTTATTTTTGGTTACAAATGTTCCGATTCTTGCACCACATGCACTATATCTTTTTGATAAACTATCTACAATTATCAAGTTATTTTCTCTTAGTTCTTCAAATTCAAACATTGAAATTGCTTTTGTGTTATCAAAAGTAAATTCTCTATATACTTCATCGGATATAACTACTAAATTGAATTTTTTTGCAATATTTGCAATTATTTCTAGTTCTTCTTTAGTATAAACAACGCCTGTAGGATTCGATGGATTGGAGAATAATATTGCTTTAGTCTTAGGTGAAATTACTTTTTCAAAATCATCCATTGTTGGCATTCTATATCCGTTTTCTGGTTTTGCAGTTACTGGTACAAGTTTAACATTAAGGTATGCGGCAAAACCAGCATAATTTGCATAGAATGGCTCAATAACAATTACTTCATCACCTGGATCACATACAACACCTAATGCAAATAATATTGCTTCACTTCCCCCGTTTGTAACCATGATCTCGTCAGGTTCAACATTTATATTCCATTTTTGATAATATTCTGCAAATTTTTCTCTAAGAGGTTTTATACCTTGAGAGTGAGTATATGCAACTACCTCTGTTTTAAATTTTTGAATATATTCATGCCACTGTTTTGGAGTTTTAATATCAGGTTGGCCTATATTAAGATGATATACATGTGTTCCCTTAGCTTTTGCTGCGTCTGCATAAGGTACAAGCCTTCTTATAGGACTTGCTGGGACATTTTGAGCCCTTTTGGATATCATTTTACTCCTCCTCCTTAATGTATGTTATGCTTTCATCTAAAATATTGTATTCTTCAGGCTTTTTATTTCCTCTAATTTTAATATGGGCAAAAGTTTCAAAAAATTCTGTATTTATTATTTCATATCCTTTATAGTGCAAATCTTGCATTGCTTTTCCATATTCGTCGTACCTAACTTTAATTGTGTACACTGGTACGGGTACAAGTGTTGTTACTTTTAAATTAGAAATTAATTCATCGACGGTGGACGAATAGGCATCAATAAGGCCTCTAACACCGAGTTTTACCCCACCAAAATACCTAGTAACGACAACTGCAACATTTAAAAGGTCATATTTTTTTAAAACGCCTAAAATAGGTCTGCCTGCAGTTCCAGAAGGCTCGCCATTATCAGAAGAAAATTCTATTATTTGGTTATTTTCAATTACTCTATATGCAGGACAGTTATGAGTTGCATCATTATATTTTTTAGAAATCTCTCTTATAAATTCTTTAGCTTCTTCTTGGTTTTTAACGTGTGAAAGAGTGGCAATGAATATAGAACGTTCTATATTTTTTTTGTGTTCATGAACTTCAAATATTGTTTTATATTTTATATAATTCATATTGTCTTGCTTAACACCTCTTTATTGTCCAAGTCATATATTGTAATTTTAGGAGTATTTGTAAGATCAATAATCATATATGTTTGTGGGAAGCCTCCTTTAGGCAAAGAAAGACTACCTGGATTTGCAATTATTATTCCTTCTTTTTCTTCAATTTTAGGAATATGGGTATGTCCATGTAGAATTATTCTAACATTATGATTTTTTGCAAAGCTTGTAACATCAAAATTGTCATTTTCAATACTTTCACCATGGAAGAGATAGATTGGAATATCTTTAAAAAATTCCATAGTTTGCTTTGGCATTTCCTGCAATCCTAATACCTTAACATCAACATCTGCATCACAGTTACCCCTTACGTAGTTGATGTTAAATTTTTTAAGTTCTTCTACAAGGTCTTTTGGATTATAGCCTTCTGGAAGAGGATTTCTTGGACCATGGTATAAAACATCTCCAAGATGAAAGATTTCATCAACATGTTCTGCAATTTTTTTGATTTTATTCCAATAATATACTGACCCATGAGTATCGGAAATAACTAGTACTTTCACTATTTCACCCCTTAATAAGAATATAACAAATATTTTTTAAATAGGCACTTTTATAAAATTCTTTATTTTAGTAAAAAATAGGACAAAAATATATAAAACTCTATTTTTTTAAGCTTTGCGCAATTTTGCATGCTAGCTCAACATTGTTCTTTAAGAGAGCTATATTTGACTCAAGAGTTTTTCCATTTGAAAGCTCTACAAGTCTTTTTAGCATATAGGGGGTAACTTCCTTTCCTCGAATATCTTTTTCTTCTATTTCTTTTTCGATTATTTTTATATAACCTTCTATTTCATTATTATCTAAAACATAGTCTTCTGGAATTGGATTTGCAACCAAAATTGCGCTTTCTAATTTTAGCTTATTTTTTTCATTAAAAATTCTAGCAATTTCATCCGCACTTTCTACCTTATATATTTTTTCTTCTGAAAGTCCATTGTAAAATATAGGAAAATATTCGGTTTTGTAGCCCACAGTTAAGACCTGAAAGGTTTCTAAAAATTCAAGCGTTTTCTTTATATCAAGTATTGATTTACAACCGGCTGAAACCACAATTATATTTGTTTTTGAAAGTTCTATAATATCTTGTGAAACATCCCAGCCCCCTCTATGTACTCCACCGATGCCACCTGTTGCAAATACTTTTATTCCTGCAAGGCTGGCAATCCTTGCAGTAGAGCTAACGGTAGTTGCAGCAGATTTTTTCATTGCAATGGCGTAGGAAATTTCCCTTGTTCCTACTTTTATTGGATTATCATCGACAAGTTCTATTATTTGATCTTTTGAAAGTCCTACTATAACTTCTCCTTTTAATATACCAATTGTTGCAGGAACACAACCATTTTTGTAGACAATATCCTCAAATTCTTGTGCCACTTTGAGATTTTCAGGATATGGAAGGCCATGAGCTATTACTGTACTTTCTAGTGCGACAATTGGTTTGTTTTCTTCAAGAGCCTTTTTGACTTTTTCTGAAATGATCAAAATTACACCTCCGTTATTTTACCTCTATTTCTTTTGAAAACTTTAAAACATTATTTCCACTTTTTACATTAACCTTAATCAAGTAATTTCCTTTTTCAAGTTTTCCAATATTGAGCCTGTATGTTGGAATTGTAAATGCTTGAGTTACCATTTCACCCTTTTGGGGTTCATTAAATACAAGATTGATTAAGATCTGATTTTCTTTTATTTCATAATTTTCAAGTTCAAGTGAATAGCCACCAGTTTTTCTGAGTCCCATCGATACAGCAATAAAGATATTGTCATTGGTTGAAAATGTGTCTTTTAAGACTATCTTATTTTCTATAGTAAAGACGTAAATCCCCATTTCTCTAAATTGTGGTGTCATAATTTCACCTATTTCTACATTTTTTGCTACTTGCTTTTTGTCAATTTCATAATTTCCAATTATAACGGTAGCATTTTTTGGGCAAATTATTAGATATGAAGGAATAATGGAATAGTTTCCTCTTTTTAATGTTTTAATTATATAGTTATGTTCTTCATTGTTGAATCTAATTAAAATTTTAGAAGTTTCAATAGCACTTTTAGGTGTAAAGTACCAACCTTTTATTATATATCCCTTTTCTTGATCATTTTCAAAAAGTTTTAAATAGTAAACCATGTTGCTTTTTGTTCCTTCATATTGAAATAGATTGTCCGGTAGTTCTTTGTCAACGGGGTAGATAAAAACAGAATTTGAGAGAATAATTATACTAAAAATAGTTAAAAATATTGAAAGAAATTTTTTCATAAATTTCACCTCCTATGTTGATTATATCATAAAGTAAATTCCCCACAATGCGGGGAATTTACTCTAAATGTTTGATATTGATTCTTCTAATATTTTTAACACTTCATCTGGTAATTTATCTTTTCCAGAATTTTCTACTTCTTTTGTTTTAACAAATTCTATTCTTCTTTTGAACCCTTCTTTTAACGATTGGATATAGTTAATGTCATTCATGTCAGGTTCGAAGCCTTCTATACGTGTTATGTAGAAATCTCCAAACCATTTATACCATTTTAAAGAGCCTTCAACTACTTTTTCTACTAGTGATATTGTTAGTTCTTTAGGAATTTTCTTATCTAAAAAGTATCCTGTGTTTAAGATGTATCCTTCTACTCCTTTTTCAAAGAGTAATTTGAATTTTTGGTAATCCTCGGAAAGTGGATAAGTTCTAAATGGATTTGCGTATGGCTCAAATACCAATGCATTTGGATCAACACCATCATCCAATTTTTCAGCAGATGTTCTTTTTGTAGTAAGCAATGCGCCCATGGCTGAAGAGAGCACAGGATTTTCTATTTTAACTATAGGTGGGAGTGTTGGATCTTTCATAAGCCAGAATATAGCATTAATCTTAGAATCTATTTTATTAACCCTATTTGGTGACCAGAGCTTAGATTTTATTGCACGTCCATTTCCGTTTCTAATGTCTTCCATTATAGGTACAATGTTTCCATTTTCATCCATTGTTGCCCCGCAATTTTGAATGGTAAGAAGGTATTTATTATCTTCCTTGGATGTTGGATAATCTGCGGTTTTATCGAAATAAGATGGTTCAAGTGCTATTGAAGATAAATCTTTGGTTGATATAATGAAGGCATCATCGTGTAAAATAGTTACATCATAATTTTTGTGTTTTGCGTGTGTAAGTGTGGATTTTCCTGATCCGGATAATCCAAAAAATGCAGCTACAAAGTCTGTTTTTTCACTTTTTAATCTTTTTAATCCACCATGGCATGAAGCATATCCATTTCTATTTGCAATGCTCCACGCAAGGGTTAAAGTTCCTTTTTTAAATTCTCCAAAGTATCTCATTCCAAGTATAGCAGCACAGTTATGTTGAGGATCAAAAATAGCGAGTCCTAATGGATAATCTGGATGTTTCCAATCAGGATCCGCAAAAACGTAGATATCACCTTCGTTAAAAATATAAGATTCATTATACATTTTTTCGTATTCCAAGGAAAGGTATTGAAAATTCAGTAACCAGTTATATAACAAATTTTCATGACCTTCTGGAATTAGTAAGTGATTTTTTACCATAAACTCTTTAGAAAGTCCAGTAAAAGATATTCCGTGATACATTTTTTTGTGTCTAGAGTTGTAAACTGCTTCTCTTACAATTTCTTCATATTTTTTATTATCTATATTTGGATCTCCTATGATCCTTCTACCTGCAGCATACCTTCCAGTGACAGCACCATCATTGAAGAGAAGAACTTTTGTATCTTTGTCAAGGCCTAAAAGTTCTGGTTGGTAAACTTTCCAGCTTGTAACTATTGTACCAGGAGAATTTTTAGCAAGCTTGTATGCTTCTTTTGGGCTCGTAATGATTTCGACGTTGTTACCATAGAATGCCGTTTCAATCGTAACTCTCATTCTAGAAAAGAGTGAATTTTCCTTTGATATTTCATTGATTTTGAAATATTGTTTTGTTGCCAACACCATCCCTCCCCTCTGACAAGGGAAATTATAACAGTAAAGAAGAAAGTATAAAAATACATGATTGAATATTATAAATTAGAAAATGAAAGAATAAAAATTATTTGGAGAAATTTTGTCTGAAAATAAAAGAAGATAACTAATTTTAAAAAACTTCAAATTTTGAAAAAATTAAATCAGGGAGATTAAAGAGAGGAATATTGACTTGGGTGGGATAGAGAAACGATTAATGATTGGAACAATATGTTAATTATTTGTGAATCTTAATAAAAAGGCTCCATCTATTTAAAATGGAGCCTTAAAGTTTAAAAGGTATAAAAAGTTAAACTACTATAGAGTAGCTTTTCCTATCTTTTTTATAGGCAAGTCGCTCTTTACATCGTTTCCTATTACTAAGATTAGCTGGTGAATTGGAGAGTGTTGAATACCTGAGATCTTTAAACCTAAATTTTTTGTGTATGTTGGATTTTCTTTGTAGTTTGATAAAGCAAGTACAAAATTTCCTTTTGATGTTTGTTTTTTAATTTCATTCCAAAGAATTTTTTCTCTCTCTAAATCAAAATCTTTCCAACCAATAAGATATACATCTCCAGACTTAGGTAATAATGCCTTGGTAGCTTTTCCTACCATGCCAATTACCATTGTTGGTGGAATTGGAATTTTGTTGTTTGTATTGTAAAGTGATGCATTTCCACTTGCAACTTTTACATTAGAAAATTCACAGGCATCTTTCAATCCTTTCATCATAGCAGCTAGTCCTTCAGGTTCTTCGTCAGGATCTCCATAATTAATACAATCGGTTATAGCAAGTGGCTTAGCACCGACTGCTAGTGTTTTTCTAACGCTTTCAATAACAGCAATAAAAGAACCCCAATATGGGCTAGCTTTTCCAATATCTGCTCTGCTATGGGTAAGAAGAGAATAATACATATCTTCATCTTTTATTCTCATGAGAGCAGCTCCATATCCTGGTTTTATTATCGTATCAGTTCCAACCATATAATCATATTGAGTGTAGACATAACTTGCATCTATAGGTGAAAATTTAAGATCTATGTTTTCTGGCAATTGATCTTTTTCAAATTCATATATTTCTTCTTCAGGAGCATTTGAAAGTAATTTTGCAGGAACTTTCAAAATGGTCTTGCCATTGTGTCTTACATGGTAGATACCATCGTCTGTAACTACTCCAACAATTGCTCCGAATAGTAAGTGATCTTTAGCTATTTCTAATATTTTTTCTGCTTTTTCTTTTGATGTTATTACGGCCATTCTTTCCTGACTTTCACTTATTAATATTTCTATTGGTTTCATGTCAGGTTCCCTTAGTGGAAGATTTTCTAGGTCTATTATTGCTCCAAAACCACCTTTTGCTACAAGTTCTGAAGTAGCAGAAAGAACACCGCCAGCGCCAAGATCTTGTGCGCCTTCCACCAGTCCTTCCTCTACCATTTTTAAAAATGCTTCAATGAGTTGTTTTTCTGCAAATGGGTCACCAACTTGAATAGAAAGTTTGGTTGCTTTTTCACCAGTAAGGTCTTCTGAAGCAAATGAAGCACCGTGAATTCCGTCTCTTCCGGTTGCTCCACCAAAAATTACAATTACCTGTCCTTTTCTTGTTGCTTTAGAAGTAATGATATTTTCTTTTTTTACTATACCTGCTGCCATAACGTTTACAAGTGGGTTGTATTTATAGGCGTCACTGATTCTTAGTTCTCCACCAACAGTAGGAACGCCTATTGAATTTCCATAATCTGCTATTCCTTCAATTATTCCATTTATTATCTTGTGCATATGTAAAGAATCGAGAATAGCAGTTGGTCGTGCACCCATTGCAAGTATATCTCTTATTATTCCTCCAACACCTGTTGCAGCCCCGTTATAAGGCTCAATTGCGCTTGGATGGTTATGACTTTCAATCTTAAATGAGATATAGTATTTATCGTTTAAAGGTACAAGCCCTGCGTTTCCTGATTCCTCACTTACAAGCGGAAGTTTTTTTATATACTTTTTGGTATGAGAGTAACCACAGTGTTCGCTCCACATTACTGTAAAAGCTTCTATTTCATTTGTGGTGGCTTTTCTACCAAGGCTTTTTTCGAGTATGTCTAAGTATTTCATTTTTTACCACCTCTTATGTATTCATAAAGTGATTTAAAAAGCTTTATTCCATCATCACTTCCCATTATTTTTTCAACGGCTCTTTCTGGATGCGGCATCATTCCTAAAATATTCCCATTTATTATTCCTGCTATGTTTTGATCTGAACCATTTACATCTTCTTTGTATTTGAATACAACATTTGGTTGCTTATCTGTAACATATCTTCCAAAACCATGAGCAATTGGCAATTTTATTACTTCTCCTTTTTTATACATTAATGTAAAAGGTGTTTCGTTATTAACAACTTCAAGTTCAACAGTTTTACAAATAAAATTTCCGTTTTTATTTTGAAGTAATCCGCCTGGAAGGAGTCCCATTTCTACAAGTATTTGAAATCCATTGCAAATTCCAAGTACGAATCCGCCATTTTCTGCGAATTTTTTTACATTAGATGATTCTCTTGCTGATACAGCGCCAGGTCTTAAATAATCGCCGTATGAAAATCCTCCAGGAAGAATTATAAGCTCGAAATCATCTAGATTGTCCTTTGTGGAAACAAAATATGGTTTAAAGCCTGCAAGTTTTAATGCATAAAATGCATCTCGATCACAGTTTGAACCTGGGTATACTATAACTCCAGCTTTCATTTTATCTCCACCTTAAACTCCTCTGTGACAGGGTTAACCAGTAATTCTTCACAAGCTTTTATAACTAATTTTTCTGCTTCTTCTTTGCTTTCAGCTTGAACTTCCCCATGTATGGATTTACCAATTCGTATGCTTTCTATTGGAATGTTACTTTCTTCTCTTAAAACTCTTGCAATAGTTTCTCCTCTTGGATCTCTGACGTTGCTTTTGTATTGAATATCTACAACAAATTTAAACTTCTGCATGCTGAAAGGACCTCCCTATATTTTTCGAGTGGATCTCCTAAATCTTTTCTATATACGTCCTTATCAAATATACCATCTTTTTTTCTAAGTCGCAGGGTATCAGGTGAAATCTCATCACCCAAACAGACTTTTCCTTCATTGTCAATCCCATATTCAAACTTCATATCCCATAGATCAAATCCAAGTTTTTCAAAAAAGTTTTTGAGTTCGATTGCGGTTTTTTTTGCATTGTTTTCCATTTCTTCTGCTTGTTTTTCATCACAAATTCCAAATAATACAAGGTGATTTTTACATACCATAGGGTCATGTCTTTCATCGTCTTTTATAAAAAATTCAACAAGAGGTTCTTTAAATTCTTCCCCCTCATTACCCCCATATCTTCTAATAAAAGATCCTGCTTTTTTTAACCTTACTACAACTTCAAGTGGTAGCATTTTCAAAGATACAGCTTTTATTTTGTTTGGTGCAATGAAATCTAAAAATTGTGTGTATATCCCTTTTGAATTTAAATATTTCATTGAAATAGCAGTAATTTCTGCGCAAATTGCACCTTTTCCTTCTAAGACGTTATGTTTTTCGCCATCCCCGGCAGTGATATCGTCTTTAAAATTCAAAATAACGTAATTTCCAAAATCTTCAACAATCTTTGTTTTTCCTTCCATAAATATCCCCCTTAAAGATACTTCCCCACAAGCTTTGAGCGGTAGTCTTTTAGTTTTTTTGATAAACTCTCATCGCTTAACGCAAGTATTTCAATTGCAAGTAATGCGGCATTTTTCCCCCTATCGATCCCCACGGTAGCAACTGGAATGTCATTTGGCATTTGAACTATAGATAATAAAGAATCTAATCCCCCTAAATCGTTAGATTTTACTGGTACCCCAATGACTGGTTTTAAGGTTTTTGAAGCAATTACACCTGGAAGATGGGCTGCTCCACCTGCGATTGCAATAAATACCTTTGTACCTTTTTGTTCACAGTTTTGAATGTATTCATCTAATAAATCTGGAGTTCTGTGCGCTGAAAGATATTTTGTTTCATATGATACTGAAAATTCTTCTAAGACCTTTTCTGCTTTTTCTACTATGTTTGAATCACTTTTGCTACCTGCAATAATACTTACCAACTCATCACCCCCTATAAAGCAAAAAATCCCTACCATCAAAAGATGGTAGGGATTTTTCTAAAATATTTAGATAACAAAAGTATTAAGTACAATTTCCTCATTTTTCTCACTCCTTTTTGGCCTCACGGGACCAAATTAAAGGTACAACTTAAGTATAACATGTATTTTATGATAAGGTCAACTCATATATGGTTAAAAGATTGTAAAAAAGTTAAATCGAATCTAAAATTGACATGTATTTGGTAACATCATCGGGAAAAACGGTTAGGACTTTTCCAAAATTTTTGTATTTAGTAGCAACAAGCGCGTTTGCTGCAGCTGAAATTCCAACGTTAAGGCCAAGCTTTTTGTTGAGATATACAAACATATCCAGGACTTCCTCATCTTTAACAGTTTCTATTTCATCGATAACTGTTTTATCTAAAATTTTTGGAATAAATCCTGCACCAATACCTTGGATTTTATGTTTTCCAGGATTTTTTCCTGATAAAACAGCTGAATTTTCAGGTTCGACAGCTACAATTTTAACTTTTTTGTTAAAGAATTTTTTTAAAACTCTACCAACGCCACTAATAGTTCCACCCGTTCCAACTCCTGCAACAAAAACATCTAATTCAAAATTGGTTTGCCTTAGTATTTCGGGCCCAGTTGTAAGTTCGTGAGCTAAAACGTTGAAAGGATTTTCAAATTGATTTGGCATAAAAGCATCTTTTTCAATAACTATTTCTTTTGCTTTTTCAATTGCACCTTTCATTCCCTTATCAGCAGGAGTTAATATTACATCTGCACCGAATGCTTTCATGATTTTGATTCTTTCTTTGCTCATACTTTCGGGCATTGTCAAGATTGTTTTAAGTCCTAATTTTTTACCAATCCATGAAAGTGAGATTCCTGTGTTGCCACTAGTTGGTTCCACAATAATCCCATTTTTAATTGAGTCGTTGTTAATAGCAGATTTTATCATAAAATAAGCTGCACGATCCTTCACGCTACCTGAAGGATTGTTTCGTTCAAATTTTGCATATATACCTAATTCTTCAATAAAGTATACTGGAGTATTTCCAATCATATTTATTAACCTCCCTTTTATATAATCCATTCTATTTCTTCATTTTTTATTTCATTTGTATTTTTTGCGGGAATTCCAACAAACACTGAATTTTCTGGAACGTCTTCTAAAACTACTGAATTTGCACCTATTTTTGCATTGTTTCCTATTTTGACTGGCCCAAGAATTTTTGCACCTGCACCTATAAGTACGTTTTTTCCAACATCCGGATGTCTTTTTCCTTTTTGAATGTTTCTAGCCCCCAACGTAACTCCGTGATAAATTATTGTGCCTTCACCAACTGATGCAGTAGAACCTATTACAGTTCCTATTCCGTGATCGATAACTACTCCTGGTTCAATTTTAGCAGCAGGATGAATATCGATTGAAAATAATATTCTTGATAGAAAATGAATTAAGAATGAAATAAACTTAAGGTTATTAGTATAAAATAGGTGGGAGATTCTATAAAATGTTAAAGAGATAAATCCAACATGAAGTAAAACCTGGTATGAATATTCAATTGAAGGATCTTTTTTTAATAGTTTTTCTTTGTCTTTTTTTATAGCAATAAAAGTGTTTTTTAAGTCTTTAACGAATTTGTGCACCCCATAAAATATCACCGTCCTGTTTAATTTGTTGTTTTTATTATAACAGATTTATGTAGAATGTAAATTAATTATTTGTAAAAAAATTATTGCAGAATAAATCAATTAGTTTTGCCTTATAAAAATGTGGTAAAATTTTTTTGGGGGAAGGAGTGAAAATATGAAAATTTCAATAATTGGAGCAGGAAGAGTAGGTACAAGCATAGCTTTTCTTTACTTCATAGAAAGATAGCTAATGAGATAGTGATTATTAATAAAAGTTATGAAAAGGCTTATGGTGAAGCATTAGATCTATATCATGGAACTTCTTTAATCAAGAGGTGTAATATTTACGCTGGAAATTTTCAAGATTTAAAAAACAGTGATATTGTTATTATTACAGCTGGTGCAGCTCAAAAAGTAGGTGAAACAAGATTAGATTTAACAAAAAGAAACTATGAGATAATCAGAGAGATATCTAAAGAGATAAAAAAATATTCTAATGAAAGTATTATAATAAACGTAACTAATCCAGTTGATGTGCTTACTTATTTTCTTTGGAGAGAACTAGATTTTCCAAAAAATAAAGTTATTGGTACGGGAACAATACTTGATACAGCAAGATTTAGAGCTTTAGTTTCAAAGCAGTGTGGAATTTCACCGGCAAGTGTTCATGCATATATTATAGGTGAACATGGCGATAGTGAACTCATGGTTTGGAGTAGTGCAACTATTGGTGGTGTAAATATAAAAGATTTTTGTAAGGTATGTAATATAAAAAATTGTAAAAATTTGAGAGACATATTTGAAGAAACTAAAAATGCAGCTTACACAATTATTGAGAAAAAAGGAGCTACAAACTTTGCTATAGGAGTAGTTACAGCTCAACTTGTTGAGAGTATTTTTAAAGATGAGAAAAAAGTTTTAACTCCATCAACGTATATTGATGGTATTTTTATTGGTTTTCCTGCAATTGTAGGTAAAAATGGAATAGAAAAAATCATTCCAATTGAGATGAATGAATCCGAAATAAGTTTATTTGAGAATTCAAAAAATGTAATAAGAAAGCAAATAGAAGAAATAGAGCTATAACAATTTTTTTATTTTGCTCAATTTTTCAATGCTGAATTTAAGCCCACCGGATCTATTTCTGGAAAGCCATATTTTTTTATAATTTTCAATAAGTTTTTCTAATCTAATTGAAAATTCTTCTTTTGTAACACTAGGCAGGTTGGAAATACTGCTAACATTAACTTTTTTTGTGGAAATAAGAAGTTCAGTTGCTAAAATTGAAAGTTCGATATTGTTTTTAATTTCTTCTTTTATTAATGAGTCATTTATTTTACTCGCCTTTTGCAATTGTTCTTCCAAAAATTGTTTTGTTAATATTAAATTTTCTATGCTTATTTTTTCGAGAAAATCTTTATTTATTTTATCTGGGTATATATATACAAGTGCAAAAATCGCAGAATTAGGAAAGTCAATACCTGTTAATTTATATGCATTGCCTATTGCAATTAAAATTTCAGCCACCTCTTTTTCAAAATAAAGACTAATAGCATTTTCTATGTTAATGTCTTTGTTTTCTTCAAATCCCCAAAAAACTCCTGCTGAATAAAATATTGCTGGAAGTGATATTGGAAAATGCTGCCAGTGACCATTGTCTCCCCAATCAGTTAAGAGTAAGCCAGAAGCTTTGAATTTTATGGCATTTTCACTTGCGTTTTTTATGTTTAAAATAGAATTTTCAAACCTACCAATTAATGAATTCCATGATGATGTCCCTGGACATGCATAAAATTTTCTATTTTTAAACAATTTGCATTCATCTTCAAAAGGATGATTTTTTTCATATCCCCATATTAAAAAGGTGATATCATTTGGAATTTCATTTACAAGCTCTGGATAATTTTTGATTATATCAGCCCACATCATCATTTTTTTGTTGTATTTTTTTAGTAAATTATAAATTTTAAGAATGAAGTCAAGATAGACTTTGCCTTTTCCCATCTTTTCACACAATTTTTTGGATTTTCCCTGGCACAAATCAAATGTTTCATCACCATTTATATTGAAATATTTACTTGAAAAATGAGGAAGTAGCTCATTGTATAAGCTATCCAGGAATTTTATAGAATCTTCAATAACTGGTGAGAGAGAAAATGGTGTATTATAATGTTCACCCCAAGGTGTATCAAATTCAAAAGTCTCGGCTAGATAGCTATATTCATTGTGTGTTAACCATTTTTCCATATGTCCAAAGGAAGCTTGATTTGGGACAAGTTCTATGAATCTTTCTTTACAGTAATTGTCAAGAAGAATGACATCTTCTCCACTTAGAGGTGAATAATCTTTCCAAACCTTTTCATGATCTTGATATGAAAAGGTATGTTCGATATAAAGTTGGAGTTGATTGAATTTTAGTTGAGCTAGTAAATCGACAATGTAAAATAACGTCTCGAGCTTTGGTACTTTATCTCTACTGATATCTAACAAGTATCCTCTATTTTTTATGCTAGGAAAATCGAAAATTTCAAGTTGAGGAATTTTTGGACCAAAATTTTTTATAATTTGGATTAATGTCATAAAGGCATAATGTATACCAGCTACGTTATTTGCCGCTATTTCTATTTTTTTATTTGAAATTGTTAATATATATCCAGAATGTTTTTTAATTTTTGAGCGATTTATTTTACTCTCAATAACTGTTTTTTCACCGTTATGAAGGCTGATGAATGATTCAATACCAATATTTTTAAGTTCTTTTTTTAGCATTTTAGCACTTGTAAGTAATGACTTTGTAGGAATAGATATGAAAAGTTTACTTGGAAAGTTGAATTCTCCTTGGTTTATTTTTAATTTTTTTGGAGCAGGGATAAGAATCATATAGTGATCACCTCATCTAATTTTCTTATTTCTATTATATAACAAAAATGATGTATAATTTAAATAGGTAGGAATTTTACTTTGGGAGGGGATTTAAAATTAAAATTGCAGTCTTGTGTAATGATACAGCTAAAAGAGATTTTTTTAAGGAGCATGGACTTTCTATATTGATAAATGATAGGATATTGTTTGATACAGGTCAAACAGAGGTATTTATAAAAAATGGGGAAAAACTTGGAAAAGATTTTTCTAGGATTGAAAAAGTTATAATTTCGCATGGACATTATGATCATATTGGTGGGTTGATTTTTTTACAAAATATCGCAAATCCTGAAGTGTTTATTCATAAAAAAGCATTGGTTGAAAGATATAGTGGTAGTAGATTTGCTGGAGTGCCGTATGATTGGAATAAAATTGAATTAAAAGTAAACTTTATAGACAGCGATATTTCAACTGATGAAGTTAGAATAATAACAAATGTTAAAATGAGAGAAGATATTGTTGATGAGAAATTTAGATTATCAGATGGAAGAAAGGATTTTTTTGAAGATGAAATAAACATAGTAATTGAAAATTTTTTGTTTACTGGTTGCGCGCATAGAGGTATTGAAAATATTGTAGAGCAGGTGATAAAAAGGTATAATATAGAATATGTAGTAGGAGGATTTCACTTAGTTAATGCATCAAGTGAAAGGATAAGAAAAATTACTGAACTTTTTGAAAAATATGATTTAAAAGTGATACCTCTACATTGTACTGGTGAAAATGCTATAAAATTTATAAAAGATAGATTAAAAGATAAGTGTATTATTTTAAATTCTGGTGATGAATGGAGGAGATAAAATTAACGGAAGGCGAAGAAGAGGAATGGGACGTTTTAGGAAAACGTTTATTGAACCGTTTGTTTTGTTAATAATAGCACAAAGTCCATTGCATGGATATGAAATAGCAAATAAACTTTTGGAATTTGGTATAGAACTTACAGGACTTGGACAGATGGGGAACCTTTACAGAATTCTTTCAAAACTTGAAGAGGAAGGTCTTTTGAGGTTTGAATGGGATAATACAAATCAGGGACCTTCTAAAAAAGTTTATTATATTACACCAGAAGGACTTGAATACTTAAAAAGAAGTGTTGAAGAACTTGAAAAAATAAACAATACTATATCTAGATTTATTATTGAGGCTAAAAAGTTAATAGATATGTAGATATTGAGGTATTTTTATTAACATTTTAGGGGTGTTATAAATGAAAAAGTTATTTTTATTTGTTTTACTTTTTTTTCAGGTGCTCTCTTTTTCATTTAACATTTTGGATGAAACACAAAAGGACATAAGAGCAATACAGTTTGATATTAAAGAGCCATTGCTATTTTCAACTACATTTTTGGTTGATGGAAAAGTTAAAGGGTTAGAACTTTCTAAATTTGATAATTTTTGTTTTGAAACAATTAACAATTTAGGTGAGAAAGATTTTTTAATTTTAACTGCATTAGTTGCAGGAATTGCTTATTTTGATGATCCTTTGTTTTCATATACAATAATTGAAAGTACTGTTTTTACTTCAGCAATAACGTATGCATTTAAAATTTCAATTGGCAGAGGAAGACCTTATGCATATGAAAGCCCTTTTGTTTTTAAACCTTTTTCTTTTGATGATAAAAATTTTTCCTTTCCTTCCGGACATAGTTCATTTGCCTGGGCCCTATTTACTCCGCTTGCTGAAAGGTATAATAAAGGATTATATATTTTTCCTATTTTATTTTCAATATCAAGGGTTGTAGGAAACTATCACTGGCTAAGCGATGTCATTTTTGGAGCATTTATTGGTTATACTATTTCGAGATGTTTTTATTATAATTAAAATAAATCGCCCTATAATATGGACTTACCCTGTAAATGGTACAAATAAAAAAGTTAATAATTTACTTTTTAAACAGCATGGCTTCGGAACTCTATCGGAGCCATTTTTTATTGTGTTTGTCACTAACTTCATATTATTACTTTCACTTACTGATATTCTATTATCTTGTAATGCGCCCCGAAAAATTGGACAGAAATCAAGAAACTTTTGTGTAGTTTAAGTATTCTTCGTATACCTCTCGCGGGTTTTTGTATTTTAATGCACTGTGTGGATATCTGCTATTGTAAAATTCCTCGTACCATTTTTACGTCCTTCGTCATTACTTTCGTCATGTTTATTCCCAGTACCTGCCTTGGCCTGGTTGAAATTATCTTTCTTTGAAAACTTCTTTTTGCTTTCTTTATGTGCTTCTTTAGAAGTAATCCATTTTCTTTCATTATTCTGTAGATTCTTTTGTGATTGATTTTCTTTCGCTGTTTTTTAAGCATAGCACAAATATGTCTATATCCCCAATATGGATGTTCCTGCTTTAGCTTTTGTATAAGTTTAAGAACACTTGCATCATTTTTCTTTCTCTTGTATTTTTTCGTTTTATAATAATACGTACTCCTACTTATTTTCAAATACCTTACAGCTTCAGATATACTGAATCCTTTTTCAATTAATAAACTTACTGTTTTCCTCCAGGATGAATGACTGTTTTTTTTAGTGTCTCAATAACGATAGCTTGTTTACCAATAATTTGTTCAAGCTCTTGTATCTTTCTTTGATATTGTCTACTTGAGAAGAATTGGAAAAATTTTCAAGTGCAGACTTTGCACCAATACTTATCTCTCCACTTGTAATACTGTCCTTGAGAAATACCGTGTTCTCTACAAATTTCAGCTATAGCTTTTTGACCTATTAAACCTTCAAGAACAACTATAATTTTCTTCAGCGGAAAACTTTCTTCTCATACCTTTCACTCTCCTCATAAAAAATTATACTCTCTCTTTTTTCTCTGTCCAATTATTCAGGAGAGCTGCATATTATTCTCCTGTATCCATATATTTCTTTGTATCTAAAATATAGTTCTCTAATCTCGTTTTTGTAAGTTCAGTGTATCATATGTTAGATAATTATTTATACACAATACACAATCATACTCTATCTACTTTTAGGGGCCCCCAAGAGAGAAGCAATAGTCTTTTTAGGAAGTTTTTCATCTGTGTAAAGCTTAATAACTTCTTGTTTTATATCCAAAGGATACCTTCTAAATTTTTGACCTTTCTTAGCCAAAGAAAAACACCCCCTTGTTGGTTTTATTGTACCACTTCGGGGGTGTTTTTTTTTCATTAATTTTTTTGTGTTTCATTTCTTGGAGTTGGCGCAGTGATTTAATTAAATTTTTGTTGATTAAATTAATAAAAAATTTAACTATAAAATATTTTATTATATTGTTTTAGTAAAGCTTGATAGAAAGATTACTAATATTAACAATAAATTAATTAAATATAAAATGTTTTTATTTTGTTTACTTTTAAAGATAATTATATGCTTTATTGATAATGGTTTTTGTTTATTCAATAATATATTTAATATGTCAATAGACAACTAAAATTAGTTGTTTTTTAATAATATTGAAATATTATAGATGGAATAGAAAACAGTTGTTATTTTTTTTTTTTTTAAAGATAATTGGAAAATATTGGCAAATTCAAAGTTTGGATTTAAGATAAAAATAATATATATTAAACTTGAATTCCTTTAATTGAGAGTTGTAAAATTATATAAAAATTTTAATGGCTATTATTACAAGAGGAGGGTGAGATTATGAGGAAATTTTGGGGGATTTTATTGTTTTTAGTATTATCTGTGACAATCTTTTCTCAATATTATGATTTTAAAATGATAGTATCTAAGTCATTTCCAAAACTTGATAGAGAATGTGATGAGAGTTTGACCGAACCAGTTGTATATGCGAAATGTACAAAGTGGGAAGAAAAACCAGGATATTTAGATAGCACTTGCTTAAATATTTGTCAAACGACATGTCAAGTGCTTCCTAATAGAGTTGCTGTATTTATTTGTTCTGTAGGTTGTTATGGCGCTTGTTGGAAACCTGAAAGCAAGAAATGTCTTGATTGGGATGTAATAAGAGTTTATCCGTGTAATTGGGGATACTAAAAAGGGGGGATCTTTGTGAAAAAAAGTTTGATTCTTGTTTTGTTGATTGTATTTAGTGTTATTCTTATTTCAGAAACTATAATAGTTGAGGGTAATATTCAACAAGCTATTGATAAGGCAAAAGATGGAGATATAATTTATTTGAAAGCCGGCACTTACAAAGAAAATTTATCGATAGTATCTAAAAATATAACTATAGTAGGAGAAGAAGATACTTATTTAAGCTATGTTGGAAAAGATCCAGAAAATATTTTTAATTCGAGTCCAACAATTTATATTGAAAATTCAAATGTTGTAATAAAAAATTTGAAAATTGGATCAGTAAACTCAATTGGAATTGGACTTTTAAATTCTAAACTTTCATTGAGCGATGTAGATATAAATCTTAACAATGCATATGGAATAGCATGTGTAGCTGATAAAGAGGAAGAATCATTTTTGGAAGGCTCGAATTTGAGTGTCAAAGATACAAATTATAAAAGTAGTTTAAATAAAAGAGTTACTTTGAGTTTCAACAGTGTTGGGATAATGCTTTCAGGAAATTCAATATTTGTAGCAAATGATATTGAAATAAAAGGAATGAAAAATGGATTAATTTTAAATAACAAAATGTCATATATTTACAATTCAGACTTTATGGAAAATGAAAACGTAGCAATTATATTAAGTGGACAGCAAAAGTTTATAAACAACAGATTCGAAATGAATGTTGAAACATTTAAAGTTGCAAATTCCCCTGAAGTAGAATTAGTAGGAAATGCATTTAAAAATAACTCATATAATTTTGTAATTAAAAAAGATGATTGTTCTTCTTGTCCAAACTTTAAACGTTTTTCTGGAAAAATTATAGGTTTTTCTAATATTTTACAGTCTCCAGAAATTTCAAATGAAAGTTTTGGAAAATATTTTTGGAAATAGTAAATAAAAAGAATTTTTAAAGAGTCGCTATGGAATTTTTTCCATAGCGACTTTTTTGTTGATAATTTTAATATTTATTGTATAATTAGTTTGTTAGGCGAATTAATTTTTGGGAGTTGATTTTTTTGAGTGTGCCAATAAGAATTGTGTTTTATACGTTCTTAAATGGTATATCAAGAAATGTATATCAAGTACTATTCAATTTATATTTGAAAAATTTTGGTTATGATAACTCTGTTATTGGAAAAATAATGTCTTTTAATCTTTGGGGTTCAGCAATACTTGCAGTGTTTTTGGGAATTCTTTCAGATAAAATCGGTAGAAAAAAGATGCTTTTATTTGTACAACCACTTGGAGCATTATTTGCGGTAATGAGATTATTTCCAGTTAATTTGACTTGGCTTTATGCTACTTCTTTTTTATTTGGTGGGTTTAATTCTGCAATAATGATATTGACTGATGTATTTTTGGTTGAAAGTACGCATAACAAAAATAGAGCTAAATTTTTTGGAATGAATTTTGGAGTAAGGATGTTGACAGGTGTTTTTGGAAATGCATTGGGAGGATTTTTGGGCGATGTTTTTGGATTTAGAAATGTAATGATTTGGTCTATGATATTGAGAGTTTTTGCCATTGTTCCAATTCTTAAAATAAATGAAGTTGTAGTTCTAAAAGAAAAAATAAAAATGGATGAATTTCAAAAGAAGATATTTGCATTTTATATTTTTTCAACTGCAAGTGTAGGTTTTGGTGCAGGCCTATTTATTCATTTTGGGAATGTCATATTCTATGATTTATTTGCTTTAAGTGCAACGATAATTGGTTTTATACTGGCTCTTGCACAGTTTGGAACAAGTATTGGCTCAACCTTTTCCCACAAGTTAGGAAAGAAATTTGGAGCGGCTAAAGTATTGATGCTTTCTAATCTTGCTGTTCCAATATTGATACTAATGCTTTCCTTTGTTAGAGAACCTATAAGTTTTACAACTATATATGTTGCAAGATTTACAATAATGAATATGGTAAATCCAATATTTAATACTCTAGTTTTATCATACTTACCAAAAAGTATACTTGCATCAACTGCTGGAATAAGAAGTTTCGCAAATAACGCAAGTAGAGCTTTTGCTGCAATGTTGTTTTCTGTGCTAGCTACTAGCTCAAGTGGATATTCTATTATATTTTTAATAAGTTCAATATTTTACTTTATAAATGCATTAGTGATTTATATTTTCTATAAGATGATGAAGGATAAAGATTCAGAATTTTATAGTTGATCTATATCTTTTATAACTTTGTCTGTTTTAAATTCTATCTTTTTTACTAAATTTGGATTTTTATAAATTATTTGTTTTATACCTTGATCACCCTCAAGGTTTAAAATATTTTGAAATAAGCTTTTATGAACTATTGTTGGAAAGCCTTTAATATTTTTATAGTAAGGGGCAATTATTTTTTCTTCATTTTCAATTTTTTGCAAAATGCTATATATTATGTCAGTACTTATATAAGGCATATCTGCAAGAAAGATAGCAATGTAATCAGGCTCAAAAGGGATAATGTTTTTAATTAATAATTTTAAAGAAGTTGAAATCCCTTTTTCATACTCTTTATTTATTAAAATTGTAAAATTTTCTGGGATTTCAAAGTGATGATTAATCTTATTCCAAAGAGGATTAACTATTAAAAAGTTTTTTTCGAAATTTATAGATTTTACAACGTTAATGACGTGTTGAAGCATAGGTTTTCCATTTATGCTATGTAAAATTTTTACGTTATTTTGAAATCTTTCTCCTTTGCCAGCTGCTAATATTGCTGAGAAGATTCTAAATTCAAAAGATATTCTTTCCATTTTCTTCCTCCAGTAAAACCATGTATATCGTTTTTCCCAACAACTCTATGACATGGAATGTAAATAGGCAATGGATTTTTTGACATTGCAAAACCTACAACTCTTGGGTTTACATTTAATATTTTTGCTATTTGACCATATGTCATAGTTTGGCCATATGGAATTTCTCTTACAAAGTCCCATACTCTTTTAAATGTTTTTCCTGTATTAATTTCTACTTCAAACAAAAGTTTTTTTCTTTTACCTTCAAAGTATTCTTTTATTTGACTTGTGAATATACCTAATTCTATTTCTTTTAAAAATTCATTTGAAAATTCTATTCTAATTGCTTTGTCATCTTTAACATATATAATTATTGAACCAATTTCTGTATTTACAATCCCTTTTTCCATTTTTTCACTCCTTTGGTATAATTATACCAGGTGATAGAATGAATTTAAAAGTTTTATTAAAGTATATTATGTACATTTTTTTGATAATTTTATCATTTGTAAATTTCGGACTTACATTGTTAATACTTTTTATACTGCAAATACCAGTTATTAGAAAGTCTATACTTGGTAGGTTGCCTTTTAAGCTTGAAAAGGAGCCGTGGAGCAAGAAAGAGACTTTTAAATATAAGAAAAATTTGTGGCTTGATGTCTATTTTCCAAAGGAAAAATCTGAACATCTTATTTTATTTGCACATGGTGGTGGCTGGATTAGTGGATATAGAAGACAACCTAATAATATGTCATGGTATAGATTTCTTGTCTCAAAAGGTTTTATTGTTGCCACAATAGATTATAGATACGGTTTTCTAAATGAAATTGAGCAACTTGTGCAGGATTTATCAGATGCATATAATTTTGTAAAGAATAATATAAGTGTTAAAAAGATAAGCTTAATGGGACTTTCGGCTGGAGGTCATCTTGCTTTGTACTTTGGATTGAAGCAAAAGGTTGAACTGGAAAATATAGTTGCGTATTATTCTCCCTGTGATTTACTAGATATATGGGAAAGTGAATCTTTATTTGCAAGATTTGCGGTTTCTACAACTTTAAAGAGACTTCCGTCAAAATCAAAAGATGTTTACAAATATTATTCGCCTATTTCTTATGTAGAAAAAGGTGGTGTGCCGATATTATTGGTCCATGGTATGAAAGATAAAGTTGTTCCTTATATCTCATCAGTAAAAATGTACAAAAAGTTGCGGAGTTTCTCAAATAAAGCGAGGTTACTGCTTCATCCATTTGGGGATCATGGATTTGAGTTTATCTTGAAAGATGAAAAAACAAAAAGTATTTTACTAAAAACAATTGAATTTTTAAAGGGTGATGGATATGATTAGTTTTGATTTTGATTTTTCAATGCCAGAATATACATCTGGTTATATACTAAAATCAAAGAATTTTCGAGTGTCATTTATTAAATTTCCAACTCAATATAAATTTGCAGAAAAGGGAACAGAGATAGTTGAAACTTACTTGTTTGAACCTAAAAAAGATATTGCTGGAAGTTTAATGATTCTTCATGGATTGGGAACAAGTAATATTCCATTTTTACTTTGGATGGGTACTCATCTTGCTAATGCAGGAGTTAGAACAATTGTCCCAATACTTCCTGGAAATTTTACAAGAGTAGCAAATAAATCAGTAAGTGGGAAAGATTATTTTTCAACCGATGTCGAACGTGCTACTAGATTTTGGGAACATGCAGTTGTTGACACATTAAGTGTTTTAAATCTTGCAAAAAATTTAAATTTGTGGCATGAAAATAATTGTTTGCTTGGATTTTGTCTCGGTGGGATGTTAAGTGTAATACTTAATTCGTTGACAGATGATTTTAAAAAGACTATTTTGATGACAACCGGTGGTGATGTTGGAACGTTAATTTGGTACTCGCCAACGCTTGCTTTTATGAGAAGAGAAATAAAAAAAGGTTTTGGTGGAGATATAATACATAAAGAAGAATTTTTGGAGAGGTTCAAGAATGATATAGAAAAATTGAAAAAATTTGAAAATGTAAAGCAAATGCAGCAAAGTGATATACATCCATTCTTGAAAATAGATCCAATTGCGTACGCAAAATTTGTAAAGACTGAAAGAATTATATTTATTGAGGCCTTGTTTGATAAAGCTTTGCCAAAATCGACTAGAAAAATGTTGTGGGAGATGCTTGGAAAACCAAGAAGGCATGTTATATTCTCTGGACATGTTACGTGGCTGCCTTTTCAATATTTTCTTGCAAGATTTATTTTAAAGGAAATGGATGCAAATGAATTTAGAAGACAAGCAAGATTAATGGAGAAGATTAAATTTGAAGAAAAATAATTAATTCTTGTATTTATATTTATTTTTCATTTTGTACATAAGTAGATCACCAGATTCAAGGGTTTTTTCAAGCGAACTCTGGTATCTAATTATTCCCCATGAAAAGGTAGGAGATGTTTCATCGCTTTTTCTAAATTCATTTAGTATTCTATTAATTGTTATTTTTCCTTTTCTCTTAGAACAATTTTTAAGGACAATAAGGAATTCATCGCCGCCAAGTCTGATTAGTAGATCATCTTTTCTTATGTTATTTTTGACGATTTGCGAGAATTTTTTTAGTACTTTATCACCATATTTATGTCCGAGAGTATCGTTTATTTCTTTTAGTTTATTAATATCGATGTATATAAAAAGATCAGATTCATCGAATTTTTCAAAGTCAAATATATTTCTATTATATGCCTTTGTTAGATTGTCAAAAACACTTTTTTTATAGTATATGTGCTTTTCTTTTACAGTTTCTTTATAACTTGAGATAATTATATATGAAAATACAAAAAATAATATAAGAACACCTAAAGGACTTAAAAATTTGGTTTCGATATCAAAGATTAGAACAATGACATCATGTATTGCTGTTAAAATAAATGATGATAAAATGAAGAGTAAAGTAAGTGATTTTTTTGTGTTTGACTTGAAAAAAAGATAAATCAAAAATACTGCATTAAGAACAAAAATTACAGAAAGGTAATTGTGAAATGTGTGAGTGTGGTAGACTGAAGGTGAAGATATTAAGATAATACATGAAAGATAATAAAGGAAAGTTAAGATTTTACCAAATAATCCATTGTAGTTAAAGTATATAAAACTGCCTTTTGAAAGGAATAAAAAAGATAGGTAAAGACTAACTAAAGTTATTTTTTTAAATAAAGTAAAATTTTCTAATGAATCAAAAACTGAAAGTGGGAGTGTATCAAAGAGCCATATTGATCCAAGAATAGAAGCTAATGAAAAATGTAAGAATAATTTCTTTTCGTTTCTTTTTGAATTAATGGAAAATAAGAGTAATATAATTGAAAGTGATAACAGTGTTCCCATCAAAAATATTACTAGATAAAATGTTAAAATTTTTAATGTCCAATATTTTGGAAGTTGTTGCTCTTGGATTATAAATATTGGAAAGTCGATACCTAGCTCATATGTTCCTGACATTTTTATTTTTAATTCTCTAGATTCATCCGGCAAGGTTATTAAAAATGGTGAATAAAAAAAGTGTCCTATTTTGTTTTTATACCCTATTTTTTTAATTAATATGTCATTAATATATATTTCAATATAGGAAGCATCAACCTGAAGGATATATAGATATGAATTTTTAGGTACATTATCCAACTTTGTCACTAAAGAAATACTTGAGGGCTTTTTTAGCAAAAAGAAAAAAGGAATTTTTAAATTTTTGCTATATTTATTAGAGTTTTCAACAACGGAAAAACTTTCGATTTTTATCCCTTCAACTTTTAAGGAATAATTATATAAATTTATTAAAACTAAAACAAAAATAGATGAAAACACTAAAGTTAAAGCAATTTTTATTGAAGTTTTAATTTTTATTACCCCCTTATTACGTAATTATTTTAACAGTATTTTTTTATTTTTTCAACTATAATATGAGAGGTGAGATGCATGATGATTTTGGGGCATAGAGGCTATCCTGAAAAGTATATTGAAAATACTATCGATTCATTTAAAGGCGCAATTGATTATGGAGCAGATGGCGTAGAACTTGATGTCTATATGACGTTAGATGAGAAAATTGTTGTAACACATGATTCTAATCTAAAAAGGGTATTTAGTGTGGATTTAGATGTAACAAAATCTTTTTTGAAAGATATTAAAGAGGTAGCACCAGTACCTGAACTTGTTGAAGTATTCAATGTTTTGCCAAAAGAAAAATTAATAAATGTGGAAGTAAAGGATAAAGAAAAGGGAGAAAAAATAGTAGAATACGTTATTGAAAACAAAAAGCATGATATAATCTTTAGCTCATTTGAACATGAAATTATATTGAGATGTGCTGAAAAGTATAAAGATGAGAAATTCGGGCTTTTATTTGATGAAAGACACCAAAATTTGAGTTTTGAAGATATAAAAGAACTTTTTGAAAATCATAGTATATATAGTGCTCATCTTCCAATTGAGTTGTTTTATATTGATAAAGAGAAATTTTTTGCGTTGATAGAATATCTAAAAGGAATAGGAAAAAAGATTGTCTTTTGGACGGTGAATAAAATAGAAGAGGTTGAGGTAATTAAAAACTTTACGGATATTATAATTACAAATTCAGTTGAAAAAATGGTTGAATACATAAGAAAATAAACCTCCGAAGTTTCCTTCGGAGGTTTATTGCTTTCATATAACACCTAATTTTTTTCCAACTTTTTCAAATTTTTCAAGGGCAAAGTCAAGATCTTCTTTTGTGTGAACAGCACTTATCATTACTCTGATTCTTGCTTTTCCTTTTGGAACGGTTGGATATCCTATTGATTGTGCAAAGATTCCTTCTTCGAAAAGTTCTTTACTAAAGTTAGTGGATAATTTTGCATCGTATAGCATAACTGGAGTTATAGGAGTTTCACTTTCACCTGTGTCAAATCCTAATTTTTTCATTTCTTCTTTGAAATACTTTGCGTTATCCCAAAGTCTTTTTACCCTATCATCTGATTCTTGAAGTATTTTGGTAGCTTCAAGTGCTGCTGCTGTATCGGCAGGTGATAGTGGACTACTGAACAAGAATGGTCTTGCTTTTTGTTTAAGATAATCAATAAGTTCCTTTTTGCCTGCTACATATCCTCCTAGTACACCGAATGCCTTTGATAGTGTTCCGATTTCTATATCAACTCGTCCGTGAAGCCCAAAGTGGTCCACAATTCCTCTACCGTGGCTTCCAAGCACTCCTTCACCATGAGCATCATCTACCATGACCATTGCGTTGTACTTTTCGGCAAGTTCAACAATTTCTGGAAGAGGAGCAAGATCTCCATCCATACTAAATACACCATCGGTTATAATTAGCTTTCTTCTTGCATCCTTTGCTTCTTTTAATTTTTCTTCAAGATCTTTAACATCTCTGTGTTTCCATACGTACCTTTTTGCCTTGGAAAGTCTTACTCCATCTATTATACTTGCGTGGTTAAGTTCATCAGACAATATTGCATCTTCTTCATTAGTTATTGCAGGGATAACAGCTTGGTTTGCAACAAATCCTGATTGTAAGAATATTGTTGCTTCTACTTTTTTAAATTCAGCAAGAGTTTTTTCAAGTTCGTTATGCAAGGAAAAAGTACCTGCAATGGTTCTTACTGCGCCAGGACCTACTCCCCATTTTTCAATTGCTTCTATTGCTGCTTTTTTGAGGCGTTCTTCATTTGCAAATCCTAAATAGTTGTTTGAACACAAATTTAGTACTTTTTTACCATTGATCGTTAACCATGCGCCTTGTGGTGACTCAAGAGTTTTAATGTATGTGTAAAGACCTTGTTCTTTTAAGTTTTCAAGCTCTTTTGAAAAAATAGAATAATCAAACATATTTACACCCCCTAATCAAGATTTAAAACAACTTTTCCACATTGTTTGTTTAACATTAATTCGAAGCCTTTTTCCCAATTTTCAAACGGAATAACATGAGTTACAACTTTTGAAAGGTCAACCTTTTTACTTCTTAAAAGTTCATCTGCAACTTTCCATGTATCAAACATTTTTCTTCCTGTGATTCCATATATAGTGATTCCCCTCATTATGACAAGAGAATCTATATTGATGTCGATGCTACCACCAAAAATTCCAAGCAGTGAAGCTTCTCCTCCCATTGTTACACATTTTAATCCATCTTCTAAAGCCTTTTTATTTCCGCTCATTTCAAGTAATATGTCTACACCATCATCTGTTATTGTATATATACTTTTTACTAAATCTTGCTCTGCTGGGTTAATTACAATATCTGCACCGTTTTCCTTTGCCATTTGAATTCTATTTGGGTCAACTTCACTGGTTATAACAAGACTCGCACCTGAGGCCTTTGCTACCTGTATTGCCATTAAACCTATTGGACCTGCGCCAGTAATCAAAACTTTTTTTCCTGTAAGATCTGTTACAAGCGCCGTATGTATTGCATTTCCAAATGGTTCCATAACTGAAGCATAATCTAATGGAATTTCTTTTGAAAATCTCCACAGTACTGTTTCGGGAATGACCGCGTATTCTGTAAAAACCCCATTTCTGTCAACGCCTAATATCTCTAGGTTTTTACATACGTGCATTCTTCCAGTTTTACATTGCACACAATGTTCGCAAGGAATGTGTGTTTCTGCAGATACTAGATCTCCAACCTTTACTTGGGTTACAGCATCACCAATTGCAACAACTTCCCCTGCCATTTCGTGGCCGACTATAAGTGGTGGATTTATTCTTGATTGAGACCATTCATCCCATTTGTATATATGTACATCAGTTCCACAAATAGAAGCACGCCTAATTTTTACTAAAACTTCTCTTGGACCTAATTTTTCTGGCTTTGAAACTTCTTTCATTACAAAACCAGGACCCGCTGTTTCTTTTAATATGGCTTTCATATTTATCCTCCTTTCAATTAACATCCAGTTAAATTATATAACTTATGTTAAATAAAGTAAATAAACATGGTAGGTTGTTATGTGAAATTATTCTTTTTAAATTAAATATGTCGTTATTTTTACTTAATTTATTTAGTTTTTGGACCTTAAAAATATCTTTCCTATGACTAGTAATAAAAGGCCATATAAAAACATTGCAATTAAACCGTAAAGATTTAAGATATTTTTTTTATTCGAAATAGCAAAAGCAGGGAAATTAAGTATAACAATTAGAGGGGCTCCAACTAACATTGAAAATCCACTTCCAAAAACCAAATTTTCTGCAGCACCTGATTCTAGTGCAGGATCTACTTCTCTTAAAAGGGCCATACCTGTTGAAATTGTTCCAGTTAGCATACCAAAGAATGCAATTCTGTTTTCGACTTCATTCTTTGTAAACACTTTCTTTGTAAGCATCATTACAAAGAAATAAGTTAAAATACCTGCGGTAAATGTTAGTATAAAAATTCCCCAAAATTCTTTTTGGATTTTTGCTAAAACTACAGCGCTAATTGAAGCAGTAACCATAAAATCAAAAACTACACCGGCTATTCTGTGCAGAAGGAAATTATTTAGGTAGTTTTCTTTTGCAATATTTTTAGCTTTTAATTTATCGTATAATTTTCTAAAAACCATTGCAACAATTGCACCAATAACAAAATGGAAACCCCAAAGAACAGTTGAAAAAGTTTGTCCTGCATTTCCAAATGGAGATAATACACCTTCTATCATTTTCAAAAGTATGAATGTAATAAAATATACAATTCCTATAATGACCATTTGAATTGTCATTCCATCCATATCTGAAAATTCATAGTCTCTTACTTCTATAGCCTTCTTTTCAATGAGTGTTCTTTGGTGTGATTTTTTCCATTTTACTAGTAAAAGTTGAGTATAACCAATCCACCTACTGTTGCCCATCCAAAGCCGGCAGCTGCAATTGCAAGACCTATCGAACTTCCACTGTTAAGACCAAGAGTCTCCCATTGTAGTCCTATTGAATAAGCTTGCCCAGGGCCTTGTCCAAAACCCAATGGTATTAGATATCCAATTGCAGGAGAAAAATCTTTGTTAAATAAATTAATGACAAAACCTAATGAAACACCTAATATGCCTTGGAAAAGATATGTTCCCACTATTATTAACCCAGCACCTAAATAACTTTTTTGGCCATTTTTTCAACTTTTCTAAGAGCTAGAGCTATAAATCCAATGGCCATGAGGTGATATATGATTTTTCCAAGAAAATCTACATCGATTTTTACTAATTTAAGTAAATTTGGACCTAGTAAAAATCCCAAAAAACCTGCTAAAATTGAATTTGGAATGATTATTTTTCTTAAAAGGGGAATAAATCTTTTTAAAAGTATAGCAGTTGCAAATAATATAGAAATTACGAAAAATGTATTAACTGTTGCTGTAAACATGTAGATACCCCCTTATATATTTTGTTAGCAAATAGAATTATATCATATTAAATGTTATAATCCTTTTTAGGAGGTGAAAATATTCCAGCAAAAGACCTAACAAGAGGAAATATATTAAAGCAAATTTTGGTTATGGGACTTCCTACTGCAATTGGCTTTTCTTTTCAGATGTTTTATGACGTTGTTGACCTTTTCTGGATTGGAAAAATATCATCAAAGGCAATTGCAGGTGTAGGAATTTTCTCAACAGTTTTTTGGGTTGTTGAGGCATTAAATGAAATTATTGGAGTAAGTTCAATTTCTCTAATTTCGCAAAGTTTTGGAAAAAAAGACTACAAGCGAACTAATTTGGCTATAGAACAGACTATAACCTTTAAATTCTTAGTGGCGTTATTAGGTAGTCTTTCCCTTTTTGTTTTTTTAAAACCAATATTGGCGTTATTTTCAGATGAAAATGAAGTTATAAGGCTAGGGATTGAATATGGATATATAAGAATATTTTTCTTGCCAATTATGTTTTCATCTTATTCTGTGAATACTGCTTTAAGAAGTATTGGAGATTCAAAGACGCCAATGAATCTGATGATTTTGTCAAGTATATTGAATATAATTTTGGACCCTATTTTTATGTTTGAAAAGGTTCCTGTTTTAGGATTAAAAGGTTTGAATTTAGGTGTTTCTGGTGCTGCATGGGCAACTATTGTTTCTCAAACAGTAGCATTTTTAATAGGTTTTTACTTTTTGTTTAGCGGTATTGAAAATATTAAACCTTCAATAAAAGGCTTATTTAAACTTAATTTGGAGATTGATAAAAAGCTCATAACTATAGGTTTGCCAAATGGATTTGAGGTTTTTATGAGGAATATGTCTGGAGCAATAATACTTTATTTTGTATCTAGGTATGGTACAACAGCAGTTTCAGCATATACAATTGGTGGAAGAATTTTTGGATTTTTATTCATGCCACTAATGGGACTTTTAATGGGAGGCTCTGCAATAATTGGTCAAACGCTTGGGGCAGAAAAGGTAGAACGTGCAGAAAAAGTTGCTAAAGTATCCGGATGGCTTACAGCTACTTTGACATTTATTTTTGTAATTCTCATAGTTGTATTTGCCCCAGAAATGATGCAATTGTTTACCAAAGAAAGTGAGATAATAAATATAGGAGTGTTGTTTTTAAGATATAGTGTAATGGGGTTAGTTTTTCTTGGATACGGTATTGGTATAAGCATTGTATTTACTGGTTCAGGCTATAACATGCCATACTTTTTTATGAGTCTTTTCTCAAGATGGATTGTTCAGATTCCGCTTATGTATATTTTTTCATATATACTAAAATTATCAATTATCTGGTTATGGCTGTCATTTACGTTTGGAGATATTGCAGAATTTTTAATAGCGATCTATTTTTACAAGAAAGGTGATTGGAAATATAAAAGAGTATAGGGAGGTGGCAAAAATGCTTACTAATAAAGAAAAAGTAGTTAAGCTTTCGATAATGGTTGAAGTAGCGCATCCTGTAGTTAGAACACCGGTTCTTGATGGTGAAGGGAATGCATTTTATTTTCCTGGCGTTGGTGGGATAACTTATAATTTTGGGTTAGGTGATAATGCATTTAAAATGCATGGTGATCATATTGAGCCGGATGTTTCAACTAAAAATAGTAATGACAAACTTAATTCAACTTGTATGACCTTGGCTTGTATAGGAAATGAAGCAGTGGTTATTTCTGGTGATGCTAAAGGAATGAAAGGTTTTGTGATAGGAAAGCATGGTGGAATAAACCATATTTTAGTCTATTTTCCTGAAAAAGAAAAGTTGAGAGTAGGAGATAAGATACAAATCAAAGCATGGGGTCAAGGTTTAGAACTTTTAGATTATCCTGGTGTAAAAGTATTTAATATTGATCCAGAGTTATTTGAAAAATTACCAATTGAAGAAAAAGATGGGAAATTAATAGTTCCTGTTACTGCAGAAATTCCAGCGCATCTTACCGGTTCAGGAATAGGCTCTTCAAATCCCGCAGGAACCGACTATGATATAAATACTCATGATATGGAAGAAATAAAAAGATATGGAATTGATAAAATAAAAATTGGAGATATAGTAGCAATCAAAGATCATTATAGCGGTTTTGGAGTTGGAGGTTTTAGAAAAGGAGCAGTGTCTATTGGAGTAGTTGTACATTCAAATTGTGTACAAACAGGACATGGGCCTGGTATCGTTGTTATTATGACATCTGCTAAGGATTTAATTGTTCCAAAAAAAGTATCGCAAATGAATATTAAAGAACTATTTTAGGCATTTAAAAAACTATTAATTAATTTAAATAAGACTTCTAAGTTAGTTTTTATGTTAGCTTGGAAGTCTTATTTTTTAATATATTTAAATCTTTCTGAATTTTTCTAAAGTTTAACTAAAATATAAAATAAGGAAATAACATGTCTAAAAGTGTCAATGTATTATTGAGGATAGGACAATAGAACCATTAGATATATTGAAAAAATAAATTTTCTGTTTATTAATAAAAACCATTGATAATAGTTAATATTTGCTCTCTTCTACTTTATAAAACATAAATTTGTTATTGTTATTTTTAAATTTTGTTCGTTGGTTTTGTAGAGTTATACTTTCAAATCAAAGCAAATAATTGTTTATATTCTACAATTTATCCTATTTTTCATTTCTAGTTTTAAACGTAAGCCAAAATTTGTAACAAATTTTGTAACAGTAAATTAAAAAATATTATAGATTGCTATTATTTGTAGCTTGAATTGTTATTTATTTTGTGATATAAAAAAGTGTTAAAGAATATCTATGTTATACAAAAATTCTTTATTTTATTCAATTTTTCGATGGAGAATTGTACTTTCTGTGTTTTTCAGTAAGAGTGAAGATAAAAAAAACACTATAGTAGAGATGATATGGGTGTGTGTACACAGAAAGGTCAAAAGATGAAAATCATCTATGTAGGTAAGGATAACAATCATAGTGGATAGCCTATGCAAATAGCAAGTAAAAGTCAATTTATCAAGTTTTCTTTACGGCGTATTCAAAGTAATAAAGGAGTTAACTGGAATATTGTATAAGCCAAAACTTGTTGATAGTCTATTAAAAGTAAGAGATGAGATCATTGAGTTTTATCCAGTAAAGAACGAAAATCCTACTTAAGGAGGCGGAAGTGTGTGAGATCACTTCGAAAAAAGATGCTAGTATTTATTTTAACTCCTGTTATTGCTTTATCACTTATTATTGCACTTGTAACCTATTTTCAGGTAAAAACAAATGCTGTAGATTCTGCTGCTCGATCAACTAAAAACTTGGTTGAAAGTAAAGCTGCTTTAATTAGTGAGAGAATTAACGCTATTGCTAAGGAAATTAAATCTATTTCTGATTTAAGTATTACTATTGATGCGTTAAAATATGGAAATTGGAAAGAATTTGTTGAAGATGAATTAAAACCTAAGGTTGCTAAAAATCCATATTATGAATCTTTATTTATAGCTTACCCTGATGGAAAGGCTATAACAACTTTTGGTGTTACTGCAAACATTTCTAACCGTGACTATTTTAAGAAGATTATGAAGCAAGGTGCTGATATTGCAATTAGTGATGGACTAATATCAAAAGCAACAGGTCAAAATGTATTCGTTGTTGCAGTAGCTGTAAAAGATCAAAATAATAGAACAATTGGTTTATTAGGTGCCAGTGTAAAATCTGACTCATTTGATGATTTACTTGATGAACTTAATAAGATAACTCAATCAGCATTTGCTTGGATAGCCGATTCTTCTGGTTTAATAATTAGTGATACAACTGGAAAATATTTGATGAAATTAAATATAAAAGAAGCGTCTAAAGCGGGTATGCCTGATCTTGAGAAAACTTCAAAACAAATTCTTGCTGGAGAAAGTGGATATTTTAAGTCAAAGAGAGATGATGGCTCAACAAATTATGTATATTATACGCCAATAAAAGCAGCAAATGGCTGGGCAGTAGCAGTCGCAGTTCCTGAAAATGAACTGCTGGCAAATACAAATAAGTTAATAAAAGTAGTAATAATGATGTTTGTAATATTAAATGTAGCAATAGCAATAATAATATTCTTTGTAGCATTAAGCTTTACAAAACCATTAAATAAATTAGCAGAAACAGTAATAAAGTTTGGAAAAGGTGATTTGACAGTACAATTTGAAACAAAAGGAAATGATGAAATAGCACACATGGCAAAAGAATTACACAATATGGCAGATTTAATAAGAGAGGCAATGACATTAATAAACAAGGCATCAATAGAAGTAAATGAATCAGCGTCAGAACTTTCAGCGGTAGCAGAAGAATTAGGAGCATCATCAGAAGAGATGTTATCTCAAATGGAAGAGGCAAATAAAGCAACACAAAATATGTCAGCTTCAATAGAAGAAGTAACAAGTGGTGTTGAGGAAGTGGCAGCAAGCGTGCAAACAGTATCAAAGGCAGCTGAGCAACTTAGTGAAAGATCGGAACAGGTAGCTGAAGCAGTAAAAGAGGGAGATAAAGCAATAGAAAAAATTGCACAAATGATAAAAGAGGCAAGGGGAATGGGAGAAGAAACTGTAAGTGTTGTAGATGACTTAAGCAATCAAGTAAAGAATATAGGGGTAATATTGGAAGCAATAAATTCAATAGCAGAGCAGACAAATCTTCTTGCATTAAACGCAGCAATAGAAGCAGCAAGAGCCGGGGAAGCAGGAAAAGGATTTGCAGTGGTTGCTGATGAAATTAGAAAACTTGCAGAAGAAAGTAAAAATGCAACTACTAAGATAGGTCAGATATTAGAACAGATAAGTCAAGGAGCAATAAAGGCTGATGAAGCAACAAAGAGAGTTGTAGAATTAGTTGAAAATATTAGTGATCAATCTGACACAATAGTAAAGCAATTTGAAAAAATAACATACGAAGTAACAAGTATGTCAACAGAAATAGAAAGTTTGGCAGCGAGTGCGCAAGAGCAAGGAGCCGCAGCAGAAGAAATAAGTAGCGCAATGGATATGTCATCAAAATCAATGATGGAATTATCACAACAGATAGAAGGGATGTTAAGTGTGGTAAATCAACAGACAGGAGCAACTCAAAATGTGAGTGCTTTAGCACAAGAGTTAAGTTCATTGGCTTCTGAATTGAACGATTTAATCCAAAAATTTAAAATATAATAAGGTAGCCTGTAATTTTTTGTGTAAATACCTCTTCTTGGATGGTAATAAATTAATTAAATTTGATTATAATTCTTAAATTATCTTCATGTAAATTAACGTCTATATTGTAATATGCTTTAATAGTAATTTCTAGAGACCCTGGCCAATGTAAAAAGTAGGTTAAATTAGAATATAAAAAAAGGGCTACACCTGCTAAAATTATTTTTGTACC
>NZ_BHXD01000009.1:0-88172 GCF_003990895.1 Thermosipho globiformans
TCCTCAAAAGCCATATTATATGACTAAATATTTTTGTTTTTTTCTTTATCTCTTGCTTGACTCATTACCGGAAATCTTCTCTATTAGTGTATCAACTAGAGGCTTATAAATCTCATAATTTGTTCCTGCGATAATACATGTATTTCCTTTTTCTTTATATTCTGTTAATATTTCCATTAACTTATCTATTCTCTCCTTATCAAGCGCAAGTTCTGGTTCTTCCCATATTAATAGCTCCGGTTCATTTATCAATGAAAGGGTTAGTTTTGCAATTTTTCTCATTCCATGAGATGATTTTTTATATTTTCTATTAAAATCTATATCCCAAAATTTTTCATACTTTTCCAGTTCTTCATTTAAATTTCCATAAGTAAAACCCTTTTCTTTCGCAAAATAAATTATATTTTCTTTTAAACTTAAATTTTTATATAGCCCCATTCCATCAACTACAACTCCCAGTTTTTTTAAAACTTCTGGCTCATTGTATGGTTCTTTTCCCAATACTTTTATTTTCCCACCCTTTGGTTTGATTATTCCGACTAATAACTTCAAAAACGTACTTTTTCCAGAACCATTTGAACCTTTTAAATAAACAAATTCACCTTTACTAATTTTCATAGTAAAGTTTTCAACAATCTTTGGTCCTTTCGTAAAATAAAATCGAACATTTTCCAAAACAACTGGCTCCACTTTTTTACCCCCCTCAAAAATTTTTTCGATTATTTAATAAAAAATGCTAAATCTACAAAAATAAAAATTTATTATTAATTTGTTCTTGTGATTTTTTTATCAAGATAATTTAAATTGTATTATCTTGTGAATGATAATTACAGTAATTTCGCATAGAGGTTATTTAAATTATTATTTATTTACATCTATCAGTTTATATTAATATTTTACAAAGATTGTAAATTTTACAAGATTTATAAATTCTCTGAAAGTTGTATTTTTATTATTATATTTTTGATTAATCTAAATTATACATTATTGAAATATAAATGTCAATTTAAAATTTATAGAAAATTAGAAGCCATAAATCAAATTTAATTTTAAATTGAATATTTATATGGTATTTAATGAATAATTATAGTATAATTATAGTATAATTATAAAAACTTTAGGAGGTAAATAATGAAGGTAAAGCTTATTAACCTATATGGATTTTTGAATTTTTTTACATTTGGTTTTGTTTTAGTACTTATTGGGCCTTTAATTCCAGTAATTGAAAAAAGTTTTTCTATTAATCATTCATTGATTGGGCTAGCTTTAAGTTTAGGTTCAGTAAGCTTTTTAATCGGGTCACTAGTTTTTGGATTTTTGCTTGAAAAATTTAATACATTTAATGTTGTTTTGATAGCGGGTGTTATTTTTTCTATTGGCGTGTTTATACTTTTCATAATGAATTCTTTTACTTTATTTGTATTTGGCAATTTCATGATGAATTTTGGGGGTGCTGCATTAGAAGTGAGCATCCCATTTTTAATAGGTGTTTCTGGAACTGGAAAAAAAGCAAAAAAATTAAATTTCCTTCATTCTGCTTTTGCAATTGGTGCAGTTATAAGTCCTATAGTTTCGTATTTTATATTAAAATTTACCAATTTATGGAGAACTACTTTTGCAATTGGGTTTATAACAAGTTTGCTACCATTTATTTTTCTTTTTTTGATAAAAAATACCATAAAAGAATTCCATTCTGAATATGTTAAAGAACAAATGCCTTTTAAAAATCTTATAAATTTTTCACTTGCAATTTTGATCTTAGCACTGTCCTTCTATGTTAGCTATGAAATGAACTTTTCTTCATGGATTTCTGTTTTTTTACATGAAGTAAGAAGTTTTAGTGTTTCTAGATCGGCAATTTTTCCTTCATTTCTGTGGTTAGGTTTGTTTGTCGGAAGATTATTTTTTGCAAAAATGCCAGAAAAATTTGGATATAAGAAATGGTTATTATTTGTTATAAGTTTTTCTCTGGTATTTTCAAGTTTTTCTGTATTTTTATCGATAAATTTTTTTATTTCTTCTATACTTATATTTTTTACCGGTTTATTTTATGCTACTACTTATCCAACTATTCAAGCTGTTATTGTTGAGAAATATAAATCAAATAAAGGTATTGCACTTAGTTTAGCATCATCTATCACTTCTCTGTTCTCGGGCGGAGCTTCATATCTAATTGGATTCCTCGGACAGTATTTTGGAATATTTTTTGGTTTTCTACTTATACTTATTTTTAATATTTTAGAATTAATAATTATTTCAATTTTTAAAGAGTATCGGAATAGATAAGAATGAATTTATAGATAGTTAGCATTCCAAAAGACCGTTTATATTCAAAAATAAGGCATATTTTTTTGGGTAATATATATATAGATATATCCGGAAATTAAAAAATGTCTTTATTTTCGAAAATAAAGATGTTTTTATTAAATGGCATAAATAAAGGAATTATTGAATTTTTATTTTAGATTCAAGAGATTTTTGTAATTAACCTATTGAATTAATTAAAAATTAAATAAGCATGTTTATTTTACTGAAAATGTTAATTTTTTAATTTCGTTTTGTACATTAAATAAGGTTACTACTTCAAAATGACAATTGCAAGATTTAAAATACTTGCAAATAAAACCCATAATATATATGGAATCAATAAAAATCCAGCTATTTTAGAAACTTTATAAAGCATATTATATTTATTAAAATAGCAATTCACAAAATAATAATAACTATAAAAGCCAAAAGCGGATTAGTTAATCCAAAAAATGAATATGACCAAAAAAAGATTAAGCACTAGTTGTAATAAGAAAACAAAAAGTAGAGTTTTAACTTTATTGCCAAAACCTTTTTCCCAAACAAGGAAAAGTGATAATCCTATCATTATAAACAAAATTGTTCAAAGAGGCGCAAATAACCAATTTGCTGGATTAAAGGAAGGTTTTTCTATAGTGATGTACCAAGTATCAAGAGATTTGTTTGTAATTAGTGAACTAATAAAATCTATAACCAGTGTTAAAATAATAGATAATAAAAACTTAATTCTTTTCCCAATTCTGTTTATCCATTTACGTTTTAATATAATAAATTTTCCAATTATAAATAAAACAAACATAGAATTTATTAAAATCCAAAGAACTGTGCCAGTATATAAGTAAAAATTATAACTTAATCAGGATAACCATGTGCAAATTATTTTAGAATTTTGTAGAAAAACTAATGTAATAATCTGTAGTTATAAATGGAATAAATATTTCTGGACCATTTTCAGTATATAAAGTATAACTGAGAAGATTATAAATCCAATCGGTTGCAGTAAATCCTTGAATAAATCTTAAAGGACTATCCTTACCCCATAAAAATAATCTATATCCTACTTCGATTCCAGAATAATTATCATAATACCAAGAAAACCCAAATTTAAAGGTTGAATAAATTGATTCTTGTCTTAATTCTTTAATAAAATTATCCCATTCACTATTTTTAGTTTCAGATGATGTAATTAAATTAAGAACAACTCCACTTTCTAGTGAGCCAAAAATTTCTATTTTATCTAAAATAAAATAACCAAGATTAATAAATCCTCTGGGTACTATAGCAAAAACATAATCTGAAAAGTCTGTTATTCCTGGAAAAATAATTTCAAAATAAGATTTAATTGAAGATCTATCAAAAATATAATTTGAAAAATAATAATTTCTCGTGGCAAAAATAAAGATAGGAGTACTTTCGATTGATTCTCTCATGTACACTCTAGAAACAAAAAGTGGATCTATGAAATAATTCTGTGATGAAAAAATAGCATTATTGTTAACGTAGTATCTATAATTTAAGTTAAAGATACCCAATATATCAAGTAGAGGCTGTGTCAAAATTTCAGAATTTTTAAAAGCGTATCCTAAAGACGTAAATTCAACAAAAGGACCTTCTTCGTGTTTTGGCCTAATGTATGAAAATTGAACTGAAAAAGCTTGAAAAATCAAGATTATTAAAAAGATAATTATTACTTTTTTAACCATAATATCACCTCCTATAATTTATTATATCACTTTTATATTATATAATACACGAATAATTCATTGAATTTTATATTCTTACTATTTGAAAATAAAAAAAGTAGTCAAGTGTTCCTAGATAGTAATTGTTTATTATGAAATTACCCCCTAAAATAAAAAGCTCCACGAATTGGACAATTCATGGAGCTTGTGATAACAAAAAAGTTTGTACACTATCTACAGTTCATTTTAACATTGTAAAGAACATCAAGTATTAGCATATTTAAATTCGTAGATTTTTAATTTTTATTGAATACCTTTCCATCAAACAAATTCACTTTTAATCTGACTATGAGATCAATATTTAAAATACATCAATAATAAATTTAAGATAATAAAACTTAATATCTAAGTATGAAAAGTTCTTAGAAAAAAATATAAAATTCCTATTTCAACTTACGAGGAGAAGAATATAAAAGTTTATGCATATCTTCACACCTTTTTATCCACCATTTTTTGTATTGATTATGCGAAATAATTTTTAAATGTGAAATGTTACTTATATTTTCATTTTTACACCAGTCAATACAAATTAAATATAATTCCCAATCAAGTTCTTCTGTTTCCCATTCAACTTTAATTTTTTTAAACCCCAATTTCCAAAGGGCAAATGCCCTTGTGTGACCATCTGTATAAAAAATAATATTATTAATTTTCTTAATAGGTATTGGGTCAAGGCTATTAACGCCTTTATTATATATGTATCTCATTACATTTTTGAGTTTTTCTTTTGAAATATAAAGTTGACTTGGCATTATTTTGTCAATATCAAAGTAAAAGTAATTAATATAAATACCCCCCATGAAATTTACAGATTTTATAGTAAGGATTCATTTGTTTTTTGATTACTAAATAAATTATATAACAATTTTTTGTATTTTTTCAAAATAGATTTGATTATCTATTCTTTTATAATATGGTTTGTAGCAGTTATTCCAAAACATATGTCGTTCTGTATTTAAAAAGCATATGATTATCAGATATCAATGTAAATAGATTTTAAGTACGTAAAACGTACTAATATTATTTAAAATTATTCAGACTCAGGTTAATGTAAAAAGTAGGTTAGAAAAAATTACACTAGTTAAGATTATTCTTGTACCAAAAAAAATCACTAACAAAAAGATGTAGCTTCTAAAAAAACATTTTCTTCAGTAAAAAACTTGTCATTTTTTACAGAGATTCATTTCAAAATTTTATGCTTCAAATTATTGTATTACCTCAAAGTATTTATATATTTAATTTTTCAGAACAACGAAAGAAAATATCGATAGAATAATGCAATATAATAGTTATTATATTGCATTTATTTTCGCTAATACATTTCCCTCTAAAAAGGAAATGAAATTATTAAAATTATAAAATTATCATTTTATAAGGAAATATACTCAATTAATTATAATTGATGCTACAATTTACAGGCATAAATATAGGAAGTAAATAAAAAATGCCAGTGTATTTCTACATCATCTAGCTGTATCTTTCCAACTTATTTTACGAGAATCAGAAGAAATATTATCATAATCGTATTTATTAAGTTTTTCTTTCAATTTCTGCCAACAATTTTGAGAACTTCTTTTGCCTCTGCCATTTTACCAAATTCAACTAATGCCTCAAGTATTGGTATTCTAAATTCCTTCTCTGGTGTTTTCAATCTTTTTTCTAATTTTACATATTTCTTTCTAGAAGTAATTTTTGATGCATCAATCATAAAAATTCTACGCCATTATCTCTTTAAATCCCCATTAATAAAAATTTCATTCCATTCTTTTTTTAGCTTTTATGAAAGAAATAGTACTTGATAAATTATTTTTAAGCAATTCGATGTATTCATAATTCCCACTTTTTAAAGATAGGACAATTTCATGGTTAATTTGTTAATAATTTTATTAACTTTAAAAATTAAAATTTCAAAAATTTTATCAACTTCATTTTTATTTTTTTCACTTTTTTCGCCTCTAAAAAATAGCATTTTTTATTGAACCAGATAAAATTTAATAATATTTATAATTAAAAATTTTTTCTTAGTTTTCATAATTAAACTTTTCTTTCAATATATTCTATTTCTTTTGAGGTTAATTCGTATAAATCATAAATTATTAAATTGAGTTCTATTTCAATTTTAGAAATCTTCTGTATTAGATTACTATTTTTTTGGCACATGATTATCTTTGAAACTAAAAAATCAATTTCTTTTTTCTGGTGTAACTTTTTTTTATTATGCAATAATGATATAGGTAATTTTTCTACAAATTGATTAGATAATAAAAAACCATTTGAGCCTAATTTATGAACATTCTTTAAAATGTAAAAATGAATCAATTTAGAATTCAAAATACCAGTTAAATAATTCAAATCATTCCCTGTAAAAAAGACCATACTATCTAATACATAAAAGTTAAATGGAACAATACAAAACATAGGTTTTTTTGTCACTCTTTGCCATACTACCTTTTCCTTTTCAAATTCTTGGTAATAATTTATAGAGTCTTGCGTCTCAAACCATTTATTGCTAGTTTTTTTTCTACTTTTGAACCCTAACTCCGGATATTTTTTCCCACTTTGCTCTAATTTTCTTATATCAAAATTTTTTAAAAAATATTCTTTTAAAGCTGGAAATTCCTCTATATTTAATTTTAAAGATGGAAAAGTCCCTATTAACCATTTCCCTGTCCATTTATATCTCCATTTTTCAATATCCCTACCTCTTAAAACTGGTTTAATAATTCCTTCAGTTCTTTTTCTTTCTTCTTCATTTCTACAGTTGTTTAATATCATATCTCTGGTATTTGCATCAATAATGAAAGCCTCATTTAGCCCTGTTAATACTCCTCTATATATATTTACATTCCAATCTTTCAAAGGTTTCCCCATTGATTCTATTTTTTCTTTAATCTTAAAATCAATATTATCTCCTATAAACCAAACATTCTTAGATGTATAAACCTCTTTTTGATTTTCTTCAACATATTTACTGATTTCCGTATTTCTATCCTTTAATTCAATTCCTTTTAGTTCATTTTTATTTTCTTCTTTTTGAATTATTAATATATTAGTATCAACCGTAGCCGCCCTAAATACTCCTGGCCCTAAATCAACAATTAATTTGGGATTGTATTTTTCAAAAAATTCCCTTAACTTCTCACCATATTTTGCTCTCATCCACTTATTACTTGTTATATAACAAAGTACTCCTTTATCTCTTAGTAGTTCTATTCCTCTTTCATAAAACAAACAATAAATATCTCCTGCTCCATCAAATGTTTTATAACCTTGTGTTTTATATTTTTTTGATAATTTTCCTCTATCTTTTTGAAGTTGGATATACGGTGGATTCCCTATTACTATATCAAATCCACCTTCAATTCCAAACATCCAAAATGGGTCGAAAAATTCTGCTGGCTCATCCCCAAATGGATCCCAGTTTTGTATATAATAGCCAAAAATTCCTTCTAAAAATAAAAAATTAAGAACTCCATTTTTTATTTTTTTAAATTCTCTCTTCAATTTGTTCTTTTTTTCAATTGAAATAGCACTAAAATATTCTTTAATTAATATTTTTAATTTTTCAATTTCTTTCGTTACAATTGTTATTTGATCTTTTTGTAAAGGTAATTTAATTAATGAATCAGCAGCTACAAATTTGAATTCAAGATTTGGTAAAGGTTGAATATTTCTATTTTCTTTTGTATCATCTACTTTCGATTCAATTATCAACGATAGATAAATTCTTAATTTCGCAAGTTCAATTGCCACTTCCTGAATATCCACACCATATATCGATTTTTCTATTATGTGTAACTTACGTATAAATTGAAAGGTTTCAGTTTTAAATCTATTTTCTAACGCAATTTTTAAGCTTGAAGATAAATTTTGAAACATTATTTCTTTGTAATAACTTGCTTTTGGATCAAGAAATTCTAATATATGTGTTAGTTTCAATAACATCCCAACTGGAAAAGCTCCACTACCACATGCTGGATCTAATATTTTTATGTTATAAAAAGCATTCAATATCTCTTTTTTTTCTTCACATGTTAATAAATCATCTTCATTTTGAATATCTAAATAACTTTGCAAGATTTTTTCAATTTTTTCTTCAGAAATATTTGTATGTTCAAGTAAATAGTACTTTAATGATTCTGTCACCATAAAATCTACTATTTCTTTTGGTGTATAAAAACTTCCAAGTTCTTTTCTTGCGCTTTCTCCTGTTTCTGGATTTATTTCAGCTAGCAGGTTCTCAAGTATTAATCCCAACATTTCTGGATCTATAGATAATTCAATATCTATTGGAGTATTCTCATCTACTGTAAAGTTATAAGTTTCTAAATGTTCAAATAATTCTTTAATTAAAATGTCTGGTATTCTTAAAGAATCATAATATTTAGATTTTCCACTTTCTTCTAATTCATAAAAATCGTGTTTTTTTGGAGTAAATAACCCTCCATTCAAAAATGGTATTTCCTCAAAAAATCGAATTAAATCAAATGTATTAATTTCAAAATTTCGTTTTCTTAACCTGATGGGAGTATTTAATATTTCAAAAAATAAAGGTTCGAGAACTGTATGATAGTAATTTTGCCTTATAGCCTTTGATGACAATATTTCTTCTGGAATTAAAGGCTTACCTTGTATGGATTTCTTCTTTTTTAAAAACCATAAGAAAATAATTCTACTTAAAAATCTAATTGTAAAATTTTTTCTGTTTTCATCATTATCGTCATATGGCAAAGAAATATTATTAACAAACTTATAAAAAATATCATGAATCCCTTTATAAAACTCTTTATTAACAACTTCAATAGAAAACCTATTTCTTAAATCTTCTAAAGAATTTACTTTACCAGAGAGCTGAGTCATCACTGTATGCAATTTGGAATTCGGACCTAATAAAAATGAATAACGTTTTGGATTAGAAGTTTCAACAATTACTTTTCCTTCATATCTGTAATTAACTGTTAAATAAGAAAATCTATAGTCATCCGAGTTTTCGGAAATAAAGACTGCCAGTGCATTTTCAACAAACTGATTTCTAAGAATCCTAAATGCTTCCTTTGTTAATGAAATTCGAGGATCTGATTGAGATGTGTGTTTGAATTCATAAATTGGTATTTTAAGCTTTTCATCTTCTCCTATGAGATAGCATTCTTTAATGTATCTACTCTTGGAACTTATATAATCATCAACAGGAATATATGAATTTTTTCGAACAAATCCATCAGTTAAGAATGATTCTAAAAATTTTTGAAATTCCTCTCTGTTATATCTTTTTGAAAAATCCATAGTATCCCTCCATTTTTGCTTTAAATTAAAAAAACAATTATCATATAATAAAAAATTATGTTCTCATTAATTATTTGCTTGTCTTTCAAATTGCTCAATAAAGATGATTTCAGCATCTTTTATATGTTTATTATTACCATTATATAATTTTTTCAGATATGTTTCTGGTATAAGATTTTTAATTTTTTTAATACATTCCTCTTTATCCTTTAAATTTTTAGTTAATTCATAAATCTGCTTTATATAAAATCTTGGTAAAATTCTCAATTTAATTACCTTCTCTAATAACTCAAAATATTCATCATTTAAATTGTTATAATTAAGAAAAGCTAACAATTTAAATTCTATTGATTGAGGACTCAAATTTACGCTTTCTTCTATTTCCATTTTGTAATCTTTAATCTTTTCTAAGAATTTGTCTAATTTTGAATCAACTTTTATAGATTTTTTATTTTTTACCTCTTTTAATAACTTTAGAGCTTTTTCTATTGGCCATTTATCAATGTCATCATGATTTAACATCAGAAACGTCAAATTAGTTCCTTCTTTGGCAAATACTAAAGCACCATCTAAATTTGCTACCAAAATCTTTGTTCTGACTCTTTTTGGTAATTTTAGAGCTTCATTATATATATTCTTTTTAAAATTCTGATATCGATGTAAGTCGTTTAAAAATTCAACATCCCATGAAATTTCTTCATCTGATAACTCTTTTGCAAAATATGAATTTAATTCTTCTTCAGAAGTCAAAGTTTTCATATCAGTTCCAAAAATAAAATTAAACATATGTATTTTAGCTGTAGAAATTTTCTTTACCGAAGTTTCATCTTCTCCAATTTCAGAGGGAAAATAATTATAAATAAATATTTCTTTTTGCACATTCTTACCAATTCTATTAATTCTTCCAACTCTTTGTATAACTCTAGTAGGATTATATGGAATATCATAATTAATCAATACATCTGCCCTGTTTAAATTAAAACCTTCAGATAGTGCATCTGTTGCAATTAACAGTTGAACATCATTAGCTTGGTTTTCATAATTTGCATCAAATTCCTGCATAATTATTTTTCTATTAAATTCTCTTGCATCTTCACTTGTATACTTCATTGTTTTAAAATCGTCTTTGAGATTTTCATATAAATAATTTACAGTATCAATAAATTCCGAAAAAACAACAATTTTTCTGTTTGGTTTTTGTGAATATAATATTTTTAAATGATCCTTAAAGGAAATTAGTTTTTTATCTTCTATTTTAAATAATTGATTATTAGAAAACCACATATTATATATTTCTTCCAAAATTTCTAAGTCAGATTCCATATCTTCTAAAAATGCCTTTTTGATTTCTTTAGAGTCAATAAAAAAGTATCCTTTTTCTTTTAAACTTTCTAGTTTTTCATCTTTTAATAAATCTTCATCGATATAATCATTATCAAAAATAAGCTCAGGATCAATAATTCCACCTCTTTTATAAATAGGAACTTTACCCGCTTTATACCATTTAATCATAATTTTTGTGTATTTCATCATATTCTCAATAGATTTTTTGAAAGCTTCTAATGAGCTTTCAAATCTTCTAACCAATAATTTTCTCATAAATTGTGAAAGATTCTCATGCAAAATTTCAAAATTTTCTGTGCCAAAATACTCAATTAGTTGTTCTTTATATTTATTGAAATTCTTAATATAGTGGGTTACTCTATATCTAGAAGCTCTGAAAAATTTACTATCGTTTTCTTCCGTTGGACAAATCATTTCAAGAGTTAAAAGATATTTGTCTTTTATATCATCTAATTTATATGTTAAAGATTGAGGCTCATTAACTTTTGGAAAAGTAATATTTTGTGATTGAAGATCTTCTCTATAAATATCTATTTTTTGCAAATCAAGCCTTGTTCTTCTAATTATTAGTGGATTTATTATATTACGAATTTCTTCAGATATACTTTTAATTTTTTCTTTATCATCTTTTTTTCTAGCATCTTTAAATTCATCATCTAATTTTTTAAAAATGTAATACAAATTTTTACCCTTTGTATTAATAAATGTCGCCCTAGCTGGGTTTTGGAATAAAGAAATTAAGTTAAAAATTTCTAATGGCCTATTATTAAAAGGCGTTGCAGTTAATAAGATAACCTTATTTCCATAACAAATTTGATGAAGTAAAGCATAGTTTTGGGTTTCATTATTTCTAAATCTATGTGATTCATCTACAATTATTAAAAATTCGTTGCTATTTATTTTTTCCATGTAATCCAATACATCTGATAATTTTCCACTACTAAAAACCTTACCTTGAAAATCAAAATCTTCTTTATACATTTCCCATGTACTTACAAGATGTGGAGGAGATATTATAATTGTTTTTTTTCTTAAAACATGAGCTATTGTTGAAGCTATTACTGTTTTACCTAACCCTACAACATCTGCAATTATTGCTCCATTATGTTGTCTTAAAATTGATACTGCTTTTTCAATCGCATCTATTTGATATTTTAAATCATAAAATTTATTATTTGTAATTGCTGAGGGCAAATATTCTTCTTCAAGCTGTTTTGTTTCAAAATATTCGTAAAGAGCTCTAACATAAATTAGTTCAGGAGAAGGAACAATGCCAAGAAAAGTTTCTTTAACAACTTTTTCTTCGAATTCTGTGAAATTATCTTTACTTACAATTTCTACAGATTCTTCCCAAAGCTTATCAAAGATTTCTTTTGCTTCAATAAAATAATGAGGATCCCTTAAAAATACATTAACCTCATTTTGAGATGAGAGACCACTTGCAGAAAAATTACTTGAACCAACAATTACATAGCCTGGATTTTCTCCATTTTCCTTATTTTTTCTTTCAAAAATATACATTTTTGAATGTGTAGAGTTTTTTGTTTTTCTTATTTCAAGTGTTCCATTTTTAATTTTTTCTAAGAAAACTTCAAATGCTTCTTGCATTTTTGATAAATCATAGTAATTAGTATTATTAATAAATTCTTTAAGTTTATTATAATAGTCCTCTCTTATTGATAATTTTGATTTATCCTCTGTTTTAAATATATTATAAGTTTCTTTATATATATCATCTAGACCTTTTTCTATATCAAGGCCAACAAGTATTTTTAATTCTTTATCTTTATAATGTTCATAAATTTCAGAAAATCCTGAAAAATAAAAATAGCCTACTAAAAAGTAACATTTTGAAATTGAACTACTTATGTTTTTTAATGTTTCTGATAACTTTTTATGTTTGTTTGTAATAAAAGTTCTCATTTCCATTTTTATACCTCTTTTCCAATAAATTCATTATAAACTTACTGACAAGTTTAATGCTATGGATTAGAATATAATAAATTAAAATATGAAACGCTTATAAAAAAATAAACCAACATAGTTTCATTTTTTAATTCTTTTAATAAGTTCTTCACCCTCAAAAAGTTTATCATATTTTTCTTTTCTAATTTCTTTACTGGAAAGATCTACTTTTATTCTTTTCAGAAATCCTTTAAAATCTGGATTTTCTTCTGCAAGTTTATTTATAGTATCCCAATCTAAGTCTCTTTTATGTTTCGAAGGGAAAATGATTTCTGACGAATCTGGATTCTCAATATCCAGTTTAATTACACCAATGCCAAATGCTGTAGATAATCTTTTTAGTTCATTCATTAATTCTTCATCTTTATCTATGTTTGCAGCTACTAAATAACCTTCATTTGCCCAAGAGGAATTTGATACTGCTTGAAAGAAAGATTCTCTAAGGTTGTGAAATCCAATCTCTCTTTTCAATTCGAAAGAATACAAAATTATCGATGACGAACCTATTTCTTTTGCAAAATCAAGAACTTCACTTTTCCATTCTTCAATCGGAAAATATACTCCTACAATGTCTGGATGCAACCATTGTGAATATTTTCTTTTGCTTGATTTTTCGTGGTATATTGTTTTTGTATAAATTCCCATATATGTATAAGCGAAATACGTTAGGAAAGGATGTAGTTCCCTTTCTGAATAGTTTAATTTTTTGGGACCTTCAATCTTCCCTTTTTCTTTTTCTTCTATTTTTTTCAATTCAGTTTCTGATGCCAATTTTTTTAAAAAGAATTTCCGTGGCTTGGAGCCTATTTTTACGAAAGGAGAAAGAGGATTATCTCTTATATCTACATAAATTTGTGCACCTATTGTTCTCCATGGAGTTTTACCTTGTGAGCTACATAATTTATCGTATCCTTTTTTCTTAGCTAGTTCCCATATTTCTTCTACCGTTAAAGGACGTTTTTCTTCTTCAAGTATTTTAATCGCCAATTCTTTAAAGGTTAACTTATCCATAATTTTGCACCTCTTTCTTTCTAAAGACTTTCATATAAAACAATATTGGTGAAAAAAGATTCATTACTTGAAATAGAATATAATTTTTTGTGTAAGATATGCCTTCATATTTTCTTAGTTTTTTATGTTTTCTCACATTATTTCAAAAACTTTTCTTCATTTTTTCTGTATTTTTCGCTCATTGATTTAGTTATTTTTTTTGAATGAGTTTTGTTGATGATAAAATGTTTTTTCAGCTTCGTTTATTTCCTTTTTTAGCTAAGCATTAAAATTTTTAACTAATATTTTATTCAATATCTCCTGCTTCATGTATGTTCTCTTATTAATAATAGGTCATTGAGATAAAATATTATAATCTATATTAGCTAAAATAAATTCAATAAAAATCGACTCTAAATAGCATCATTTTTTGATATTTAAGGTATTAATCCAACAATCACAGCAAATCTTTTTTTCGTCTTCTCTTTCCTATATGAATAAAAATAATCTGTGGTGCTGTAAGTATCAATTAATGATATTTCTATATTTCTAACCCCAATTTCATATATTTGATTTTCTGCTATTTGCCATAGATTAACAAAGTATTTATTGTTGCGTTCCTTGATAAACATATCGCCAAATTTTTTAGCAAACTTTTCTGCTACATCTTTGCCTACTTCAAAACTTTCAGGCCCTATGGATGGTCCTATACTTACAAAAATATTTTCTGGATTACTACCGAATTCATTCATCATTTTAATAATAAGATGTTTTGGCATATCAATCAATGTTCCACGCCATCCTGAATGGGCAACACCTAAAACATTTTTAATAGGATCATACGCAATTATTGGCATACAATCTGCATATTTGGTGACTAAAAATATTCCCTTTTCATCTGTAATAAGACCATCTGTTGTACTAATTACATTTTCATAAAATTCACCTTTTAAGTTTTTATTATTTACATATTCAACTTTGTTTTCATGAGCTTGATTTGTAAAGATAAATTTATTTAAATCTAGTCCCAAATTGTTTGACAATAAAATGTAATGATCTTTGAAATTTTCATTACTAAATGACATGTCAAGTTCATCAATATTAAATTGATTTTTATTTACTTTTCGTGTTGTAACTACATGAAATAGTTTATTAAACTGACATAAAAGACTTGACCTACAAAGAAAAAGTCCATTTATTTCTTTGCAAACATAATTTCCTATTTGCATGTTATTCCTCCCTTAAAGTAAAAATTCATTAATTAACATATCTTCTTTATCCCAAAGCTCTATTAGTGATTTTTCATTCCATTTAGTATTTAAAATTTCATTTTCTAGTTTATCTCTTTCTTGAATAAATTTCTTTTTAAGTTCTGGATTTTTAGAAATTTTTTCAACAAGTTTTTTTCTCTTAGACCAGTAATTTACGGCACTTTGAACTTCATCTTCATTATACAAAAAGTTGTTGAATGCAAGTGGCTTAAAGATAGAAGAACACGGTCTTGGACTTAAAGTTGCATATATTCTTATTATCCTATCTTTTAATTTAACAACAAAACTACCAGTAGTTTCACTAGAAATTAAGCTTCCTGAATGCATACATATACTTTTTAGTGAACCGTTTATAAAATTCTTTGAATCAGTATGTATTCTTAAAATATCTATCATATCTTTCACATCTATTTTACTATTTTACCTGATAAATTTTTTAGTTTTGCATAAGTTATATTTTTTCGAAAATCTCCAGATGCAATTTTGGCTAAAAGCTTTTTTTCAAATGTTTCTTTAAAATTTTTTTCTTTGAATGATGACTTATCATAATCATCTTTTAGAGTTAATGAATTAGAAATAGAGTATACATCTTTTATTTTTTTATATACCCATTCTTTTCCAGCAGTTTCAAGAACGTAGGCTTCATTAAAGTCTGCAATTAGGTATGAGTTGTCATAGTATAAATTCTTAGAATATCCGCATTTACCTCCTTGACCATATTTTTCTAAAAGATTAATAATTGTATCAACAGCTTCTTTTGCAGATTTTGATCTTTCAAGTACCAATCTTACATAATCCATTCCTATTAAAGATTTTTCCTTAGAAATAAGTTTGGTAAACACAGCTTCATTGCCTATAACAACTCCATATTCGTTTACCCCCATTTCTGCTCCCCAAATCCAAAAAGGTTTAAATAATATATATGAATAAGTTTCAGGTACTTGTTCTATTTCTATATATGTACATTTTACCTTTTTTTCTTTATGCTTTTTTCTTTGGACATAAACACCTATATGAGGTTCATTAGGTTCTCTATCACTATTTTTTGCAAAGATTACTGAACCATCAATAGTTGCATTTTGCAATGCAACCATAGTATCACACATAAAAATTCCTCCAATTTATTCATTTTAAAAGATAGTAGATAGAGCAATTATAAGTTGAGCTAAAAAATACGTTCCTAATATAATTATCTCAGAATATTTTATTTTTCTTACAAACTTTTCAATAGCAATTAAAAAATCTGAGAAAACAAATAATCCACCTGCTAGTGGCAGCATAAATCTTAAATAATATATATTTTTAAATGCAGGAGAAAATGTAAAGGAAAGCATTATGCCAATAGCAATTGTGTAAACTAAAATTGGGATTTTAAAGTCTTTTGCTTTTTTAAACAATATAACAAAATAGAGAATTAATAAAATAAAAAGAACTATAAAAAAGACTAAAATATTTGGAACACCAAATTTCATAAAAAAGGAGAGTGAATAGAATATATGACCTAATAGAAATAAAACCATTCCATGCAAAAATTTATCTTCAAATTCCAAAAGAAAGTCTCCTAACATTCCAAAAAACAGCCCAGCAACAACTAAAAATTCAACACCTGAGGAGTTCAATAGTGCAATAAGTAATATTGTAAACGTTGTTAGTACTTTAAAAATAACCTTACTTTTTGATTTTTTCTTAAAAAAAATTGTTAAAACAGAAAAAATAAAAACTATTAAGGTGAGAACAAACGTAGTAATAAGTTTTTTATTTTTATGCCAACTAAAAAATTGTTCAACATCTCTTCTAGTTCCAACAAGATTAGTGGGATAATAACTTATATAGTTTGTATTAGGAAGAGGTTTATTTGAAAACATGTGGTTCCAAGTAGAAACGTATACTACTAATTTTTCGCCGTCTTTTTCAAAATCATCAGTTGTTAATTTTATATAATTATGTAAATTTTCAGTTTGAAAATATGATTGAGGGTCACAATAATCGTCTTCAAAAATTACGCTATCTTTTGAAATGTAAAATGTTTCAATGTCATAAAATCTTCCCCATTTAAAAAAACGATATATGTCATATATGAAATCAATAAATGGATTAGGATGATCTTCATCCCAGAAAACTACGGTAACTTCAAGTTTATCTGGATGTTCAAATGTGTAAATTTGATAAACACCATTTTCCTTATCGTAGGCTGGTAATTTAATCTCAAATTGAATTGAAAAAAAGGTTGTGGTAATTATAACAAGAAATATAAAAATAATCTTTTTCATTCTTTTAATCCCCCCTATCCCCGTACGTTAATTATATCAAATGCATTAAATTAAAAAAAATTCCTCCTAATTAGGAGGAAGATTGCTTTTTTCTTACAGAAAAAACAAAAATAATATAATCAATTAAAAGTCCAACTCCAATTGCAATGAATAATGAACCAACAAAATGAGAAAATGATTTTGTAAAAAATCCAATTCCTAAACCTATTAAAGTTGTAGCTCCAACAGCTCCTCCTCTATTCATAACGTCCCCCCTTAATAGTTTTTTAATTAACCAATTAAATTATAGCAAATAAATTTAATATAAGTCAATGAATTAGTTCCCGCTTTTTAGTTGTTTTACTTTTTTGGATGATATTAATTTTTGTTGAACAAATATATATGTAGATAATTTTCTAATGAATAGCTTTATTTGTGTATTTTTCTAATAATTACTCTATTTATATATATCTACCTATCTCATTTTAAATCTCTAAGCAATTTCTAAGCTAACTTTAAGTACTTATTAAGTTTTTAAGAGTATCATTAATAACGTCAATCAAATCATTTGGAGGTGTTATTATGTTAAAAAAGTTTAGTGTTATCTTATTATCATTACTTGTTTTATCAGTAAGTATCTTTGCTTATGGACCATGGAGTTATTCAAATCAACCAAGCAACGCTCCACAGAATTTCTCTACCCCACTTTTTCAAAATCTACCAGAAGCTGCTAAGATTTCAGATGTAAGTTTTTCTGGAATTGTCAAAGAAATTAAGTTAGTACCTGGTCAAGGTTCTGAAATTCTAATTGATGCAGATGGTAAGGTTTACAAAGTTCACTCTGGACCTATTTGGCTTTTCAAAGATTATTTAGAAAGTGGTAAAACAATCGAAGTTTCTGGAAAGTTAGTTATACTTCAAGATGAAACATTTGTTGTTTTAGAAAAAGCAGTAATTGATGGAAATGAATTTGTAGTTAGAGAGAATGGATTCCCAACATTTGCAAAAAGAGGCAATAACCAAAGAGGTAATATGAGTGAAAGAAATAACGTAGGTAGACCAACTCAAAATGGTAGGTCAAAAAGAGGCAATCAAAGACAAGGTGGATACGAAAATAGACCCTGTAGACAAAGATATTAATTTATCCCTCTTTAACTAAAAAACCTCGCCAAAAATGGCGAGGTTTTACTTTGTTAATAATTTATATATTCTCACTTTTTTATCTTAATTCTTTCTAAAATTGGAGCTACAACAACAAATGAAAAACCTAAAATCTTTAAAGCATTAAACATTTCATCAAAAAATATAAATGATAAAATACTTGCAAATACAATTTCAAGTGGCATTATTAAAGATAAAGTTGTAGAATTAATCTTTCTTAATGAAAAATAATTTAGAGTTAAAGGAATCAATGTAGAAAATACAGCAAGTAGTAGACCGTAAATGTAATAATCTAATTTTAGAGTATATAATTCTTTATTTGCAATTGAGATTATAAAATACAGAATTGTTACTCCCAAAAAAGTATAAAAACTGCTTTCAAATGGACTTAATTGTAGTTTTTTTATTTTATCTCCAACTAATGTAATAAACAATGCGTTAAAAATTGCTGCAAGGATAACTAATAAGCTTCCAAATATTAAATTTTCGGAACCACCTATACTTTTTTCTGCTAAATTTGATAATATTATCCCAGTAAATGATAAAATTACAGCAATCAAATTAAATACACTGAAATTACCTTTATATATTAGTTTTTGAAATATTAATACAAATATTGGATTTGAAAAAAACAAAACTGTAGCATATGCTGGATTCAAAAATCTTAACCCATAAAAGAAAAGATAAGCTGCAATTCCATAATTAACAATTCCAAAAACTCCAAAAAACAGTAAATATTTAATGTTAATTTTCTTTTTTTGTAATACAAAAAGCAGTCCTGAAATAATAAGTGAAAAAAAGAATCTTAAAAACAATATCTGAAGAGCAGAGGCTCCCACATTTAACGATAACTTACCAAAAATAGAAGTTACTGATGATGAAAAAGCAGACATTATTGCTGTAATATAATGCATAATTATTCCTCCACTATTTCATAATTTTCTAATTTTACCCTAATTTATTTTACCATCTATATATAACATAAATACCAAATTTTTCAAGATTTATTATTGCTAAATTTTACATTTAGGTATATTATTTTACTAGAAATAGCTTTAAAGGGGGAATTAAATGATATATGAATACGATAAAACAATTCCGTTTAATCTTGAGATTGAAAATCATGAAAATTACTCTTTGTTAAAGTTTGATACAGTATATGAGCCAGACATTCCTGAATCAAAAAAAATCTATGTGTACAAATATAATTCAGAAAATCCATGGGGAAGATTAATATTTTTGCATGGCATTGGAAATGGTCATATACCATATTTAATGTGGTTTGCTGAAAAGTTTTCAAAAATGGGACTTGAAACATACTTTTTAATTCATCCATACCATCAAAAGAGGGCCAAAACTGATTGGGAAGGCGGTGAACCGTTTTATCATCATTCACCAGCTCATTGTGTTGTAAGATTCCACCAAGCAGTTAAAGATGTTAGAAGAACAATTGATTTAATTGAAGAGATAGAAAATAAATTACCTATTGGTATAATGGGCTTTAGCTTTGGTGGAATGATAGCTACCATAAGCATGGCTTTAGATAAAAGAATAAAAGCTGGGGTTTTAAGTTTTACAGGTGGTGATTGGCGATGGATAAATTGGTACTCGCCATATCTAGAACCAGTAAGGGAGGGATACAAAAAATATAGCAATGAATGGGGATGTAAAGATGAAAACAAATGTGTAAAATTAAGAGAAGAAAGTTTTAACAAATTAAATGAGTTAAAAAATATAGATGAAATTTTTTCTTTAAAGCCTGGATGCTTTCATTACGATCCAATTTCATACGCTAAATTTGTAGACCAGCCAGTTTTATTCTTCAAAGGAATGTTTGACAAAATAATGCCTAAAAATGCATCAAATAATCTATACAATAAATTACAAAATGCTAGAAAAGTTACAATTCCTTCTGGTCATAAATCATCTTACTTTTTTAGAAGAGTTATTGCAAGAAAAAGCTTACATTTTTTCAAAAACTCATTGTATAAATAGTTATAATATGTATTTTATAGCTGAGATTACAATCATCAAAAATACAAATATTCTAACAAATTTGGCACCTGTTTTTAGTGCTGTTTTTGTACCTAAATTAGCACCTATCATTGTCCCTGTAGCAAGAACAAGACCTTTTATTATATCCACTTTCCCATTGAATAAAAAAATAAGAAATGAAAATACAGTGTAATTTAAAACAATAAATACTTTTAAGGCATTAGTTTTAATAATATTATTTCCTTCAACTAATACTAATCCTAGTATTAGAAAAAATCCAACACCAGCCTGAATAAAGCCGCCATAAAATCCTATTGCAAAAAATACTAAAAAAGTGACTAAATAATTTCTATTTACTGATTTTCCTTCTTCCCATACTTTTGGTTTATACAATATAAAAAAGCTCATAACCAAAAAAATAGTACCTATAATCTTTTCAAGAAGTTCTTTGTTTAAATTTAAGACAGTAAAAGTACCAAAGATTGCACCAATAGTTGCAGGCAAAGCAATTATAAAGCCCTCCTTTAATGTAAAAAGTCTATGTTTTTTAAAATTTTTTGTTGCAATTATGTTTTGGAGTAAAATACCTACCCTGTTAGTACCATTTGCAACAGAAATATCCAGACCAAGTAATGTTAAAACTGGTAATGTAAGCATTGATCCACCACCAGCAAGAACATTTATAAATCCTGCTGCAACACCTGCAAAAAAGAGAAATAAGTATAAAAGTATTGCCATTTTTTAGCCCCCTGTTTTTATTTTTATATATTATACTATATTTTTTTGGATGATATAAAATATTGTTGAACAAATATCTGTTCAATACTTTTTTGTTTTTATCTTACATATAAATATATCTACATGAACTTAATTTATAAAAACAAAAAAGCCAAGCTATTGCTTGGCAGATTTTTATTTAAATAAAATTATTTAATCATCAAACAGTTTCAATTGATCCTTCATAGCTTTTTCTTTTCTTGATTTAAACCTTTTTATAACCGACACAAATGTTTTTGAATTTTCATCGAATACTAAATCATCAAATATTGATGATTCTTCTAAATCCACAAAAATAAATTCACCATTAACATATTCAGGAACATTTACAATATATTTTTGACCATATCCTTTCTTATTTTTTCTGGCAATTGGAACAATTGCATTTAATCTTTGCAAAAGCCTCATCGAAAGCTCAATAGTTCCATATTTAACGCCAAAATAATCTGCTAAATCTCTATATGAAATCCATGGAGTCACTTTTTTACCCACTGCAATCGACATAGAATAAAGATATAAATATGCTCTACCGGCATTTGCTGGCCTTGCTTTCATTACAAATTGCATAACTGGCATTGGAACAATAACAAACCTAGACTTTACAACCAATTTCTCACTCCTTTTTTAGCAATGCAATATAAGTTACCTTATATTGCATTTTAACTGAAATACTCACTCACCTAAATAAACAACAATTTCATCATTAAAACTTCCTGGCTCTGGAAACTGTTTTTTTACATACAATCCTTTTCCAACAATTTTTACTTTAAAATATTTTTCTAAAGCAAATACTTGTCTAATATTCCATCCTACAATATTAGGAACCAAACCAGGTGTTACGTAAATCATTCTATTATCTTCGGAATAATATTCCTTTAATTTTAAAACTACTTGTCTAAATATAGGAGCTGCTACGTAGCTAGAAAGAGAATATCCTTCAGGATTTGTAACCCAAACTAAAGCAGTATAATCTATGCTATTTAAAGAAAAATTACCTTCAAATGTCATAATGTAACTTCCTTCTTTACCTGGAATTTCACTCGTACCGGTCTTACCATAAATATCCATTCCAGGAATTTTTGCAAAAATTCCCGTACCATGTTCTACAACATCTTTTAAAAATTTTTTCATCTTAGCAGCTGTATTAGAAGACATTACCCGGTATTTTTTAGGAGTACTATTTTCAATTAACGTCGGTTTTATTAATATTCCATCATTAAAAATACTATTAAATGCTGTTATTAATTGTAATGGAGTTACTCCAATTGAATATCCTATTGGTAAATATGCCCATTCAATTTTTGACCATTTATCTGGAGAATTTAAAACTCCCTCAATTTCATTCGGTAGCTCAATACCAGTTTTTTCACCAAAACCAAAAGTTTTAAAAATATTATATAAAGTTTCATTATTGTATTCTTCTACTATCCTTTTAGAAGTCAAAACTGCCGCAACATTACATGATTCTGAAATTGCTTCTTTTAAATCAAGCAAACCATGAGGATGAATATCACTAATTTTTATATCTAACTCACTATCTGGATAAATATAACCTTTGCAAACAAATGTTGAATCTTCTGTAATAACACCAAGATCAAGTGCAGCCGAATAAAACATTGGCTTCATTGCTGAACCTGGCTCAATATACCCCATAAAATAGTCAGGCCAATTATTAGTGGTTACTAAAGCTCTTATTTTACCTGTCTTTGTTTCCATTAAAATTATTCCAACATTTTCTGCATGATAATTAATTTTTGAATTAAATGCTATTTCATATAATATTTTTTGTATATCCGTATCTATTGATAAAACTATTGATTGTCCATTAATTGGCGGAATATATTGAATTATTGATGCTTCTTTGGTAACACCACCTGAAACTTTTAAATTAATCTCACCATCTTGTTTCTTTGATAATATCTCATTAAAAGACTTTTCCACACCGTTTATACCTTTGCCATCTCTGACTATTCCTATTATTTGTTCTAATCCAAAATTCTCCAATCGCAGCCTTTTTTCATTAATACTAATATTAACAAACTTTCTTAATTCAACAGGTATTTTTTGCTTCAATACATTTATATCAAAAGATTCTCCTAACTTAACAAATCTTTTATTAAAATCTATTTTCACATTAAATCGACTTTCAAGAAGCTTAATATCAAAATCATAAGAAGGATTGTACAATCTTTTAAAAAAATCAACATCAAAATATGCAAGATATAATGGGAGGCTAGTTGCAAGAAGTTGATTATCACAATCATAAATTTTACCTCTCAATGAAGGTATTTTTTCATAAACTATAGTATTTTCTTCAATTTTATTAACCTCAAAAAGTTTAACTATCTCAACAAAAATTAAAATAACAAATATAAAATACAAGAATATTACTCGCGGATTTTTCATATAATCATCTTATGTTTTCAAGTCCAATTGTAAGAGATTCAATCGATTTGTTGAGATTGATTAATTTAGTATTTAACTCAACCAATTCTTTCTGATATGCCTCTTTTTGAGTTTGGATTTCTACATTAAGGGTGGAAAAATGAACAACAACATAAACCATCGTAAAAATAAGCATTGCTGGGATAGCTACTAGAAAAAACTTTTTTAAAAGTCCTAATACGGATAACTTTGATAACTTTTCTACTCTGCTCCGCTTCGCTTGAACACTAATTGCCATAAAAATTCCTCCCCCCTAAATTCGCTCCGCTATTCTTAATTTTGCACTTCTTGCTCTTGGATTATCATCAATTTCTTCTTTACTAGGTATTATTGGACCAACTATTTGCCTTAATTTGTTTGAATTTTTAATAAAATGTTTTACAAGCCTATCCTCAAGTGAATGAAATGAAATAACTGCAAGTCTACCACTAATTTCTAATAAATCAGGAACGTTATTTAAAAATTGTTCAATATTACTTAGTTCACCGTTAACTTCTATTCTAATTGCTTGGAAAGTTTTTGTAGCAAAATGTCTTTTTCTTCTCCTTATTTCTTGAGGTGGTAAAGCTTTTCTTATTGCTTCAACTAATTCCAAGGTAGAATTAATTGGTCTGCTATTTACAATACTTCTTGCAATACGTCTAGAAAATCTTTCTTCACCATACTTAAAAATAATATCTGCAAGTTCTTTTTCCGAATAAAAATTTACAACATCATATGCTGTTTTTTTCTGTTCTAAATTCATGCGCATATCAAGAGGCTCATCCCTATTAAACGTAAAACCTCTACCTTCAGCTTTCAGCTGATAAGTTGATATACCAAGATCAATCAATACTCCAGAAACCTTTTCAATATTAAGGGCTTTTAAAACAACAGGAAGGTCAACATAGGAAGACTTAAAGAGTTTAACATTACTAAATCCGGAAAGATTTTTTTCTGCAATGGTTAATACTTCAGAGTCAATATCTAAACCAATAACAAAAATATTAGGCGAAACTGAGGCCATAAGCAATGTATGACCACCTTCACCAACCGTACAGTCAACATATACCCCATCTTTTTTCCAAATAAGATGTTCAATAACTTCTTTAGGCATTACTGGAATATGCTTATCTTCATATCTTCTCACTTTTCTCGCTCCGCTCCGCTAAATTAACTCATTTTCTACTATAACATTTTAATATTCTATTTCAAAATTAAAATTAAAAAAACGAGCAGCCCTTAAGCTTTTATTTATAAGTCTTGCTGCTCGTTTCTAATTTAATAACAAAAGTATACATTTATATTACAATTAAATTTCCAATAAAATTCCTGCCTTTTTCAACAATTTTTTTGATATCATATTATGTTTTTCTAAAAAATCAGAAATCTCAAAACCTGTAAATTCACTATTTAATATTTTTATTTCTCCATTAATTACAGATAAATCAACCTGCTTTGGATCACAAAGCAATATAGAATTTATTGGATTATGTAATCCTCCAGCAAATTCAACCTTATCTAATTTAAAACCTATAAAATCTGCGGCCATTTCTGGTGCTATTTTTCCAACATAATCATCCATTTTTAATACACTTGCTCCACCTATTGTTGCCATTTTTAAAACTTCCCTAACAGTTAAAGCGTTGGCACCATATTTTGCTCTCTGGAGTAATAGTGCATTTCTTGCTTCCATTATCATGTTATTTGTATCATTACTTGCACTACCATCCACAGCAATTCCTATTCTTATTTTATTCTTTAACTCAGTTACTGGAGCAATTCCAGAGCCTAACCTCATATTTGAAGAAGGACAATGCGCCATTCCAACATCATTTTTTGATAGCTTTTCCATATCTTCTTTACTCAACCAGACCATGTGAGCAAACCACACTTTATTGTTAAGCCAACCAAGTTCCTCCATATAATCTACGGGCCTTTTCCCAAATTTTTCAAGACAATATTCTTCTTCATCTCTTGTTTCAGCAAGATGTGTATGAAGTAAAACATTATATTTATCAGCAATTTTTACAGTTTCTTTCATCAAATATGGCGTCACCGAAAACGGCGAACAAGGTGCAAGTGCAACTCTAAGCATAGAATATTTGCTTGGATCATGATATTTTTCTATAACTCTAACACTTTCTTGCAATATTTCATCGTCAGTTTGAACAACACTATCTGGAGGAAGACCTCCATTTTTCTTACTAAGCGACATACTACCTCTTGTAGGATGAAACCTTACACCTATTATTTTTGCAGCTTCGATTTCAGCATCAAAAAGTTTGTTATTACCATATGGGTAAAGATAAAGATGGTCTGTTGTTGTTGTGACACCAGTTTTAATCATTTCATAGAGTGCTATTAAACTACTTACATAAATAGCCTCTTCATCTATGAATTTCCATATTTCGTAATGAAAAACAAGCCAATCAAAAAGCTTTTTGTTAGCAGCAAGCCCTCGTGTAAGTGATTGAAACATATGATGATGTGTATTTACAAAACCGGGGATAATCATACATCCATCTAAATCGTATATTTCATCAGCTTCAATATCTTCCCAATTTCTTCCAACCTCTTTAATTACATTATCTTCCACTAAAATATAACCATTCTCAATATCTCCAATTTTTTCATCAAATGTATAAATATAAGAAATATTTTTAAACAATTTTCTCACAGTACCACCTTCAATCTTCAAAATATATTTTCATAAGTTCATCATAATGTTTTTTTCTATATTCAAGTATTTTTTCATTTACTTCATAGACTTTTTCTTGTTGCTTAATCCAATAACTCTGATTCTTCTGTGCATTTAGCTCTCCTACAGTTTTTCCTTGCTGCTCAACCCAGGTATAATACTTTAAATTATGCCATCTTTCTCTGGAATATTTATCACCTTCAAAGATCCATGAAGGCTCTTTATATAATAAAATTCTTTCAGTTCGAGCTTTAGCTTCTGCTCTATCAAGTTTTCCAAACTTTTCCTCCAAATCTTTCATAACTGAATAATACCTCTCAATTGAATCAGTAGCAACTATAAAAATATTATCATCAGACGTAAAGTTATAATACTTTGCTACTTTTATTGCTCCAATTAAATTAGCAACTCCCGAAATCCCAAATTTATCTGATATAAAATCAACCATATCCTTCGGAGCAAATTCTTTCAAAAATTCAATTCCCACTGGATCGCTTAAAACTTGAAGCATTTTCTTTGATTCCATATCGTCAACTAAAACAACTGCGTCATTATTCATAACATTATGAATCCATGTAACATGTTTATCACCAATACCTTGAATATCGTGACCACCATATCCATTAAGAGAAATTGTTGGACATTGTAATGGCTCAACAGCAACTACTTTAGCTTCTGAAAATTCTTGTTTTACTCTATCACCAGATGCTATTGTTCCAGCAGAACCTACACCTAAAACAACTGCCGAAATTCTAGAATTTCCAATTTTTTTATTTTTTACTAATTCAATCATTGTATTTCCAGTAACATAGTAATGGAATCTATAATTGCCAAATTCTTCAAATTGGTTTAATATTCTTACATGTTCAGGATCTTTATTATATAGTTCTTTTGATTTATCATATATTTCTTTAACATTTGATTCACACCCAGGTGTTGCAATAACCTCAGCTCCATATTTTCTAATAATTTCAAATCTTTCTTTACTCATAAGTTCTGGAAGTAAAACAATAGATCTATAATTCATTCTTGATGAAACCCAAGCTCCTCCAATTCCATAATTCCCGGTTGATGGCCAAATTAATGTATGTTTCAATGGATCCACTTCTCCGTAAACAGTTTTTTCTGCCAACACTGAGTATGTTGCACCAACTTTATGACTTCCTGACGGAAATTCTTTTGCATATAAAACAATTATATTAGCATCAACTCCTGTAATTTCTTTCGGAACTTCAAAATAATAAATTTCATTATTTTCATCTTTCCATGTGATATTAAACAAGTTAATTGGATGAAGTGGATCTTTCTTTTTCATTTCAATAGCCCTTTTCCTAATTTTTGGATCAATCTTTTCTGGATTAAGCATTTCTTCAAAAGTTGGTCCAATAACAGGAACCTTTCTCATCATAATTTTCCCTCCTTAGTATTTTTAACTATTTCCTCTAAAGAAATAGGTATCTTATTTAAAAAACTACCTATAGCATTTGAAACTGCATTTAAAACCGAAGGTGGAGAAGTCATCAGTGATGGTTCCCCCAATCCTTTAGCACCGAATGGTCCTTCTGAGAATTCTTCTTCCACAAAATAAACATGAATTTCCTCAGGAATATCTTTAATAGTTGGAATCAAATAATTGTTGAAATTAGTAGTAAGTATATTTCCACTATTTTGTTTTATTTCTTCCATAATAGCGTATCCCATACCTTGAATTACCCCACCTTGAACCTGACCAACAGCACCTTCTAAGTTTATAACTTTACCAATATCATGACAAACCCACGCCTTTTTCAATGCAACTTTTCCAGTTAACAAATCAACTTCAACAAGAGAAAGTTGCGTTGCAAAACTGTATGTTATATATGCCTCACCAATTCCGTTTTCGTGATCAAAATGTAATTTAGGAGATTTATACCATCCAACCTCAGACAATTTAACATTATTGTCGTTACATAACTTTGCAATCTCCTCAAAAGAAAATACTTTTTCTCTTATAAACACTTTTCCATCTAAAAAACTAATTTCGTTTTTGCCTACACCAAAATAAGAAACTAGAAATTCAACTATGTTCTTTTTTAATTTCTCAGTTGCTATCTTTAAAGCATTACCACTAAAGAATGTAGTCCTTGAAGCTACAGTCGGCCCACTATCTTGAATAAACAATGTCTCAGGTTGCAAAACCCTAATCTTTGAAATATCTTGTCCCAATATTTCCGATACTATTATCGCCATTGTTGTTTTTGCACCTTGCCCCATTTCGGTATTACCTATCATTACATTAATAGTACCGTCTGATTGAACATTAATTGTTGCAGTAGCACCATCAAGATGTTGACCACCAGCTCCTAAACTTACACCATAAAAAATATGAGACCAACCTAATCCTAGTTTTTTAAATTTAGAGTTTTTATTATATTCCAAAACTTCTTTCTTTAAAATTTCATAATTTGATGCCTTATAAACTTTTTCCAAAGTTTTTTTTGCCCCAACTGATTGAGTTAGCACATGTCCGGTTGACGTTTCCTTATTCCTATCAAGTGCATTTTTCATTCTTATTTCATACGGGTCAATATTCAACTTTTTTGCCGCACGATCCATTATTGATTCGATTGCTACTAAAACTTGAGGCGAGCCAAAGCCTCTAAAAGCCCCACAAGGTACTTTATTTGTATATACTCCATATACATCAACAGTTACGTTTTTTACTGAATAAGCTCCACTTGCATGTACCATTGTTCTATACATAACTATTGGAGAAAGAGTTGAATAAGCCCCCATATCTAAATAAACTTTTGTCTTGATTCCTAAAATTTTTCCATCTTTTGCAAATGCAACTTTGTAATATGACTTACTAGGATGTCTTTTACTTGTTTCTTTTATATCCATTTCTCTTGTATAGATTAATTTAACAGGTCTTTTTGTAATATATGATAAAAGTGCAGCCTTTGATGCAATGTATGATGGAACATCTTCTTTTCCACCAAATCCCCCGCCAGTTTCAGTCTGTATTATATTTAATCTATTTAATTCTATTCCTAATATTTTTGCTACGTCTTTTTGAACATAAAACGGGCATTGCGCACTAACATAAATTTCCATAAGCCCTCTTGGAGTATAATTTGCAACAACACCTTGTGTTTCCAAATATGCATGTTCTTGATACCCTGTTTCAAAATTTTCCTCTATAATAAGATCCGCTTTTGAAAAAGCATCATCAATATTTCCTCTTCTAATTTTTCTATGAAAACCAATATTTGATTTTCCATTAACAATTATTTTTTCCTGTATCGCTTCATCTATCGATAAAACAGGTGGCAACTCCTCAATTTCTACCTTTATTAATTTTCTAGCTTCTTCAATTGCATACATAGATTCAGCAGCAATCAGTGCCAATACATCTCCTTCAAATCTAATTTTTTCACCTATCGGAACAAGAAAGTTCATATCATCTATAACATGACCAAATTTATTAACTCCTGGAACATCTTTGTATGTTGCTATGTAAACTACCCCAGGAACTTTCATTGCTTCCGAAATATCTATATTTTTCAATATTCCATGTGGGACATTAGCATAAACTACTCCTGCATATAACATATTTTCAAAATAATAATCTGCTACGTATTTGGATGTTCCATAGGCTTTTTCTAATCCATCTATTCTCTTTACTTTCTTTCCAATTACATTCATAAATTACACCTCCACAAACAAATCAACTATTTTCTGTTTTTCAACGTCAATTAGTCCTTTATCTGTAATCTTTAATTTTGGTATTACAGCAAGTTGTAAAAAGTGTATTTGCATTAGAATATCACTATTTACACCAATTTCTACTAAAGAATTTTTTAATTTCCTTAATTCTTCGACTACAAAACCATAGTTTTTATCTGACATTAATCCAGCTATTGGAAGTGACAGAGAAGCTATAAGCTTTTTATTTTTTACAACAACAACTCCTCCATTTAACTCTTTTATCCTACTTATTGCATAATTCATATCCTCGTCACTTGTCCCAACAACAGTCAAATTATGAGAGTCATGACCAATTGTAGTTGCAACTGCTCCATTTTTAATTGAAAGCCCATGAACAAAGCCAACTGAATAACCGCTTGCTTTATGTCTATCAAAAACTGCTATTTTTATAATATCTCTGTCAATGTCTGAAACTAAGTAACCTTTTTCAACATTTGGCTCAACTATAAGCTCATCTGTTAAAAGAGTCCCAGATTTTACAGATATCACACGTATTTTTTTATTCCTATTTTTAATACTTAAAGAATGGTTTTTTACAATATTTATTTTTCCTAATGTATTCGGAATGTTACGAATTATACTTTCAACATTCATATTGATCCTTTTATCTTCAACTACAACCTTTGAGTCTTTAATAACAAACTTAATATTAAAATCCTCCAAATTATCAATAAAAACAATATCAGCTTTATAACCTGGCGAAATTGCACCCATACTTCTCAAATTAAAATATTTAGCAGTATTAATTGTTGCCATCCTAATTGCAATTATTGGATCAATTCCATTATCAATTGCACTTTTAATAATTCCATTTATATGACCTCTCTCAATTATGTCATTTGGGTCTCTATCATCAGTACAAAAAGAGAAGAAAAAGTGGTTCATTTCATTTACTGCTGGAAATAATGCATTCAGGTTTCTGGCTGCTGTCCCTTCTCTAATAAATATTTGCATTCCTTTTGAAAGTTTTTCTAATGCTTCTTGCTTTGTTTCACATTCATGATCAGATCGAACAAAAGCATCAATATACGCATTTAACTCTTTTCCAGTCAATCCTGGTGCATGGCCATCAATCTTTTTATATTTATGTCTTAATATCTCAATTTTTGTAATGAGATCTCTATCACAATTTAAAACACCAGGATAATTCATAACTTCTCCTAAAGCGATAATTCTAAACGGATATTTTTCAACTAAGCTAACCATATCTTCAGCACCAAGTGTTGCTCCTGATGTTTCAAGATTTGTTGCCGGCACTGCAGATGGAATTGCAAAATAGACATTTAACGGTATACCTTCAGTTGCCTTAATCATGTATTCAATACCTTCTACTCCTAATACATTTGCAATTTCATGTGGATCTGCAATAATTGTTGTTGTACCAAAAGGAAGAATTAATTTTGCAAACTCAGTAGGCGAAAGCATAGAGCTTTCAATATGAACATGAGCATCTATAAGTCCAGGAATTGCAAATAGGCCTTTTGCATCAATAACTTCCTTTCCAACTTTATAATCATCTCCAATTCCTGCAATTCTTTTTTTATAAAGAGCAATATTAGTTTTTTCAATTTTTCCAGTGAATACATTCACAAGATTAACATTCTTTATTAATACATCAGGCATTTTCTTTCCTAAAGCAACAGGAACAATTTCATATATTTTCATTTTATCCCTCCTTCTTTTTAGGAAGATTATATAAAAAAATCACCCTTATAAAAAAGGGTGATTTTTTACCTTATTTAATAATAAATTCTAAAAATTATGAAATATTAACCTTTTTAACCTCTCAGTAATTGTAAAATATTTTGTGGAAGTGTATTTGCCTGAGCAAGCATTGCCATCCCTGATTGAATTAATATCTGCTGTTTTGTAAAGAACATCATTTGCTTAGCCATATCAGCATCTCTTATTCTACTTTCTGACGATGTTAGATTTTCTGACGAAACACCTAGATTAGCAATTGTATGTTCCAATCTATTTTGCATTGCTCCTAATTTTGAGCGAATTCCACTTACTTTATCGATTGCAGCATCTATTAAACTTATTACCCTTTCTGCTCCATCTTGTGAAGTAACATCAATTAAACTAGTGATAAGTCCCAAATTTTTTGAATCAACAGCGTCAATTCCACCAACCATATTTGCTCCCTCATTTGCACCAATCTGGAAAACCAAATAATCAGAACCAGTGTATTTCCCCTCAATTCTTGCAACCGCAGCATCAATAACTTCACCACTTGGTAATCCATTATAATTTGAAATTGATAAGACAGTTGAATCCCATCTTAAAGTAACCCCACCTACTACAACATATCCTTGAGAAAAAGAGGTAACAATTGTGCTATAAACAGATGAACTTGTTACTAAAGTTATTCTTACATCCAATGCACTTGTAGGTGAACCTCTAAATTGTCCTACCTCAACCAAATAAGTACCTTCTTTAGCATTTTGATTTAAAGTGTTAATTGTTAAATCTATTATTCCACCATTTACAATATCTGCTTCAGCATTTGCTCTAAAACCTTCTAAATTTCCATTCAAAAGCTTTTTAGTATTAAATTCAGTTGAACGGGCTATTCTATCAATTTCTTGACGTAATTGTTCTATTTCAGCTTGAATATTTTCTCTATCAACATCAGTATTTGTATCACTTGCTGCTTGAACTGCAAGTTCCCTCATTCTCTGAAGTATTGAATGAACTTCATTTAATGCACCTTCTGCTGTTTGGATTAATGATATAGCATCTTGTGCATTCTTTCTTGCCATATCAAGTCCTTTAATTTGACCTCTCATCTTTTCACTTATTGCAAGTCCAGCCGCATCATCAGCTGCTCTGTTAATCCTTAATCCAGATGATAATTTTTCCAAAGTTTTTGTCATATTTGAATTAGTTAATGAAATTTGTCTCCAAGCATTTAAAGCACTTAAATTATGGTTTATTCTCACTTTATACACCTCCTATTCTTTTTCAAACAAATTTTTCTTTATTAATTATTTATTTTCCTAAAAAAATAGCATCTCACCATAAGGTGAGATGCTATTTTTAAAGAAATTTTTATTATTTTAATGATCCTGGAAAGTGACAGGCTACAAAGTGACCCGGTGATACCTCTTTCAATTGAGGTTCTTCTTTAGCACAAATTTCCTTTGCTACAGGACATCTTGGATGGAATCTACATCCACTTGGTGGATTTACAGGACTTGGAACATCTCCTGTTAAAATTATCCTCTTTTTCTTATATTCTGGGTTTGGAACCGGTATAGCACTCATTAATGCTTTTGTATATGGATGTAATGGATTATCAAATAATTCTTTCTTTGAAGCATTTTCAACAATTTTTCCTAAATACATAACGACAACTCTATCAGAAATATATTTAATGACTGATAGGTCATGTGAGATAAATAAATAAGTTAAATTATGTTTCTTTTGAAGTTCAAGCATTAAGTTAATAACTTGAGATCTAATGGAAACATCAAGTGCTGCTACTGCTTCATCGGCAACTATTAACTTTGGATTCATTAATAATGCCCTTGCTATTCCTATTCTTTGACGTTGCCCTCCTGAAAATTGGTGAGGAAATCTATACATATGTTCTCCATGAATACCAACTTCTTCTAAAACTTCTTTTACCTTATCTACTACTTCAGATTTTTTTATCAGACCATGCAATACAGGCCCTTCAGAAACAATTGTCTTAACTCTAATTCTTGGATTAAGAGAACTATATGGATCCTGAAAAACTATTTGCATCGTTCTTCTAAAATCTCTTCTCTTTTCAGTAATATTATCTAAAAGTTTGCTATAAAAACCACTTTCACCTAGTTCCTCATATATTTCATAGTATTCTTTATCAATTCCTGTAAATTTTGATGGATCTTCTTTTTTAAATTTCTCTATATACATTTTCTTTAAATATTTCTTTGCCCTATAACGTGGCATAAAATAATATGTTGTATCCTTTCCGTCTACTATAATTCTTCCAGACGTAGGTTCATAAAGTCTTAAAAGCGTCATTCCGGCAGTAGTTTTTCCACAGCCTGATTCACCAACAAGCCCAACAGTCTCACCCTCATAAATTTCAAAGCTGATGTCATCTACTGCTCTAACCCATGCTACAACTCTTTTAAATACTCCTGCACGAATTGGAAAATACTTTACAAGATTATCAACTTTAACTAATACTTTTTTTTCACTCATGCACTTTCACCAGCCTTTTTGAGTTTCTGAGCCTCTTCAACTTTTTTATAGTAAAAACATCTTGAATAATGATTTTTTCCAACTTCATATAACGGTGGAATTTCCTTTTTACATCTTTCATCTGCAAACTCACATCTGGTATTAAACCTACAACCTGGTGGAAAATGCAATGGATCAGGAACAATTCCAGGAATATTATAAAGTTTATCCTGCTCAATATCTAACCTTGGAATTGAATTCAAAAGTCCCCAAGTATATGGATGCCTCATTTCTTTAAATAATTCTTTTACATCAGCTGTTTCCATAACCATTCCACCATACATTACAACAACTCTATCGGCATTTTCTGCAATAACACCAACATCATGCGTAATTAAAATTATAGCCATTCCATACTCTCTTTGCAATTCCTTCATTAAATCAAGTATTTGCGCTTGAATAGTAACATCAAGTGCTGTTGTTGGTTCATCCGCAATTAATAATTTTGGCTTACATGAAAGTGCCATTGCAATCATTGCTCTTTGCCTCATACCACCAGATAATTCATGTGGATATTCATCAACACGTTTTTCTGGTTCAGGTATTCCAACTTTTCTTAGCATGTCAATTGCCATTCTTCTAGCTTCTTTTTTATCAACATCTTGGTGCAACAAAATTGCTTCCATAATCTGCTCACCAATTGTAAAAACTGGGTTTAAAGCTACCATTGGTTCCTGAAAAATCATTGCAATATCATTACCTCTAATTTTTCTCATCTCATCTTCTGATAACTCTAAAAGATTCTTTCCTTCAAAAATTATTTGACTTCCTTCTAAAATTTCACCATTTGGATCCAACAATCTTAAAATTGATAATGAGGTAACACTTTTTCCACTACCAGATTCGCCAACAATTCCAAGTGTCTCGCCGGGATAAACTTTAAAATCCACACCGTCAACTGCTTTAACAATTCCATCTTCTGTATGAAAATAGGTCTTTAAATTCTTTACTTCTAATAATGGCTTTTTTTCCAACTCAATCACTCCTTTTATTTCAATTTCGGATCAAAGACATCTCTTAAAGCATCACCTACTAAATTCCATGCTAATACAAACAAAACCATTGCCATGCCTGGATAAAAAACCGTATACCAGTAAGCTAGTGCTTGACCGCTAGCACCTAATATATAGTTTCTTGTATAGTTAAGCATTGAACCCCAATCAGCATAACCAATTGGAGCACCAAGTCCTAAGAATGAAAGTGCAGCAGCTGTAATAACCAAAGATCCTAATCTCATTGTAGCTTGAACTAAAACTGGAAAGATTGTGTTTGGAAGCACATGTCTTACAATTATAATAAAGTTTTTTATTCCAAGAGCTTTTGCAGCTAGAACGAATTGTTCTTCTTTAACCTGCAGTATATTAGCCCTAATTAATCTCGCAACAGCCATCCAACCAAAAACTGTCATTGCAATCATAACTTTATCTAAACCACTTCCTAAAATTGTTGTTAATACCATTGCAGCTAATAAAAATGGAATTGATAAGAAAATATCTGTAACCCTCATTAGAATTTCATCTATCCAACCACCAAAATAACCAGCAATTGATCCTATTATTAAACCAATTATTGTTGATAACGTAACAACTGTTAAACCAATTTTAAAAGCAGTTCTTGTACCCCAAATTACCCCGTAATAAATGTCTCTACCTGCAATCATACCAAAGGGATGATCTTTACTTGGTGGTACTGGATCTGAATTCCAAGAAAGAATTGGCATTATGTATGGATCTTCAAGTTTCATTGGATTTCCATTTTCATCTGGAAACATTGGATTAACAGGCGGTGCAAGTAATGGAGCAAATGCAGCAATTAAAGCAAAAAATATTAACAATGAAAATCCTAAAACTGCAGAAGGATTTCTAAACAATTTTCTCATTGTTCTTTTAAACTCTGTATTCATCAACATCCACCTCCTTAACCTAGTCTGATTCTTGGGTCTAATATTGCGTATAGTATATCGATTATTAAATTTCCAACCACAAGCAATGTTGAATAAAATAAAGTACTACCTAAAATTGCTGCATAATCAAGCTGAGTTGCTGCCTGAGCTGTAAATCTTCCCATACCGATTCTATTAAATATAACTTCAACAATAACAGTTCCTGCAAGTAAGCCAATAACCATCGCTCCTGCTACAGTTACAACAGGAATCATTGCATTCTTTTTTGCATGCTTGTGTATAACTTCTTTTTCAGGAACTCCTTTTGCTCTAGCCGTTCTAACATATTCTTTACCAAGAACTTCTAGCATACTTGATCTTGTAATTCTTAACAAATATGCCCACCAAAGCCAAGAAATTGTTAGAATAGGTCCAATTAAGTGTCTCAATGCATCCCAGAAAATATCAAGTCTACCATTTAATAATGAGTCAATTGTTAATAAATGTGTTATCTTATGAAAACTATCTGATTTTACAATTGAATCTGCCCAATCACTCAAAGTTCCTGGTGGAAACCATCCAAGAACCGAATAGAAAATCATCAATATTATCAATCCAAATACGAAATCTGGAAGTGACCATCCAACTATTGCAAAAATCCTTATAAAATGATCTATAAACTTGTCTCTATTAACCGCAGCCGTAACACCTAACCAAATACCAACGGCAATAACCGGTATAAATGCATATAGTGCAAGCTCAATCGTATAAGGAATTCTTTCTTTAATAGCATCAGCTACTGGTTGCTTTGCCGTAACAGACCAACCTAGATCTCCTTTTAAAACTCCACCAAGCCATTTAAAATATCTGGTCCACATTGGATCTTTTAATCCATATTTTTCAATTAATTTATCAATTTCCTCATTTGATAGCTTATCAAAAAGATTTGGATTAACGTATGCTGAAATCATTTTTTCAGGACCTAAGATCTCTGTAAAACTAAATATTATCAAAGTCACACCAAACAAAATCAGTGGAAGTAGCAAAAGTCTCCGAATAATATACGCCGTCAAGTTTAACACCTCCTAAATTTTTTAAGTTTACATCAATATTATTATAACAGCAGTAAAAAATGTTTCAAGTCTGAATTAAACTTAATTTTAATTTAAATCTTGTAATTTTTAATAAATACTTACAAATATTCCTTTAAACGTAACGCTATCTTTTTACCAACTATCTTTGAAAGTTCATCAAGAGGTGCCATTTTTATATTTTCTATACTTTTATACTTTTTAAGCAATAATTTTTTTCTTTTTGGTCCAATTCCTGGAATATCGTCTAGCTTGCTTAATGTATAATTTTTTAACTTTAAGCTACCACTAAAACTATTTGCCACTCTATGTGTTTCATCACGTATTGCTATTAAAGTACGCAAAACTTCATCATTTTCTTTCAATTTAAGTTCTTTATTTTTTGTAACAATTATTTCTTCCTTTTTAGCAATACCAACTACATCAACATTTAGTCCCAATTCATTAAATGCTTCAATTGCAGCATTGACCTGCCCTCTTCCTCCATCAACAAAAATAAGATCAGGTACTTCATGTTTTATATATCTTTTCCTTATAAACATCCTGATACTTTCAAAATCATCCAAAATATCACCAAGTTTATACCTTCTATATTCTTCTGGTTTTGGTACTCCATTTTCAAATACTACCAAAGATGCTACTGTAAATTTTCCATTTCTGTGAGAAATATCTGTCCCTTCAATTCTATATGGAATCTTTTTCAACCCTAATATTTCTTTAATCTTTTTTAAAGTATCTTTTCTCAGCCTTTTTGCTTTGAAATGTTCCTTTAAATTTTCATATGCTATTTCAAGTAAATATCTATCACTATCATCTAAAGAAACATTTATAGGTATATCAAACTCTATTTTATTTAAATTATTACTTTCGATTGTAACTATTTTTGTTGGTAAATCACTTTTCATTCCATAGTAAAATTGATACAAAAATTCTTCAAATGATAAATTTGCTTCATAAAAAAGCTTTGATAATAAAACTCCACCACGAACCTTTAAAACTAAAAAAACTCCTTTTGAATATGCAATATAGTCCACACATCTTTTATCATTTAAAATCACACCTTGTGTGTTTAACAGTTTTTCAAATGATAATAACAAATCTCTATATTTAGCAGCATTTTCAAAATCAAGCATTTTAGAATGATAATTCATCTTTTGTTCAATGTAGTCTTTTACAAATTCAAAATCTCCTGATAAAACCTTTTTCAAATTATTTATTGCTGATATATAAATATTTTTATTTTCAAATTTACATGGTGCTAAACATGTTTTTAAATGGTATTCAATACAAGGTTTCTTAATTTTAGATAAATCTTTTTTGCAAGTTCTAAAACCAAAAATTTTTTGTAAAATCTCTAACAGCAATCTTGTAAAAGTTATATTAGTAAAAGGGCCAAAAAATATTCCTGAACTTTTCCTACTTCTTGTAACTTCAACATACGGATATTCATCATCTGATATCCTAATATATGGATATCGTTCACCTTCTTTTAGCATTATGTTATACTTTGGTTTATGTTTAAATATTAAGGTAGCTTCTAATAATAATGCTTCTTTTTCATTTTTTACAACAATAACTTCTAGACTATTTGATTCCTCAATAATTAGCCTACTCTTTTCTTCTTTAAATGAAAAATGTGAACTAAGCCTTCTTTTTAAATTTTTTGCTTTTCCAATATAAATATATTCACTTCCATTCTTAAAGATATACACTCCAGGTTTTTCACTAACGTTATATAAAACACTTTTGTCTAACATTTGATCCCTCCATACAAAAAATGTGGGGACTTCCCCCACATTTTTTATAAGCTAAACTTTGCTTATTCTATATTTCTATTTTTAATACCAAAAATCAAAGTTATAACATATGCCCAACCGATAGAAAATAAAGCAACAAATGCAGCGTCTTTAACCCAAATCAAATCAATTATCAAGAAGGCAATCATTATTATTGAAAATAGTATAGCTTTTCTCATTGCCTTGCGAATATTCAACTTTGAAATATCACTAGCAGCTAGCATTGAGTAAATCGCTATCACCAAATACGCAACTGGCGATATTGACAATCCAAGTTTCGAGTAAAAATTTACAAATCCACCAGATACAAAAAATGCTAGAGAAACAACAAAAAATACCCATGAAACCACACTTGAAATACCAAATGATGATTTAGCTTGTTGAATAACACCAAGCAATAATACTATTCCAATCACTATATTCATTATAAAAACCAAAACTGCATATGCGGTAACACCTAGCATTAATTATCACCTTCACTGCTAAGAAATTCCTTATATTCTTCCTCTGTCATCAATTCATCAAGTTCTGAAGGATTTGAAATTTCAATTTTTACCAACCAACCTTGACCTTCAGCATCTTCATTAACAAGTTCTGGCTTTGCATCAAGCTCACTATTTACTTCTACAATTTTTCCGCTAACTGGTGCATAAACATCACTTGCTGCTTTAACACTTTCTATTGATAACAAAACATCACCTTTTTTAACTTCTTTACCAACTTCTGGCAAATCAACATAAACAATATCTCCAAGCTCTTCTTGTGCATGAGAACTTATTCCAACATACCCGTTTTCATCTACCCATTCATGAGTTTTTGTAAATTTTTTCATGAAAACCCCTCCTTGATTTTATTTGTTCAATAATATTCTAACATATAAACTAACTATTTCAACTATCTAAAGAAAGTAAATAAGTTTAATTCCAATAGAAAATTTGTAATTTTCCTGTATTAATAAAATTATTGAAATGTCATAAATCAAATGATAAAATGGACAATGTTTGGAAGAATTAAATCATGGAGGTGATTTAATGAAGATAGAATACTTTAAGAACGACAAATGCAGTGTATGTAAAGCTATGCTTCCCAAAATCCAAACTATAGCAAAAAACTTTGATATTGATATTGAGGTAATTGACGTTATAGAAAATCCTTCTTATCCAGCTCAAAAACTAGTATTTACAGTACCAACAGTAATAATATTGGATGAAGAATTTGAAATTAAACGATTTGCAAGAAATTTTAGTATTAGTGAGGTAATAAATACAATTGAAAGATACTTAGAAATAAGTAAAAAATAAGGCTAATAGGGAAATCCCTATTAGCCTATAATTAATTTTCCTACATTTAAGAAGATAAAGGACAATATATATGCTATCAAAAAACTATATATTACAGAAAAAGCAACCCACTTCCAACTTCCAGTTTCACTTTTTATGGCCGCAATTGTTGCAAAACAAGGAATATATAACATTACAAAAATTAAAAACGCATAAGCATTTACACTATTTAAAGACGCACCAAGAGCAATTTTTGCACTACCCATATCTCCCTCTGCAAATCCATATAACATGGACATAGTTGAAACTATTACTTCTTTAGCTACACCTCCAAAAAATAATGCTGTTCCAATTTTCCAATCAAAGCCTAAAGGTCTTAAAATATATTCTAGAGCTTTTCCAATATATGATGCATAACTTGTTTCAACATCTCCTTTATTTGGAAAATATGTTAGTCCCCAAACTAAAATGCTTGCAATAAGAATTATTGTTCCTGCCTTCTTTAAAAAATGACTTCCTTTATTCCACATATAAATTGCTATATTTCTAATTGTAGGTATTCTATACCTCGGCAATTCCATTACTAATGGCACACTTTCACCCTTGAAAAATACTTTATTGACAAAAAAAGCTGTAAAAGCTGTAACCAAAATACTTATAGCATAAATACTAAACAAAATCTCAGCTTTATACCTTGGAAAAAATATACTGATTATCATCATATAAACTGGTAGCCTCGCACTACATGAAATAAACGGCGCCGAAAGTATAGTTCCTAATCTTTCTTTCTCATCTGGTAATCCTCTTGCGGTCATAATAGATGGAACATTACAACCAAAACCTAACAATAAAGACATAAATGATCTTCCGGAAAGTTTCATTTTATACATTATTCTATCCAATACAAATGCTGCTCTGGGCAAATATCCTGTCTCTTCTAAAATACCTAACGCAAAAAACAATGCAAAAATATTAGGAACAAATACCAAAATACCACCAACACCACCAATTAAACCATCTGCAATTAATGAAGTTAATAAACCATCACCAAAAGATTTTACATAATCTGCAAGTTGACTAAAAGAATAATCCAATATATCAGACAATGGCTGTACAACATCAAAAGTAAATTTAAATATTATATACATAATAGCTACTAAAATTGGAATACCAAATATTTTGTGCGTTAAAATATGGTCAATCTTATCATTTAAGGTCTTTATATACTCAATTTTGTTTCCTGAATAGGCTTCCTTTATTACATATTTTACATATTCATATCTTATTTTTGGAATTTGGTTCATTGCATTTTCTTTAATAGTATTATCAATTTTTACTATATTTTTAAGTTTACTAACAAAATATTCATCTCCTTCTAAATATTTAAGAGCTGCATATCGTTTATTTTTAAATAAATCATCTGGAATTTGATTTTCAATATCTACAATTATCTTTTCATATTCTTTATAATCAAAAATAACATTTTTAATTTTTTTACCTTTTGCTATATCAACTATCATATCTTTTAACTCACTAATTCCTTCTCCAGTTTTTGCGGAAGTAAATACTACAGGGACTCCAAAATGTTTTTGAAGTTCATACTTATCAATTTTTATCTTTTGCCTCTTAACTTCATCATAAGAATTCATAACCAAGATTACGCTTTTTGTAATCTCCAAGGTTTCTATTAAGAGATAGAAACTCTGTTCAGGATTTAAAGAATCAGCTATTAATAAAGTCACATTTGGAGGTGAAAAAAATAAAAAATCTCGAGTAACCTTTTCATCAATCGATTTTGATGACAATGAATACGTTCCAGGAAGATCTATAAAATGTAACGTATTTCCTTTCCATTCGGTTGCACCCTCAATTTTACTTACAGTAACTCCGGGCCAATTTGCAACATATTGCCTTGCACCGACAAGCCTATTAAAAATGCTTGTTTTACCAACATTTGGATTTCCAACTAAAGCTACGGTCACTACCATATCAGATCCTCCTTAATATTATTTTGTTTTTCATTCCCTCACCTAAATGAATTTTACTATTATCCAAAAAAATTTCACCATTTTTTACTTGAATAATTTTTCCTTGCAAAATCCCCAATCTACTAACCTTATATAAAAATCTTCTTCCTCCACAAAATTTAACAACTTCATATTCACCATCATTTGCTAAAGATAATGGTATTGAATCATCTAACAATTCAACTTCAATAGTAGAAGCCTCAGAATTTCTCATAGATATTAATTTATTAAAAACTCTGTACATTCTTGGATCTCCCATAGGAGAAGTTCTAACAACTTCTATTATACTTTCAGGAATTAATCCCAAACCCAAAAGTCTGTTTTTAATTTTAGAATCTTTGATTGATACAATTTTCACTTTTACACATTCCGGTATTTTATCTAAAGTCAAATCTATTCCCCCTTCTTATTGAAAATAATTCTCAACAAGATTTTATCAAAAGTTTTAGCTAAAGTCAAGTAGTGATATAATTTATATAGGACTAAAAAGGGGGGATTTTATGAATAACAAATTAAAATGGCTAGTCATAGCAATTTCACTGACTTTTACTATAGTTAGTATGATCACGGTTACGCTTTTTTCAAAAGGAATAATTCAATATTCTTGGATTTTAAAAGTTCCTGGAAGAATTTCTGGAGGACAATTTATACCTGAAATGGAAAAGTTGTACACTAAACTCTTTCTCAGCTTTTTATTCAATACATTGGCACTTCTTACTTTATCCACATTATTTAGCAAATTTAATAATAAAATTACCGACGAAATTTCACTTGTTCTTGGTATGTTTTTTTTATTTGCTTCATTATTATCTTTTTACAATATTTTTCAACTAATAGCATTCCTTTCTTCTTTATTTTTGCTATATTTTATATTTTCAAAACGCTAAATAATTTTTAATCTTTTCAAGTGTTTTCGGACCTATTCCATTAACATTTAGAAGTTCATTTAAAGACTTAAACTTACCATTTTTTTCTCTATACTCAATTATTCTTTTTGCTTTTGTAGGGCCAATTCCTGGTAATTTCTCAAGCTGTTTTTCATTAGCTTCATTAATATTTATCTTTTTAAACTCTTTATTCTCATTAACTTGCACCTCATTTGTTTTAGAAACAGTCAGATAATCTCTTATTTTTTCAAGTGTTGATGGACCAATTCCAGTAACATTTATTAAATCATCAATTGAATTAAAATTTCCATGCGCTTGTCTGTAGGAAATAATTGCTTTTGCTTTTACTGCTCCAATCCCAGGAAGGCTCATTAACTGCTCAAAATCAGCCTTGTTAAGATCTATTGTTTGTGATTCATAGTTCCTCTTAATTTCCTTACTAGTTACATTATTATATTGTTTTTCATGAAATAAAACTGAACTTATTATAATAAAAAGTGTGAATATAATTATAAATTCTTTACAATATTTTATTTTACTATTCAAAATCTCACCATAAAACAAAGCTTGCATACCCTACAGTAAAAGAATAATCCTTTGAATATTCTGCACTAGTAGTGTGATATACAAGCTTTACATTATCAAAACACATTGTTAAAACTGACATTGGCCCTATTCCACAAGCACTAATTGATTCTCTTAGTGAATAAATTCCTTCTATATCTCTTTCTAATATCTTTTCAATTAATTTTTCGTCTTTTCTAAGAGTGATTTCATGAGATTCGTAATGATTAAAATCAGATGAAGCAACCAAAAGAGTATTTTTTAAATCTATCTTTTTTAACAATTCTACTATCTTTATTGTGTTTTCATAAGATTGATAATTATAAATAATCGGTACAAATTTAAAGCTACCAAAATAATATTTTAAAATTGGCAACAAAACTTCAATTGAATGCTCTAATATATGAGCTTTATAGTTCTCTTCAAAAATTTTATTTTTTAACAAATAATTATTTAATTCTTCGTCAATCTCAACATATCCAAAGGGAGTATTCCATCTTCCTCTTGGCCACAATGAACAAATATTTCCAGCAATTCCAGTATGATTTGTTCCAATGATAATTATTCTTTCAGGTTTTCCAAAATCCAAAGCTTTACATATTGCATACAAAGCAGTTTTACCACTATAAACGTATCCTGCATGAGGCAAAATTAAACCAAAATTAGTATTTGCATTTTTAATTTCTTTTGCTTTGCAAAATTGGTTAAAAAATTTTATTAATAATTCAGAATTTCTAGAATAAAATTTATCAGCATAGTACATTTCTCTTTCCATTATTTCACAACCTTCGCCGAAATAAATATAACTATATTACGTTTAACTTTATCAGATTTTTCAGAAACAAAGAATCTTCCAATAATTGGTAAATCACCTAAAATTGGAATCTTTGAAACCGTTTTGCTATTTTCCTCTCTAGAAAGTCCTCCAATTACTAAAGTCTGATTTTCTTTCAATAATATCTTTGATGAAAATTCTCTTGTTCTTTCAACTGGTAATGAGAGCGAATATTGGCTCTTTAAATCCCAATCAAAACTACTTACTTTAATATTAAGTTCCAAATCAATAGTATTATCCGCATTAATATACGGAGTAATTTCAAGTGTTACTCCTGATTCAATGTATTTAATTTCTTGAGTATTCTCTGTTGTTGTTAAAACTATAGGAATCTTATCACCTATTAAAATACTTGCTTTTTCTCCACTTTTTGCTACTACGTTTGGACTTGCTAAAACATTTGTGTTTTTATTAGTTACATTATTTCCATTACCTATCTCAATATTTAAATTACTATTACCATCACTTCCAATAGACAATAACTTATTTATAATTCCTTCAATGCTCAAATCACTCAATGATAATTTAACGTTAAAATCGTCATTTGATAAAGTACCCAAATCTGACGTTATTTTTCCCAAATTATATTCAAAATTATCTGATAACTCTTCATCTACTACTTTAACTTCTATCAATGCAAGCTTTGCGTTTAAATTTTGTTTAATGTAACTTCTGACCTCTTCAGCAACTTTTGCATCAATTCCTGTTGCAATAACAACTCCTGCCGAAGTATCAACAAACGATTGACCGCCATAAAACTCTATTAATTCTTTTACTTTATCTACATTTTGAGAAACTGAAAATACAAATGTTGTAGTTGTCTTTGTTGAACTACCTGTTATCATATCAAAGATGTAAATACCGTTTTCTTTTTTTATTGCTACATTATAATTACTTAAAATTGTTTCAAAATCATCAAAAGTAATATCTTGAACATATATATTAGCAATTGAATTAATTTCTCTTGAAATAACCGCAGAGTATTTATAGCCTTTTACAACCTGTTCAATTATATTTTTAAGTGGAACATTTTCTGCGTTTATTGTAATTAAACCATCTTCACTTATATTCACATTTTTTTCACTAACATTTGGAACATTTTCTTGCCCTTTTGGTTTTATAAATACCATACTTCCTTCTTTTGTTATATCAACTTTCGAACTTATAATATTTTCAAATTCGTCCAGACTCGAATCTTCTAAAACAATATTCAAATTATCGGTTACAGAATCAATCAAAACCGAATAACCAAATTTTGGATAAATTTCTCTGGCAAGTTGTTCTATTGAAATATTAGTAGCATTAATAGTAATTTTATTATCAACAACCTCTACAAATTGTGATTTTAATTTTCTTCCAACATGTAAAAATCCATTTTCTTCTCTAACAAAAACACCGTATTCGTTTAATAATTTCTCAAAATCTTCTATCGATGCGTTTGACAATTTTATATCTACTTTCCTATCCACTTTTTCATCGAGTATTACCGTCTTTTTAGTAGTTAATAAAAATACTTTTTTAATTAATTCGTTCAAATCATAATCTTTTACATCTATATATAATTTACCATTTTCGAAACTTATTTCATTTTTCGAAAATTCTTTTAATAACTCTACTGCTCTATAAATTATTTTTTCATTGCCCTTTAAATAAAACTTATCGTCTATTTTTTTAGCAATTATGCTATTTCCAAAGTAAAGATTTAATATCTCAGCAATCTTTCCTTCATCTAAATCACTTTCCAAGGAAACTATTGTCGAATCATTAGTCAAATTTTCAAGCAAAGTTTCTGCTTCATCGATTTCTGATTGACTACCAAAAAGCAATAGATTATTGTTTATTTTAAATACCTTTAATTCTCCCACTTCTTTTAATAATTCATCAATTCCATCAAAATAAACATTATTCAAAATCTTGATACTCTTACCTTGTGAGTATTTTCTTACAAATTCTTTTGCTTTTTCTAAGCTTTCACTACTTCCATTAAGTATTAATATTTGACTTTTTGGATAATATTCCATATTCACTTTAAACAACTGCGATATTACTTCTTGAAGTTCTTCGTAATTTTGAAGGTTTATTTTCTCTAAATAATATTTATTATCACTATTACCAAAATAATTATTTATAAACTCAAAAGCTTTGGAAATTTGCCTTCCCTTTAGAATAACACCTTTTTCAGTATTGATAGCATCAATGTTATATAAATCTTTTAATATCTTTGATTGAGATTCGTTAAGATAAATATTTTCAATAAATTGTATCTTATCTCCGTAACTTTCTCTAATTTCCTTTATCTTGTTTTCTATATCATTATTTACATTATTAAAAACCAGCAAATTATCAGTTTCATAGACTGGTGAAGCATCCAAAAGTGCTTTAAAAACTGATTTTGGTGGATCAAATGGAGTTATCTCTAAAACATATTTCGAATTTAATGTGTTATTAGTAATTATTTTATCAATAATTTTTTCTTTTCCCCTAATTAATAAACTACCATCTGAAAATTCTTTTAAAATTTCCACATCGTACGGTTTTAAATTTTCTTTATTAATTTTCACTCTCAATGTTTTTACACTTGCAAGTTCTAAAAATTGCATAAATCTAGAATAAACTTGTTTAGTTGCAAAAAGAGTTACAAAAACTTTTCCATTAACTTCTAAAACCTTACCGTTTTCTTCAGAAATATTTAAATACTCTAAAGCCCTTCTAACTGTATCAATATTTATATCTTCAAACACCATCCTGTAAGGATTGCCTATTGTTCTATCATTATTTAATGTTATGACTAAATCTCTAAACTTTTCAGGTACTTTAATATTTTGACCTAAAGATTTAAATGGAATATTTAAGCTTTTTAGAATAGTTTTTATTCTTTCTGGATATCCGACTTCAACAGTTACATAATCAAAAAATGGATCGTCAAAACTATCTTTCAAAATTGAGATTAAGTAACCAATAGTATTAGCAGATTCATTATCTGAATATATCGCAACTTGTCTTAAACCATACAAAATAGAATATTTAAAATCATATATACTCGAAATATTAGTTAAAAAATCTTCTAAAACCTCTTTACTAACATTAAATTTAAAGTAGTACCATGACTTACTTGGTTGCTGAGATATAGCATCAGCTATTAATCTGTGTTCCCTAATGCCTCCATATACAAATAATTTGCTCTTATCCTTTATATAATTAGCAAACGTTCCAGCACCAAGCAACAATCTTATTTTTTCAGAATCAACTTCTTCATCATAAATTTGCCAATAATATGCAAAATTCTTTTTAATTTCATTTTCTAATCCCAAATAAAGCGTCCCATCCGGTCCATATGCATAACAAACTTCAGGATTATTTAATAGCAACAGCCTTAAAGCATCTTCAATAGAAACATCTTTAACTTCAAGATTAACATTTTTATTTCTAACTCCATCGTATAGCGAAATATTAACACCAATTGCATCAGAAAAATCTCTAATAACAACATCTAATGGAGCATTCAAAAATGAAAAACTATATTTCTTATCAGAAACACTTACAGGCATTGTAAGAACTATTTTATTACCCATAACAATCCAATCAACCTTAACTGGTACAAGATAAAACAAAAATACATTGGTATCATTATTAATAGTTACTATTTGTAATCCTTCTAAAGGCCCTTTAGATACCGGTAAAAAAGAATTTTTAGAAATTGTATTTTTCAAGGTTAAATAATAAACATTTAGTGAATCATTCCAACCAAAATCAACTTCAGAGGGTTGAAGATTCCTATCATTCTCTATTATCAACTGCATTTTATTACTATTTATGTAATAATCAACGTTAATTAAATTAGCAATCAAATTTAAAGACATAGCTAAAAATACAATAATTGTAAACTTAATTTTCATCACTTATCCCCCCTAACTTTTTTGAAACTATTAATTTAATGCTTCCATCTTTAATGTCTAATACAACAAGATTATTTCCCGAAATATTTAATATATAGTACCTATTTAACAGAAGCTGTTTGGGATCAAATTTCAATAATTGCTTTTCATTTCTTAAATATACAACAGAAATACCTGATTCATCATAATAACCTAAATATTCTAAATCTTCTACAATTGAAAAATTACCCAGTTTTGAGTAATTTCCATCAATTTTCAAGTAATACGGCTCAAAAAAACTTACGTTTTTTACATTAATAAAGTTTAGATAATAATCTTTTATTTTAACAACATTAACAGAGCTTAAAACTTCAACTTCTAAACTTTTCCTCAAATTTAAAATAGAAATGAAAAAAATTACTACAATTAAAATTAACACTAAAAAAATAAATAAATATTTCTTATTTAACATCAATTATATCACCAACCTCTAAATCAAACGAAACATTTGCCTTACTTTTGGAATTAAATATTATTGGAAAATCAACATTTACCTCAACATTTAATTTATTAATAATTATAGATTTTGAGTTAAGCAAATTATAGAAAAACTTTTCAAATTTTTCCCCTTCAAGTGTATCAGATAAACGTTTGTTTTCATCTAAATACTTAGCTACCTCATTACTAAAATGCCTATCGTTTTTTAAAAATAACTTTGCATTATTATACTGATTTAATAAAATTTTAAAATCACTAATTTTCCTATCTAAAATTATAGTTTTTTCATTAAACTTTTTTAAAAATCCAATTTTAATAAATAAAAAATCATACAATGCAAATAAAATACCAACCAAAAAGGCTATAATTAAAATCAAATTAGCAATTTTTAATTTTAAACTCACAACTCTCCCTCCAATTGAAACTCATACATCTTAAAATTCTCATATACATTTTTTATATCAATAACTTTTAGATCAACATTTTTATAATATTTACTTAATTTTTCTTTTATTGTTTCAGGTACAATAGGATTTTCCGAATATTCATAAAAAGTTATCAAAAAACTCTTACCATCAAATTCAATATTTTTTATAAAAAAATATTCATTAATTTTTGATATTTCATCTACTAAAACTTGAAGAAAATACTTTGAAAAGAAAGATTTATTCAATGAAGTTTTTAAATGTCTAATCTTATTAATCAAAGTATTTATTTTAGAATCATATTCTGAAATCTTTAAATCAACAATGTCAGGAATTTCTGTTAACTCATTAAAAGAAATTTCATTAAACACCAATGGATGACTTCTAATTATATTAGCTATATTTGAAAATAAAAAATATTGAGAAAAATAATACAATGAAAAGAAAGGTAGAAACGATATAACTAAATACATTAAAAATCTCTTTAGTGAAATTCTCTTTTCTTTATCTTTGTATAAATTTAAATTTTCCAAACTCAAATCCCCCCCTTGTGATTAACCCTAAAGTTCCTAAATACCTAGGTTTCATAACAGGATATTTAAAATTACGAACTGTGAAAATTTTCTTAAAAATTTCAGAATCTGTATAATGTTCAAAAATTAATTTATTCACTAATTCTGAATCAGTATATACAAATCCAGATTGTATATCTTCAATAGTTAATTGTTTTTGAGAAGAATTCAAACTAACAAAAATCTCGCGTTCAATCAATGAAAACATGTCTCCTATAAAATTATATAAAAATCTACTAACATCCTCTTTTAAAGCTTCATCATTCAAATCTTCAACTTCATACAAACTATAACCAAATTCATCGTTACACAAATCATTTAAGTATTTTAAACTTAATTCTGAATACCTTACTGATTCTAAATTATTTCCATTAAAAATTATAAGCCCCGAATATTCTGAATCTATGAAAAATTCAATATTATAACCTGGAAATTTTGATAGCAATAATGATTCTTTAAAAAAATCTGGATAAACAATATCTGGTACTGGTATCTTCATAGATTCTAATTTGTGAAAATACTCATTTAACTCGGCTTTTCTTACAACAAATACTTCTAAACCATTTGAAGTTTTCAAAAAATCAAAACTAAATTCAGATCTTTCTAAATTAAAATTTTGTGAAACTTCTAAAACGATATAATTTTCAATATCCTTCCTTTTTTTTATCATTGGCATTTGAAGATTCAAATTTAAAATCAAATCCCAAGGTATATTCACTATAATCAAATCATCTACTTCAAATTCAAAATCTCCATTATATTCTCTTAATTCTTTAATTTTGATTTTTCCAAAAAAATACTCTCCAACCGCTTGATATACATTACTACCAATTATATCAAACCCAACCAATCTTCTACTTAAAAGATTCGACAAAAAACTTCCCCCCTTTATTTTACAGATACATCAAATGAAATAGGTTCAATCTTAAAATTTCCAAAAGTCCCAGGAGTAACGCTTTTTCTTGGAATTATTCTTAAATTATTATCTTCAAAATAATCTCCAAAATATATCTTCTTCCTTATTAGTATTTCTTTTTTTGTAAATAACGAGTAATAAATCTTAACAGTGTCAGCATTATACTCAATCATATCAGCATTAGATTTCCACAATCCACAATATACAATCGTTTTAAATAATTCTTCTTCTAGCACAACTTTATCAAGAATCGAAAATAAAGAAAAAATTGAAACAGAAAAAACTATTAACGAAATAACAATAACAATTAAAACCTCAATATATGTCATATTAACCACCAAAAGTAGATTGCATTTGAAAAATAGTAGAATACATTGCATAAGCTAAAAATGCAATAAACAAACCTACAAAAGCAATCATTAAAGGTTCAAGCATTGATAAAAGCTTTTTTGTATCCTGTTGAATCTGCTCGTCAAAAAAGTCCGCCACTTTTTCCATAATCGTGTCTAACTTACCAGTTTCCTCTCCAGTACCAATCATTTCATAAATAATCTGAGGAAAAACTTTTTCACTTTTCAAAGCTTGCTTTAAAGTACTTCCACTTTTTACTTTTTCAGAAACATTTTTTATTTTCATAATAAACTTTAAATTATTTGAAGCTTTTGCAGCCATTTCCAACGAATCTATTATTGAAACACCACTTGCAATTAAAACTCCAAATGTTCTACAAAATCTTTCATATGTAATTTTCTCCTGTAATTTTCTAATTGGAGGGAATAATCTTCCGAAAAATTCTTTTGTTTTTTTACCTGGTTCAGTCCTTAAAAATAAAAACATTCCAATTAATAAAGAAATTATAACAAAAACTACCATAAATGGATTGCCTGTCACAATTTTATTTACACTAATTAAAAAAGAAATTATACCCCCCGTTGGTATAGTTCCAAACACATTGAAAAGCTTTGGCAAGATAAAAACACTGATTACTACAACAACTATAACAGCAAATCCTAAAATAAATGTAGGATAAACCATAGCAGATTTTACCTGTTGGTTTGTTCTATTTAAATTTTCATAATAACTAGCTAATTTTTCGAGAGTTTCTTCTAAAACTCCACCTTCTTCCCCAGCTTTAATCATATTGATAAATACGTCATCGAAAACTTTTTGCTTTTTAAACGCTTCTGAAAGAGACGTTCCCACATCTAATTCACTAACTATATTAACTAAAATACTTCTAAACCTTTTTGAAAATATCTCTTGATTTGACAAGATATAAATTGCCTCTCTTAACCTTAATCCGGCTTTTACCATAGTTTCTAATTGCCTTGTAAAAAAAACTATATCTTTTAATCTTATACTAAATATATTAATATTAAATTTCTTTACTTTACTTGCTTCTTTAACATCTATAACAATGTAACCACTAGATTTTAACTTTGATAAAGCTTCCTGAAGGTTGTATGCTTCAATTTCCCCTCTTACCTTTTTCATTTCTTTATCGTAGGCTTTATAAGCAAATTTCAAAATAATTCCCCCCTGTTTACAGGAAATAACCTTCCATCTACAATTTCAAAAATTTTACCTTTAAAGTCAGAAAATTTTTCAAGATCATGTGTTACTATTATCAAAGATTTATCGTTTTTACTGACCCAAAGTTTCAAAAACTCAATCAATGATTTTTCAGATTTATAATCCAGACTTACAGTAGGCTCGTCTAATATAAGGAGTTCTGGATCATGAGCAATTGCACTAGCTATTGCAACTTTTCTTTGTTGGCCACCAGAAAGCTGAAATGGAGATTTCTTCAATAAATCATCCTCTAATTTTATTAATTCCTTAATTTCTTCCAATCTTTCTTTGGGATTTTCAAGTTCAAAATTTTTAATTGAAAACATAATTTCATCCTCTACAGTCTCAGAAAAAAACTGCTTTTCCGGAAACTGAAAGGCAAAACCTATTTTTTTTCTAAATTTATGAGGGTTAGTATAAGGATCCTCACCATCAACAACTATTTCTCCAAAAGTAGGCTTCAAAAGAAAATCTAATAAGTATAACAAAGTAGTTTTACCGCTTCCTGATTTTCCAATTATAAAAATAATTTCATTATCATTTATTCTAAAGTTTATGTCTTTTAAAACGTGCTTTTGAAACACGGTTTTATAATTATAAATATAATTTACATTTTTTAATTCAAGCGTCATAATTTTTTAGAACTATATACCCTTATTCCTCCTTCTTTACACAATTCTTCAACATTTCCAAAAATTGATCTCATATATTCTTTTATTCTCTTTCCACCTTTATTATGATATGCAACAAGTTCTAATGTACCGCCACCTCTAAGCTTTTCAAATGCGCCCTCAATTAATTTCATCCAAACTTGTTTTCCAGCAACTATTGGAGGATTAGATATAATATGATTAAAATTTACATTATCCCACGGTTCATATAAATATCCATGTCTGATATCAGCTTCAATATTGTTATCTTTACTATTAATTTTTGCAAACTCAACTGCACGTTCGTTTATATCACTCATATAAAGGTTAATGTCAGGATTTTCTTTCTTCAAAGTTATTCCAATCACTCCATATCCACAACCAATATCTAATACATCTCCATAATTAATTCTACTATTTTCAATCAAAATTTTTGTTGCTCTATCAATCTTTCCAAAAGAATAGACTCCACTCGGACTTTTAAATCTGTATACGTGTCCATTTTTTAATTTTAATTCAACAATCTTTACCTTTAAAATACTTGTCGGTTTTTCAGTATAGTAATGCTCAAACATTTAATCCCTCCAAAATTTATGTTCTCCATACAATAAAACTTTTTCATTATTAAAAATCTCTTCAAAATTAACTTTCCCTAAAAATATATTATGATCTCCTGTTTCAAAATCTCCAATTTTTTCACATTCTAAATACGCTACTACACCATTTAATATTGGAATTTTATTTTTACTCATTTTAAAGTTAATCCCCTCAAATTTGTTAAAATTTCTTCCAGAAATAGTTCCAAATTGTTTTGCAATATTTATCTGATTGACACTAAGCAAATTTATGCCAAAAAAATTAACTTTTTTCAAAAGTTCATAGCTATATCGCTGTTTACCTATCGAAATTGCCAAAAGCTTTGGATTTATCGAAGTCCTCATTATCCATGCTACAGTAATTCCATTTAAATTACCATTATAATTCATTGTTACAACTGCTACAGAGTTATATATTTTGGACGAAGCACCCATAAAATCACCTCAGAATATATTATAACATAGTAATTTTTATAACAATATTTTTACTGAAAATTTGTTTTTCATTTGGTATAATATATTGAGATAAAATGAAGGAGGTGTATATTTTGAACTTAAATCTTGAAGAAATTTCAAAAAAATGTAGAGGAGATATTTTGACCATGACCACCGTAGCTCAATCTGGACATCCAGGTGGTTCTATGTCATCAATTGACATTTTAGTTAGTTTATACTCTTTTGCAAAAGTTTTTCCAAATGATCCTTGGAACGAAGATAGAGATAGAATCATAGTTAGTCATGGTCACATTTCACCTGCCGTATACAGCACACTTGCGGCGTATGGATTTATTAATAGAGAAGAAGTTTTAACTGGTTTTAGACATCCATCAAGTATTTTTGAAGGACATATCACAAGAGGAATTCCTGGTGTCGAATGGACAACTGGAAATCTTGGCCAAGGACTTTCTGCAGGCGTTGGAATGGCTTTAGCTGGGAAATTAAAAAACAAAGACTATCATGTATACGTTGTCATGAGTGACGGCGAAAGTGCAAAAGGCCAAGTAGCAGAAGCAAGAAGAACTGCAAATAAATATAATCTTGATAACTTAACTGTTATTATTGACTACAACGACATTCAAATCAGCGGAAGAGCAAGAGAAATAATGTATGTAGATCTAAAAAGAGAATATGAAGCAGCTGGATGGAATACTTTGGAAATAAACGGACACGATTTTGAGCAAATACTCTCGGCACTAAAAATTGCTAAAAATGATGGAAAACCAACAGCAATAATTGCACATACTATTATAGGAAAAGGCGTAAGCTTCATGGAAGATACACCAAAATACCACGGTAAACCATTATCAATTGAAGAATTTAAAAATGCTATTCAAGAACTTGGATTAAATATTGATATAGAAAAATACATTGAAAATAGAAAAAAACTGCCAATTTCAGAACATAAAAAATTGTTTTTAAAATACGATGTAAATATCAATACTGGAAAATTTAGAACTTACGCAGAAAAAATTGATAATAGATCAGCATTGGGAAGAGCTATTGCTGATCTTGCATTAATAAATGATAACGTTGTAGCTGTTGATTGTGATCTCAAATCTTCTGTGAAATTAGATTTTCTTGACAAAGAAAGAAAGGATAGACTAATTGAAATTGGTGTTCAAGAACATAATGCTGCTGCATTAGCAGGTGCACTAAGTGTTGAAGGATTTATTACATTTTTCGCAGATTTTGGAGTATTTGGGATAGATGAAACATTTAATCAACATAGATTAAACGCAATTAATAATACAAACCTTAAGGTTGTAGTAACACACTGTGGAACAGATGTTGGTGAAGATGGAAAAACACATCATGCATTAAACTATGTTTCTGCACCTCTATCATGGTTTGGCTTCAAAGTCATTGTTCCTGCAGATCCTAATCAAACTGATAGAGCAGTAAGATATGTTGCTTCAGAATATGGAAATTTTGTAATAGCTATGGGTAGAAGTAAATTAGAACCTATAAAAAAAGAAGATGGAAGCATATTCTTTGATGAAAATTACGAATTTAAATATGGAAAAATTGATATATTAAGAGATGGAGAAGATATTGTAATTATTACGATGGGTTCAGTAATTCCTTCAGCATTAAAAGCAGTAGATGAACTAAGGAATGAAGGAATCAAAGTAGGTTTACTTAATGTATCTTGTCCACTTGATTTAGACGAGGAAGTTCTTACAAGATACTCACGAAACAAAGTGATTGTAATTGAAGACCATAATATTTACAATGGCCTTGGAACATTAATAGAAAACAAACTCTTCAATCTAAAAATAATTCCTGACAAATTTGTTAAGATTGGTATTGACAGGTTCCCAGTATCTGGTAATAGCAATTACTTATTCAAAATTTATGGTTTTGATAGTGATAGTATTAAAAATAAAGTTAAAGAAATACTAGAAGACTAATAAAAAGCCTGGCATCAGCCAGGCTTTTTTGAATAGTTAAAGCTTTTCAATTATTTTAATATCATCATTAAATCTAAACTTTAATACATTTTCCAAAGTTTCACTGTCAGATTTTCCAGATTCAAATAATATCAAATATGTATTTTTGGAAACTTTCACATAAAAGTCACTTTTTCTAATTTTTGAACTAATATCACTCTGTGACTTTATAAGTAAGGGAATAAACATTGGATTTCTTCTTTTTTTATCCAAAACTATTAGTTTTAAAGCAAGATCCATTGGTATTTCATTTTTTGTAGGTAATTCAGCAAGTTTTTCCAATAAATTCAAATCATTCTTTTTCAATTGTTGAGTGATCATTAAAATCTGCATTTCACACAACTCGCGATAAGGAATGACCCACTCTTCATCTAAACCTTCTAAAAGCTCACCTTTATAAATCTTTGCAATTTCATCCCTTGTTTTTTTTGAAGGATTTTTATCCATAAGCTTTTGAAACAAAATATAATCAATTTTCAACTTCGAAACATCCAAATATACAACATTTCTATCAATTTTTAGAGAATCTTTTGTTAAATTTAATCCTTTTCTCAACATATACAAAAGTGTATTAAGATTCTTCCGAGAATAACTTTCATCATATCCTTCAAAAAAAACATTAAGAATTTCGCTAACAAATACTTTTCTTTTATAATTCAAAATTAAGTAATATAAAATATGCTCTGCCTTTTTACTTTTTAAAACAATTTTTTCTGATTGAAAATAAACGCCATATTCCTTTCCAAACAGTCTGATCTCCATTAAATCCCCCCCAACATTTTATATTTTATCATATTTTATATAAAAATTTTAACATATTTATCAATTTTTTCCATCTTTCTCAAAAATTAAGCTTGTTGCAAAAAATGAGATTATATTGTATCATAAGTTATAAGAATAAACAAAGGAGGTAAAAGAAATGTATGAAGCAATAGTAATAGGTGGAGGGCCTGGAGGATATGTTGCAGCGATAAGGCTTTCACAGCTTGGTAAGAAAGTTGCAATTGTTGAGAAAGAAGAATTTGGTGGTACCTGTACTAACAAAGGGTGTATTCCTACTAAAGCTATGCTTACAGCCTCACACCTTTTTACTGAGATAAATGAAAAGGCTAAAAAGTTTGGTATCTTAGTTGATAATGTTTCATATGATCTATCCTTAATCATGAAACACATGCAAAAGTCTGTTACTATGTCTAGAAAAGGTATAGAATTTTTAATGAAAAAGAACAAGATTGATGTATTTAAAGACAAAGCAATATTGAAAGACAAAAATACCGTTTTACTTGAAAATAGTGGACAAGAAATAGAGGGAGAAAATATAATCTTAGCACATGGTTCTGTGCCAGTTATCTTTCCACCATTTGATCAGATAGAAGGTATATGGACAAGTGATGATGTATTTAAGATGGAAAAGATGCCAGAATCGATATTGATAATAGGCGGAGGAGTAATAGGAGTAGAATTTGCTACATTCTTTTCAAGTTTTGGGGTAGATGTAACGATAGTAGAACTCGCAGAACATATTTTACCATACGAAGATAGTGATGTAGCAGAAGAAGTAAAAAAAGCACTAAAAAAGAACAAAGTAAAAATAATAGAAGGAGAAAAAGTAGAAGGAGTGGAAAAAAAGAACGAAAAATATATTGCAAAAGTTGCAGGAAAAGAAATAGAAGTTGAAAAAGTACTACTTGCAGTAGGAAGAAGACCGAATATAAGTGAAGATATAAAATCACTTGGCATAGAAATAGAAAGAGGAGTAAAAACAGACAAACATATGAGAACAAATATAGATAATATATATGCAATAGGAGATATAAGGGGACAGATAATGCTAGCACATGTTGCGATGTACGAAGGGATAGTAGCAGCACATAACATAGCAGGAGAAGAAATAGAAATGGACTATAGAGCAGTACCATCGATAATCTTTTCAAATCCAGAAGTAGCAAGTGTAGGAAAAAGAGAAAAAGAAGTGGATAGAGAAAAAGTAAACATATATAAATTTCCGGTATCAGCAAATGGAAGGGCAAGAACAATGGAAGAGAAATTAGGATTTGCAAAGGTGATAGAAGAAAAAGAAACAGGAAAAGTATTGGGAGTAACGATAGTGTCAGCAAACGCAACGGACATGATAATGGAGGGAGTATTGGGAGTAAAATATGAAATGGCTACAGAAAAAATAGCAGAAGCAATACATCCACATCCAACACTAACTGAAACACTCCTTGGTGCTTTTGAAGGTAATTGGGCTATACATATTTGAAATAAAGCGTTGATGCTATGGTTGAAGAAATTAAAAAAATTTATATTGAAGCAAAAGAACTTGTTGAAAATCGTTGGAATGAATTTTTAAAATTAAAAAACAGTAATGATGAGCTCTTACTATTTTCTGAATTATCCTTTTGTGTTTTGACTGCAAACTGGTCTGCTTCCGGTGGTATTAAAGCCCAAAAAGAAATTGGAGAAGGTTTTTATACTCTTTCACTTTCTGATCTTGAAATAGCTTTAAAAAAAGTTGGGCATCGTTTCCCTAAAGCTCGCGCAAAATATATATATGAAAATAGGTGGATTGTAGGAAAGTTAATTGATCTTATTAATAGTTATGATGTATATACCTTAAGAGAATACCTTGTAAAAAACATAAAAGGTATTGGATGGAAAGAAGCTTCACACTTTTTAAGAAATATAGGTTTTTGTGAAGTTGCTATTTTGGATAAACATATTTTAAGAATGCTACATAAATATAAATATATTGATGAAATTCCAAAATCATGGAGTAAAAAAAGATACCTTCAGATTGAGAAAATTTTTAATGAAATTTCAAATGAATTTGGTGAATGCCCTGGAAAATTTGATTTATATGTTTGGTATTATATTAAAGGGAAAGTCGAAAAATAGGGGGGATTATTCTGACACTTTCTAAAAAATTATACGACGAAGCTCTTAAATTTATTAACAATGAAACACTTGAAGATTACGTAATAGGTCTTGGCCTCTCAGCGGCTTTATTAAGTGATGGAAGATGTAGTGTAAGCTATACATTACGTGAAGATACTCTCGGAAAATGCGAAGAGTTTTTCAAATGTACTGGTGATTTTGGAAATCCAGTAAGCAAGATAAATCCAGGAATGAAAGTAAAAGATATTCTAAATATTGGTCTATTTTCTCCTGATCCTTTAATAAGATCTGTTGCTTATGCAACATTAAATGCCGTATTTTCAACTCCAGAAATTAAAAATATTTATTCTCCAGGCGATCTAAGCCAATATATTAATGTAGGCCTTGATGACACAATAGGATTTATAGGTAGAATTGATCCTTTAATAAAGTTATGGAAGCCTAAAGCTTGGGATATATTAATATTCGATAGAAATAGAAAAGGTAGTGATGAAGTTTTACCCGATTGGGCTATAGTTGATCTACTTCCCAAATGTTCAGTTGTTGTTATCTCAGGTTCTGCGATTGTAAATGGCTCTATAGATTGGATACTAAATTATGTAAAAACTGATAAGGTTGCAATTGTTGGACCTTCTACTACTTTACTTCCAAATGTTTTTCCGGTTAAATTACTTGCAGGAATTAATGTTTTAAACTCAGGCAAGTTATTCAAACTAATATCACATGGAGCTGGTACTAAAAAAATCATTGCTGAAAAAGCAGTTGAAAAAGTTGTGTTAGTTCAATAACAATTGTTTTTCATAAAAACACCACTATAATAACCCCATCCAATATAAATAGGATGGGGTTATTTAGTTGACTCATAAATTTTCTCAAAATTATTTTGTCTAATTTAATCACTTAATCTTGGTAACGGTTGAACTGGCCCAAAACTTTGGAAAGGCCAAATTCTCAATATAGGTCTTCCAATCACTGCTTCTTTTGGAACAAAACCAAAATATCTGCTGTCTAAACTCTCCTTTGAATTGTCGCCCATGAAAAAGTAAAAACCTTCTGGAATTTTAATATAAACCTGTCCATTTTCAGTCCATACATAATCATCAAAATCTATATTCTTTGGCTTTAAATATTCATCTACATATTCATGATATGGTATTCCATATGGGACAGGATCCATTCCTCCAATTATGCTGAATATAGTATTCGCAAGTTCAGCTCCATTTTTAAGTGCGATATTATACAAAAAATTTCTATATTCAGTTTTATTATCTCTTAATCTACTTGCTTGATCTAAATATTTCCACAAATTAGGATATTTAAAAATACCATCTGGTTGATAATTAACATTCTTTAAGTTTTCTGGAATTTTGCCGTTAACAAATAATTTCCAATTACCATCTACATTCTTTAAAGTAATTATGTCCCCTTCTTTAGCAACTAATCTTTTTACATATTTTACATGCCCCTTAAACTTAGATGGAGCAAACAAATCCATAAACTTGTCAAATGCTCTTAACATTTGCTCAGCTCTTTCGTCTCTAAATGGAGTCCAAAATACCACAATTTCACCAATTTCTGGCTCACGTGCTTGATATGTAATCTTTTCAATAAAAAGGCGGTCCCCAATATTAATCGTTGGGATCATAGATCCTGTGGGGACCAACATAGTTTCAAAAACAAATAATCTAATAATAGTTGCAGCAACAATTGCATACAAAAGTGTAATCACAACTTCTTTGGCAATTTCTTTAGGAGATTTTTTCATTGTTAATTACCTTCTCTCCTTAATTTTCACCTTTCCGCGTACTTCTCTTAAATAGTATAATTTTGCTCTTCTTACCTTTCCTCTTCTAACAACTTCAATCTTTTCAATTATTGGAGCATACAATGGGAAAATTCTTTCTACACCAACACCATTTGCACCAATTCTTCTAACTGTAAAAGTTTTGCTAATACCAGAACCTCTCATAGAAATTACAATTCCTTCAAACGCTTGTGTTCTTTCTTTGTTTCCTTCTTTAAATCTAACATAAACTTTTACTGTATCACCAGGTCTAAATTCTGGAACATCCTTAATCTGATCTTTTTCAATAATTCTAACAAGGTTATCCATACTCATGTTAATCCCTCCCTTTATACTATACATTTTCTCCAATTAATCTATCAAGAATAATAGCTACTGCTGCTCTAACAGATAAATGGTTAAAATCGCTTTTTGCTCTTACTGGTTCTAACGCATAATCGCATTTGGACAATATCTCATCGGGCATTCCCCAACCTGTTCCAAACAATATTAAAATAGGTTTTTCTGATTCAAGTACCATTTTTCTTCCTACTTCAAAACTTATCGTATTTTCTCGCATTTTGGCAGAAGTAAACATTATAATAGGTTTTTGCCCTTCCAATCGTTCGATATCTTCTAATACATCTTCAAAATAAGCTTTCAACTCAACTAATGAAAGTGCTTCAGAACGATTTGGATTATACTCTTTTCCAAACCCTTCTCTCCAATATTCTAAAACCTTTTTTACTATATCCTGCTGTGCTGGCAGATTGTTAACTAAATAATACTTTTTAATTTTATATGTCCTGCTTGTTCGTGCAATATCATGTATATCTAAATTTGTCACTGCTGTTGAAATAATTTTGCCATCTCTGCCTAATATAGGGTAATGAATTAAAGCAATATACAACTTACTTAACATTATTAATCAACTCCCTGAAAAGTTCAAGCAAAGCCTCTTTATCAACTTCATCAAATTCTTTCTTTAAAAATAAATCTGGCCTTCTTTGAATAGTCTTTTTCAAAGACATCTTCCTTCTCCAAATTTCAATTTTTTCATGGTTGCCTTCCAATAATACTTCCGGAACTTTTTTACCATTAAATTCTCTTGGACGCGTATAATGAGGATGATCTAATAATCCAGTATTAAAAGACTCTTCTATTACAGATTCTTCAGAAATTATTCCTGGAACAAACCTCGAAATTGCATCGATCATTACCATAGCTGGAAGTTCTCCGCCAGTTAAAACATAATCTCCTATTGAAATTTCATCATCAACTAATTCCATTACTCTTTCATCAATTCCTTCGTATCTACCACAAATTATTAATAAATTTTCTTTTAAACTTAACTCTTTGACAAGATCATTATTTAAAGTTCTTCCTTGTGGACTAGTTAAGATTGTATAAGGCTTTCCAAAAGTTTCAACATAAAAATCGTAAAATCTAAAGAATGGCTCTGGCTTCATAACCATTCCTGGACCGCCGCCAAAAGGATAATCATCGACAGTTCTGTGCTTATCATTTGTAAAATCTCTCAAATTAAAAATGTTAATCTCTATTTTATTCTCTTGAACAGCTCGTGAAATAACTCCATATTTTTTTATTACTTCAACCATTTCTGGAAAAATTGTCAAAACACTAATTTTCAATCCAACCACTCCGGTACTTTAACAACAATTTTTTTATTTTTCTTGTCTAAAGTTATAATATAATCATAAATCACAGGTATCAAAATTTCATCTTCTTTATTTTTATTAACTACTATTACATCATTACTACCTGTTTGTATGATTTCATCAACAATTCCCAAAACTTTTCCTGATTCATCAATAACTTGGCTTCCAACTATTTCAAAGAAATAATACTCATCTTCCGATAAATTTGGTAGTTCATCTTTATTAATATAAACTTTAGAGCCTACAAATTTTCTAGCATTTTCAACATTTTCGACACCATTTAGTTTAATAATGTAGTAACCATCAGCTAATCTTATATTCTCTACAGTTGCAACCATAAATTGTTTTGTTTTTTCATTATAAAGAAAAATCTCTTCCAAAGACTCAATGATTTCTGGAAAATTAGTAAATGGATGCAATTTTAACTCTCCTTTGAGCCCATGTGTTTTTCCTAAAATTGCAACTGCAACTTTTCCGCTTAAAAGCTCTCGGAGAGTATTTATCATCTTACCACCTTCAAAATAAAGTTGTTCTCATCCGTTATAGAAGATAACAAAATTTTTATTGACTTTATTGTTCTCCCATCTTTTCCAATAACTTGACCAACATCCTCAGGATTAACGGATATTTCAAACACTTTTTTTCCACTTTCTTCAAACTCCAATACAACAACCTCATCGGGATTTTTTACAATCCCCTTGAGCATATACTCAAGGAGTTCTTTCATTTATTTTCCTCCTTCTTTGTTCTCTTAAGCTCATCAACCTTTTTAAACACCCCTGCTTTTCTCAATAAATTCCTTACAGTATCACTTGGCTGTGCACCCTTCATAATCCATTCTACAGCCTTATCAACATCAACATTCAAAATATATGGATCCTTGATTGGATCATAGTAACCTAAACTTTCAATGTATGCACCGTCTCTTCTTTTTCTCTGATCCACAACAACAATTCTGTAAAATGGTTGCTTTTTCTTTCCCATACGAGTTAATCTTATCCTTACCACTCTAAACACCTCCATCAAATTTTTTAAATTTTAAATCCTTTTAGATTGAATGGTAATTTTCCTTTCTTAAATATTTTCATCATTTTTTTCATTTCCTCATAGTTTTTAAGAAGTTTATTTACCTCTTGAACGCTTGTACCGCTACCTTTAGCTATTCTTTTTTTTCTGCTTGCATTTAAAATTTTTGGATTTCTTCTTTCTTCAGGTGTCATTGAATTAATTATTGCTTCAATTACTTTTAATTCTTTTTCACTCTGATTTACATCTACTTTCGGACTACCCGGCAACATCTCTACAATTTTTGATAACGAACCTAACTTTTTTATCTCTTTTAATTGCTCTTGAAAATCTTCAAGTGTAAATTCTGCATTAAGCATCTTTTTGCCTAGTTTTTGCATTTTATCTTTATCAAGTTCTTGCTCAGCTTTTTCAATTAAGCTTAAAACATCTCCAAGCCCTAAAATTCTACTAGCAATTCTTTCAGGATGAAACTCTTCTATATCTTCTATCTTTTCTCCAACTCCTATAAATTTTATTGGTTTATTAGTAATATACCTTATCGAAAGTATCACACCGCCTCTTGCATCTCCATCCATCTTTGTAACTACATATCCTGTAACATCCAATCGTTCATTAAAAATCTTTGCCGAATTTACAGCATCTTGCCCAGCCATGGCATCAACAACCATCAATATTTCATCTGGATTAAGAATGTCCTTTATTTCTTCCAATTCATTCATCATTTCATCATCAATATGCAAACGCCCCGCTGTATCAAAAATTACAACATTGTATCCACTGTCTTTAACTTCTTTTATAGCCTCACGAACTATTTTAACTGGATTTTTTCGATCACCACAAAAAACTGGCACATCAATTTTCTTACCTAACGTTATTAATTGGTCTATAGCAGCAGGTCTATATGTATCAGCAGCAACCAAAAATGGCTTTTTTCCTTTTTTCTTAAGCAAATTTGCAAGTTTTGCTGCCGATGTAGTCTTACCACTTCCCTGAAGTCCAACCATCATAACATAAGAGGGAGAATGTACAAGACTTAATTGGGATTTTTCTCCCATAACCCTAATTAATTCATCTCTTAAAATTTTAATAAACATCTGATCTGGGGTTAACGACTTTAATACTTCCTCACCTGTAGCCTTTTCAGTTACTTCTGCAATAAATTCCTTTACTACCTTGTAGTTAACATCAGCTTCTAACAATGACAACTTTACCATTTTTATTGCTTCTTTTATATTTTTTTCAGTGATTTTTCCTTTCCCCGAAAGCGCTTTAAAAGCTTTAGAAAGTTTTTCTTGTAAACCTTCAAACAACTCCAATCACCTTCCTTCACTCTCATTAGTATATAATACTTTTTTACTAATTCAATTAAATTTTTGTAGCCGATTGAAAAATTATCCAAAATTATATGTAACAATAATGTTAAGTAAAACTTGTCGCTTAACTTAACTGATAGTTTTTAGTTAACTTTATAGTAACATATTATAGATAATATTTTATTGATGTACTTTATAAGATGTAGTATAATTTAAATATCCCAAGGGGAGCTCCACAATCCGGGGCTGAGAGGAAGGTGGAAACCTTCGACCCTTAGAACCTGAACCGGGTAATACCGGCGGAGGGATGGGATACAAAATCCCTCCGAAAAAAGGAGGGAATTTTTTATTTTAAAAGGAGGGATTATATGAAAAAAGTACTTATTTATTTAATATTAACTATCTCATTAATTTCATTTTCAGCAGAAAAACTTGTCGTTTATACATATGACAGTTTTGTGTCTGGTATTGGTAAAGAAATTGTTCCAATATTTGAAAAAAAGTATGGTTGTAAAGTAGAACTTTTATCTTTTGGTGATGCTGGAACTGTCCTTTCAAGACTTATGCTTGAAAAAAATAATCCCAAAGCTGATGTAATAGTTGGTCTTGATCAAGCGTTATTAATTAAAGCCATCGAAAATGATCTAGTTCAAAAATTTAAACCTGAAAATTTATCCTTGCTAAAATATCCAGAATTGTATAATGAATACGGCACTCCATATGATTTTGGTGCAATTGCTATTGTTTATAACAAAGAAAAAATTAAAAATCCACCAAAAAGCTTTAACGATCTTTTAAAAGATGAATTTAGAGGTAAAATTGTTGTTGAAGATCCTAGGACTTCAAGCACTGGTCTTAGCTTTCTTCTATGGACTATTGCTGCATTTAATGAAAAATATTTGGATTTTTGGTCAAAATTTAAAGACAATTTACTGACAATAACACCAGGATGGGACGAAGCATTTGAAATGTTAGAATCAGGCGAATCTGATATCATGGTTAGCTACGCAACCGATGGTGCATACAGCTATTATTACTATGGCAACGTCAAATACGTTCCAGTAATTTTAGATGAAGGTGCATTTGTTCAAGTTGAATATGCTTCACTTGTAAAAAATGCCAAAAATGTAGAACTTGGAAAAAAATTCATAGAATTTCTGCTTTCAGATGAATTTCAAGAAAAAGTTCCTTTAAATCAATGGATGCTTCCTGTTACAAATGTAAAGTTACCTGAAGCTTTTAAATATGTTCCTGAAATAAAAAAAGTTCTTGAGATAAAAAATGATATTTATAAGAATCAAGAAAGGATTTTAAAAGAATGGTCAAAAGAAGTAATTGGTGGCTAATTCCAATTACATTTATAATGGGAGGCGTTGTCCTCCCATTTACTTTTTTATTTATAAAGATAGGTGGTATAAATATCAGCTCAATTTCTGATAATTTTAATATTATCAAATTCACTATTTACCAAGCTTTTATCTCATCTATATTAGCAACCGTTATAGGCCTTCCTGGAGCATATATCGTTGCTAGAACAAAAATGAATAAGTATTTAAAATCCATTTTTAGAATACTGTCAGCCATTCCTTTTATTTTACCGGGAGTAACAATGAGCATAGGTTTTTTAATGACATTTGGAAATAATGGAATAATAACAAATTTTCTTAAGTTATTTGGTTTTAACCAACGACTACTTTATACTTTTTCTGCTATAATTATCGGCCATGTTTTTTACAATTTTCCACTTTTTATCCGCATAGTTGGAGAAACTTGGGAAAAAATAGATTCTAGTATTATAGAATCTGCAAAGCTAGATGGCGCAAATAATTTATTAATCTTTTCTAAAATTGAAATTCCATTAATTCTTTCATCAATTTTAAAGGCCTTTCTTTTGACATATGTATATACATTTACGAGCTTTTCAGTTGTATTAATATTAGGTGGCATAAAATATTCTACAATCGAAGTTGCTATTTATATGTATACAAAAATCTTGTTTGATTTTAAAAGTGCACTTACTTTATCGATAGTCCAAATAATATTAATATCGCTCATTTCCTATATTTTATCATTTGAAAGACACACATTCTTATCAGGAAAATCTTTGAAAGAAAAATTCCCAATTTGGGGTTATCTTTATTTATTTTTAACAACTATATTTATATTTATTCCTCTCATTAACTCTCTGCTTTCTGGTTTTATTAAATATGGCGGAGGATTTGGGATCGAGAATTTTAAATTATTATTTTCACTTGATCTTAAACGCTATATTGGAACTAGTTTTCAATCAATGATCATTTTTACTCTAATATTTTCAATATCTGCATCTCTACTTACAATATTAATATCAATGATCGCTTCTTATTATAACATAAGAAAAAAATTAAAGCTTGAACACATAATGTTAATACCTGCAGCAATTTCACCTGTAACACTTGCATTTTCATATATTGCTATAGGAATAAGTCAATTCATCGCTATACCAATAATTTACTCACTTATAAGTCTTCCTATTGTTTTCGGAATTATTTCCAGTGGATGGAAAACATTAGATAAGTCTTCAGAAGAAGCAGCGTTAATTGATGGAGCTAACTCATTTATTTTAAATTTTAAAATTAGAATTCCTCAAATGAAATATCATATACTTACTGCTTTTGTTTATGCTTTTACGCTCTCTTTAGGAGAAATGTCTGCAACTATTACCTTATCTACACCTCCGGTTTCTACCTTCTCCATTTCAATATATAGACTTCTTAGCTCAAGAAAAATTCCTCAAGCAAGAGCACTTAACACCATTTATTCTATAATAGTATTAATTTTGTTTTTAATAATTGAAATTTTAAGAAACAAAAAACAAAAATGACTAAATTTCAATATTAAACAATTTCTTTGCAATAATCCCTATAATAAATGATACAATCATTACACCAAAACTAATTAAAAACATTTCTAAAAAATATTGTTTAAATGTCTTTTCTTGAACAACAGAAACAAAATACGAAAACAATAATATAACAACTATTGCATTTATAATTAAAAAAGATAAAGAAATCATTGGATTTGAAAAAATAAGATAAGGTATTACAAGAAATATAACCGTTAAAATATAAGCAATCCCGGTATATATAGCTGCTTTTAATGGATTTTGAGAATTTTTATCTGCTTTTTGAGATAAATATTCAGAAGCAGACATTGAAAGTGATGCTGCAATTCCTGTAATAATTCCAGATAATGCCACCATTCTTGAATTTTGAAAAGCAAAAGTCAATCCAGCAAGTGTTCCGGTAAGTTCAACAAGTGCATCATTCAATCCTAATACCATTGAGCTTATATAATTTATCTTTTCTTCATCAATTAGTGATAAAAGCTCTTTTTCATGAACATTTTCATCGTTAATTATTTCATTTATTTCATTTATTTTTCCAATTAAATCTTTATACTTTTTTTGTGCTGCTTCTTCACCTTTTTCCATTGCATTTAATGCAAAAGTTAAGCCAAATAAAAATGACAAAAATGTATACCACCAAACTTTAAAAATATTTGGTCTTAATTCCTTATTTGTGTATTTTTTAAAATAATAATAATGCTTTAATTCATCATCTGCTATTTTTATTAAAATGTTTTTATTTCTCTTATTTTTAGAAAAACTAGCAAGTTTTTTATAAACATAATATTCAGTAATCTCATTTTTCTGAAACTGAATTAAGTACTTTTCTTTATACATTTAAACACCTCCTAATATTTATTTTAGCATAAAAAATGCCGAGCTAAATAGCTCGGCAACAATATTATTTTATATTTATATACTTTTAACTTTCCAAATATCTTTAGCATACTCTCTTATAGTTCTATCACTAGAGAACATACCTACTCTTGCAACATTCAAAAGCGCTTTTTTATTCCATCTATACTTATCTCTGTATATAAAATCTATCTCTTTATGTCTTGTTTTATAACTATCAAAATCAGCAAGTAGCATGTATTCATCTGCTTGAGCTCCATTCAAACCAAACAAAAGTGATTGGAAAATATCTTTAAAGAGATCCGGATCTTTTTTATTAAAATAACCGTTATTAATAGCATCTAAAATCTTTCTAATATTTTCATTTCTTAAATATATTTCATATGGATTATATAATCTGCTTTCCTTGAGTTTTGCTACTTGTTCTGCAGTTAATCCAAAAATGAATATATTTTCATCACCAACACACTCTTTTATTTCTATGTTTGCTCCATCAAGAGTCCCAATAGTTAGCGCTCCATTCAATGCAAACTTCATATTTCCAGTTCCAGAAGCTTCTTTACCAGCAGTCGAAATTTGCTCACTAACATTTGCGGCTGGAATTATTATTTCAGCAAGAGATACATTATAATTTGGTACAAAGACTACTTTTATCTTATCTGCAATTTCTTTATCATTATTTATTACATCTGCTACACTATTAATTAACTTTATAATTAATTTTGCCATTCTATACCCTGGGGCTGCTTTTGCACCAAAAATAAATGTGCGTGGATATATATCTTGCTCAGGATTTTCTTTTAATGTTTGATATAAATAAATTATGTGCATTACATTCAATAATTGTCTTTTATATTCATGAAGTCTTTTGACTTGAACGTCAAAAATAGAGTCAGGATCTACATCAATATTTAATTCCTTCTTAATATAATTTGATAATCTAATTTTATTATTCTGTTTTACTTTATAAAACTCATTTAAAAAAACTTTATCGTCTGCATATTTCTCCAAATTTTTAAGATGATCTAAATTAATAATCCATTCATCACCAATCGTATCAGTAATCAATTTTGAAAGTTCAGGGTTGCTTTGTAATAGCCAACGCCTTTGAGTAATACCATTCGTCTTATTATTAAACTTTTCTGGCCATATATCATAAAAATCTTTAAATACACGTTCTTTTAATATATCAGTATGAAGTTTTGAAACACCATTTACTGAAAATGATCCAACTACAGACAAATTAGCCATTCTCGCTTGTTTAACATGACCTTCTTCAAAAATTGAAACATTTCTAATCTTCTCAACATTGCCAGGATAATACTTTGAAACATTATCTAAAAACCTTGCATTAATTTCATACATAATCTCTAAATGCCTTGGTAACAATCTTTCTAAAAGATGAACTTCCCATTTTTCCAATGCTTCAGGCATAACAGTATGATTGGTATAAGCAAAAGTTTTTGTTGTAATATCCCAAGCTTTCTCCCAGGGTAAGAATTCTTCATCTACAAGTATTCTCATCATCTCTGGAATTGCCAATGCTGGGTGGGTATCATTAAGCTGGATTACATTCTTTTCAGGGAAAATGTCAAAATTATTGCCAAATTGAGACTTAAACCTTCTAATAATATCTTGAATTGAAGCTGAAACAAAGAAATATTCTTGTTTTAACCTTAACTCTCTTCCTGCATAAAATGCATCATTAGGATACAACACTTTTGAAATTGCACCAGCTATTGCTTGAGACTCAACAGCTTTTACGTAATTTCCTTTTTGGAAATTATCAAAATCAAACTCAGTAATTGGCTTAGCAGACCATAATCTTAATGTATTTGCAACGTCATTACCATATCCAACAACAGGAGTGTCATACGGAAGAGCTATTACATCATATGTATCTACCCATCTAAATCGAGTATTTCCTTCTTTATCTTTATAACTTTCAGTTCTACCAAAGAATTTCACTTTAACTACTCTATCTTTTCTCTCTATCTCCCATGGATTTCCGTTTTTTAGCCAGTCATCAGGAACCTCGACTTGAAATCCATCCTTTATTAGTTGCTTAAAGATGCCATATTCATATCTAATACCATATCCGTATCCTGGATATGATAAAGTAGCAATTGAATCTAAAAAGCAAGCAGCTAATCTTCCAAGACCACCATTTCCAAGACCTGCATCAGGCTCAATTTCAGAAAGTTCATCAAGGCTAAGTCCAATTTCATCCATTGCTTTTTTTATTTCTTTATCAATTTTTAAATTTAAAATATTATTGTATAAAAGACGTCCCATAAGGAATTCAATAGATAAATAATATACCCTTTTAACATCATTCGATTCATAATATTTTTTCTGAGTTTTTAACCATCTTTCCAAAACCCTATCTTTGACTACCAAAGATAATGCATAAAACTTATCCCACATCGTTGCATTTTTAAAATCTTTCCCTAGAGTTAAATTGAGATGATCAATAAAATTTTCTTTTAAATCCTTTACCTTTTTTGAAGTTCTGTATTTCTCATCTTTTAATTTTTTTGAAACGTCCATCTTATATACCTCCATTCGGAATCGTTTCCAATATATTTTTTCCAAAAACTACTACAATTTTATAATTAATATCACAAAATGTCAAGAAAAAAGAAGATTTTAATTACATTTTTCAAATAAAACAAAAAAACCGGCTAAAAAGCCGGTTTATTGAAAAAATTAGTATCCGAATGAAAAGATACCTGTAGCTCCTTTATAATAATAGAAGAAAGCAACATAATCTCCTTTTTTAACATTTTTTATTGTATTATTCCAGTCATTTATATTTTCAATCTTGTATGTTTTTCCACTTATAGCCATTTTGTAAATTACATATCCTTCTTTTATGAATCCATTTTTACTTTTTACTACAATTACACCATTTACTTCCTCGGGTATCTGATACTTTTCTCTATCAGCCTTGTCAATATCTTTTACAATAATCCCTGCAAATTCCTGGGCTTCTACCTCTTCTTCAAAGTTTTCCTCGGCTCTACCTAAAATGACTTCAAGCTCAATTTCTTTGCCCTTTCTATCAATTTTTATTTTTATTTTTGAGCCCGGGGTATAATTGTGAATAATAGATGCAAGTTCACCTGCAGAAGATACTGACATATTCTCAACTTCTAGTATAACGTCTCCCTCTTTCAAACCGGCTTTTTCTGCTGGAGAATTTTTAACAACTTGTGCTATGTAAACACCTTTACTAACTTTTAATCCTAAAGCCTTTTTTAATTCATCAGTTACTGTTTGCATGTACACACCAAGATATGCTTTTTCAACTTTACCTGTTTTTATAATGCTATCAATAAATCTTTTGGCAGTATTAATTGGAATTGCAAAGCCTATGTTCATAGCTTCAGAAGGTGCTATAATTGCAGTATTTATACCTATTACTTGACCGTGTATATTCAACAATGGACCTCCACTATTACCAGGATTAATTGCAGCATCAGTCTGAATTAAATTTGTATAATAACCTGAATTATCCGGTTTTGGTATTTTTCTACCAACAGCTGAAACTACACCCAAAGTTACTGTATGTTGAAACCCTAATGGATTTCCTATTGCAATTGCCCATTCTCCAATTTTTATTTTATCAGAGTCACCAAATTCTAGAACTGGTAAATCCCTATCTTTGGGATCAATCTTTAAAACTGCTATATCTAATTCTTTATCTCCACCAATATATTCAGCTTTATATTCTGTTCCATCCAACAAACTCACTTTAATTTCTTCTGCACCGTCAACAACATGGAAATTTGTTAAAATATACCCTTCTTTATCAAATATAAACCCCGAGCCTAGGCTTGTTCCTTTTTGTTGATATTGCTTTGGAATATCTCCAAACCATCTTTTAAAGAAATCTTCAATAAATGGATCAATATATGAAGTTGAATAAACTGTTGCCTCAACTTTAACAACCGACGGTGCAGCTTCTTCAACTACCTTTGTAACTGGACTAACATAATCAGGATTTACATACGAGAAAATCATTAATGAAAAAAAACCTAAAATAAGTATAATAGAAAACTTCTTCACAAATATCACCTCCACTTTCTATAATATCGATTTTTCAACGATTATTTACAATTTCTGAACTATTTGACTTTAAATATCACTATTAAGTTCTAAAATATTGTTTTCAATTTTTACATATTATGTTATAATATAAATGTAAGGTAACAATTAGTTGGAGGTGATAATTATGAAGGTTGAAATGATGGTAAAAGATAAAATTGTTACAATAACGGATGAATCACCATTGTATATTATGTTGAGAGATTTGTTTTATGGTGGAGATTGGTATAATATGAAAAAAGATTTTAATAGCAAAGAATTTTTAAATGAGATCGAAAATCTAGAATTTATAGAGAAAAATATAACAATCTTGAATGATTCATTTTATTCGCCAATAATTTGGTCTGAGCTTGTTTCTTTTTTTAACGAAAAAAATATAACACCTGAACTTTTTCAACATGCGACTGTTGATGGACTTTATGAATTATCTATAGAATATGCTGATAAGGACCTACTTGGTGATGCTAAAAATATCTTAGAATTTGCTATTAAGGTTGACAAAAATTTTGCCCCGGCTTATGATTTTCTAGGAAGCATACATATCGAATTAGGAAATATTGAAGAAGGAATAAAATTTCTTAACAGGGCTGTTGAAATAGATCCGTGGCTTGTACAATCATATTCAACATTAGGTGAAGTTTACTATAACCAAGGAGATTATGAAAAAGCTATCAGCTATTGGCTTAAAGAAATTGAATATTCTCCAAATGACATATTCACCTATTTCATGATTGCAGATGCATATACAAGAATGAAAAATTATGAAAAAGCTGCAAATATTCTAAATAAGCTTTTAGAAATTGACAATAATAACATTATTGCAATGTATGAATTATCTCAAATTTACAGAGAAATGGGCAAAACTAAAGAAGCTGAGACAGTTGAAAAAGAAATACTTAATGCAAAACCAATTGATCCAAATGGAATTGAAATATGGGCTAAAATAAAGATGAAGTATAATAAATATGATGAAATTGTAGAAGTAATTGAACCAATGATTGATAACACAGTTGATTCACTTCATCTAAAAGCATTATTAGTTGTTCCTTACATAAAATTGGGAAAAATAGAAGAGGCAAGAAAATATTATGAAGAACTCAAACAAAATGATTTTTGGTATTTGTTTGGTAAAAAAGAAATTTTTGATAAATATCTAACAAAAAAGGAGAAAGAACTTTGTGGTATTTTTTAAATTTTCTCTTAGGAATAATTTTAGGTAGTTTTTTAAATGTAATTATTTATAGAAGCGTGGAGGGTATTAAAATTTATGATCCTCCACGTTCTTTTTGCCCTATCTGTAAACATCAATTAAAATGGTATGATAATATTCCATTGTTAAGTTATCTTTTACTTAGAGGAAAATGCAGATATTGTGGTTCAAAAATTCCTTCTAGATATTTTTTTGTTGAATGCATTGTTGGAGTTCTTTTCCTAATTCATAGTATTCTTTTTAATTATACAGAAGCAATATTGCTAAATATTATTGTATTTGCCATAATTCCAGCTATATTCATTGATTTTTCAATAATGATGATACCTGATTTTTCATGGATTTTAATATGGACAGTAAGTATTATAGACTTATTGCTAAGATATGAATTATGGTATCTTAAAACTCTTTCTTTAATTACAATAATGATTATTTTTTTAGTAATAAAAAAAATATACAAAGAAGGCCTAGGGGAAGGAGATATATATCTGATTGCACCATTTTCATTTCTCTTAATCCCTCCTTTAAGTATCTATTTATTGCTATTTTCATCAATTTCAGCTTTAATTTATGCCATTATTAAAAAGAATAAAATCATTCCATTTGGGCCTTTTATTTCAATTTCAGGATATTTTTTATATTTTTTTATGTTAAAATATTACTGAGGTGAATAATTTGAGATTTTCCATCTTATTAATTTCACTTCTTATAATAACTTGTATTTTCTATTTATACGAGTTATACCCTTTAAAGTATATTGATCTAATACCAAATAGTAGTTTCGATAAATTATTAATTTTGAGTATTATTAAAGTAGAAAGTAGTTTTAAAACTAATGCTATTTCAAATGTCGGTGCCTACGGATTAATGCAAGTTCTACCTTCAACCGCTGAATGGATCAACAATAAATTTAATACAAATTACAATTTAAAAGTTCCAAAAGATAATATCTTATTAGGAATAACATATTTGGAATATCTTTATAATATTACTAAAGATTTACAAAAAACAATTAGTTATTATAATACCGGACCTAATGCTTCAAATGAAATTGTAAAAACAGCTGGTTCAAATTATTACAAAAAAGTAATGAAAGCTTATTTTTTATACAAATTCCTATATAGGAGTGATATTTATGAGACTAGTAACAAGTAATGAAATTAAAATGTTAGACGAGAGAGCAATAAAAGACTTCGGAATAAATAGTTTAATTTTAATGGAACGAGCTGGCATTTCAACAATTGAAGTAATGTGGAATGAATTTAAAAATCTCGAAAAATATAGTTATGCTGTATTTTGTGGGCCCGGAAATAATGGTGGAGATGGTCTTGTTATAGCAAGAGAATTATTAAACTATACGGAAGCAGTTAAAGTAATATTAATTTCTGAAAAACTTACTTCAGAGGCTACAACAAATTTAAATATATTTAAAAGCCTTGGTGGAGAAGTAATTAAATTAAAGGATAATAACATATTAGAAGTTGTTGATATAATAAAAAGTTCTGACATTATTATAGACGCCATTTTTGGTGTAGGACTATCAAAAAATGTAGAAGGAATATATGCGGAAATTATTAATTTTATAAACCTATACTCAAATTACACAGTCTCTGTTGATATACCTTCGGGAATTTCAGCTGATACAGGTAAAATCTTAGGTACTGCAATTAGAAGTGATCTAACAGTAACTTTTGAATTTCCAAAAATTGGCCATATTTTATTTCCAGGAAGGGAATTTTCCGGAAAACTTAAAGTTGCTAAAATAGGCATACCAAAAGTACTTCAAGATTTGAACCCATGCGATAAAATTTTACTAACTAAAGAACATTTCAAAATCCCAAAAAGATTAAAAGAAAGTAATAAAGGAACATATGGCAAAGTTGTTATTATCGGAGGTTCAAAAGATTATATTGGCGCACCTGTTCTTAGCTCAATAGCAGCTATTAGATCAGGTGCTGGAAAAGTCATGCTTTTCTCTACAGAGAAATCAGCTACTGTTGCTTTAAATCATGAACTTGGAATTATACCGATAACAATTAATAAAGATTATTTTGACAAATCTCATATTAACTTAATTCTTCCATATATTGATGAAAAAACTTCGGTTGTAATAGGTCCTGGTATAGGTAGAAATCCTTCTACCGAAGAATTTATTGTAGAATTATTAAAAAATATAAATTCTCCTGTTGTTATTGATGCAGATGCAATATATTTATTAAGAAAGCATAAGAATATACTTTCTGAAAAAAAGAATATAGTTATTACTCCACACCCTGGTGAATTATCAAAATTTTTAAAACTTGATATAGATTCTGTAAAATACAATTATAAGCTTGTCAAAGAAACTGCTGAAAAATATAATCTTTTGCTAGTTTTAAAAGATGTTACTACAATTATTTCTGATGGAGAAAAAATATTTTTCAATGTAACGGGAAACACATCACTTTCAAAAGGCGGAAGTGGCGATATACTTAGTGGGCTAATTGGAGGTTTTTTGGCGCAAAGCGGTAATGTTTTGAAAAGCAGCCTAGCAGCAGTTTATATTCTTGGAATTGCCTCTGAGATTTATGAATACGAAGGTTACAACCTAATAAGCGAAATTTTAAATAATATCCCAAAGGCCATATCGGAGGTGAAAGAATGAATTATAACTTAATAAAATTTGTAAGAAAACTACTTAAAGATAGGCAATTTGAACTTGCTAAAAATATCATTGATATAATTGAAGCGGAATATCCTTTCTTAAAATTTGAATACAATCTATTTATTAAAAATTTTGAAGAAGCACTCGAAATTTTTAAAAATCTTTCTCATTCAGATTTAAAATCACTTTATAATATTGAAAATCTTGAAAATCTAAATTTAGAAGAATTGTTAAACAAAATTTACTCATCAATTGATGATAATATTAACTATAATGAAATAAAAAGTGAAATTCCAGAAATATCTCAACTAATAATTTTTGAACTTGAAAAAGCTATTAAAGAAAAAAATAAATCAAATGAACAATATTTAAAAGATTTGCTTTCAAAATTTGAAAAAAACAATTATTTTCTTAAAGAAGAAAAATCTAATTCTTCCAATTTTAGTATTATTTTTATGAGCCTTTTGGTAGTAACATTAATTTTTACAATTATTTCATTATTTAATCCTGTATTTTTTTCTATCAAAAATTCAATAAATAATATAGAATCAAATATTACATCAAACTATTACAATATTAAAAATGAACTCTCAAAACTAAATAATATAGCAAATGAGATTTTCAAGAACACTTCTTCTTTAGTTGAAAGTAACCAAAAAATGCCAGAAAAAGACAATAGTTCAATCATTAACAATTACTTTGAAGAACTAAAAAATGAAATTGAAAAACTAAAAGCACAACTAAATTATATGTCCACTAAAATATCGACTAGTTCTCCATTTAAAAATGAAAATAGCCAGATAACCTTATTTGAAAAATTTGATCCTAATTCAAATGAAACTTTAAGATTTATGTGGTTAATAGCATATCAATACTATAAACAAAAGAACTACCTTATGGCTAAAAATATCCTAGAAACTATCATTGATAAAGCGTTATCAAATAATCTTAATTATCTATATTTTATTGATGATGCTTATTATTATAGAGCTTTAATTTACTATGAAATGGGAGATTTTGAAAATTCCTATCTTTTATTTAATGATTTTATTGAAAGATTCCCAAATAGTACTTACAAAAAACATGCAGAATATTTTATAAAGATCTTAGGAGGGTTGAAATGATTTATCCTGAGTACGAGTTAAAACCTCAATTTTATGAAGAATTTCCATTACAATGGAAAAAAATATTTGGTAATAATAACCCACTTCATGTTGAACTTGGATTTGGCAATGGAGAATTTGCAGCATATTATACTCAAAAACATAAAAACATAAATTATATTGGATTTGAACTTTCAATTACTTCAATGGTAAAGGCTCAAAGAAAATTAAAAAGAAACAATGCAACAAATGCAAAATTAATATTATGTGATGCAAGATTTGGATTAAGAGAATTCTTTGATAGCAATTCAATAGAAAAAGTTATTATGAACTTTCCAGTTCCTTGGTATAAAAACTCACAGGCACACAGACGAATTATAATTCAAGATTTTTTTGAAACTTTAGCAGATGTTCTGATTGAAAATGGAGAATTTGAACTTTTAACCGACCAAGAATGGTATGCAAAAGAAGCTTTTGAAAATGCAAAAAATTCAGGATGCTTTGAAGTATTTGACATTGAAAAAAATCCTAAACGTGAATTTTTAACTCGTTATGAAAAAAAATGGATAAAATTCAATAGAGATATATTCAAACTTGTAGCTAAAAAAATAAAAGGCGTAAAGGTTAATAGATTAATCGGAGGTGTTAACGAAATGCCACATGCATCTGGCAAAATAAGCGAAGAAAAAATAAAACTACTTAAAGGTAAAGTATTCAAAGAAAATAATAAAGTTTTTGTGATAAAAAATGTATATAAAGAATTAGATTCTAATTCTCATATATTTAAAGTTATTTCTTCTGACGGTGATTTTTCACAACACTATTTCTTAGTGCTCTATCAAAAAGATAATGAAAATTGGGTAATAAAACTAGATAGTGAATCAAATCCATATAGAACTCCTGCAGTTAAATGGTCTGTAAAAAAAATTATGGAGGTGCTTCAGTGAAATTCGGAATACTTGGTGCGGGAAGTTGGGGTTGTGCATTTGCAAATTTATTAGTTGAAAATGGCCATGATGTGCTTGTTTGGGCTAGAAGAAAAGAAGTTGTAGATGAAATAAATAATTACTCTAAGAATTCTTATTTACCCAATGTAAAACTAAATTTTAAAGCAACAAATGATTTAAATGAACTCATCGAGTTTTCAGAGTTTCTAGTTATAGCTATTCCCGTTCAATTTATTAGAGACGTGATTAAAAACATTAAAGTATGGAATATTAAAGGTATTTTAAATCTTTCAAAAGGGATTGAAATTAAAACTTTGAAAAGAGTTTCAGAAATTATTGAAGAGTTCACGAATACCCCATATTCAATACTTTCGGGGCCATCTCATGCTGAAGAAGTAGCAAATAAAATACCAACAGCAGTTACAGTTTCAGGAAGTAATGCAAAACTATTTCAATCTCTAATTAGTAATGATTATTTTAGAGTTTATACGTCAGAAGATATAGTTGGAGTTGAAATAGCCGGCGCACTTAAAAATGTAATGGCTATTGCTGCTGGAATATTAGACGGTCTAGGTGGATGGGATAATTCCAAAGCTGCTTTAATGACAAGAGCACTTCATGAAATGATTAAATTTGGAAAAATATTTGGAGCAGATGAAAAAACGTTTTTTGGACTCCCAGGAGTTGGTGACTTAATGGTAACATGTAATAGCAAGCACAGTAGAAATAGAATGTTTGGAGAATTAATAGCAAAAGGTCATACTTTAAACGAACTAATAAAAAATAACAAAATGATTGCCGAAGGAATTTACACAGTAAAAGCCGTTGTTGAAATTGCAAAGAAAAAAAACATTGATATGCCAATTGCAAATGAAGTATATGAAATATTATATAATAACAAAAATCCTAAATTTTCTATGGTTGAACTTATGAGGAGGCCTTTAAAAAAAGAATGGCTCATATAATAAATATGCTAATTGGTTTTTTATTTTTATCAACTTTCTTTGGTCTAGAAAACTATCATATTTCGATTATTATAAGCATTTTTATTTACATCATTATTAACCCAGGAAAATTTAATTTTCTAAAAGTTTTTTATAAACTAGGCATTAACATTCCAAAAGCTTTATATGAAACATTGATGCTTCCTATCTTAAAAAAGGAATTAATTGAGTCGGAAAAGTACACTGATGATTTTCAAATGTTAATTAAAATTTTAACAATTACACTTACTCCTAAAACAATTGTTTTTGATCATGATAACAACTTCTTATATATCCATAAACTAGATAGGTGAGAATGTGATTTATATAATATTTGCTTCTATTATTTTTTCAATTATTTCTGTTTTAAAAGAAAAAGATATTTATTATAAATTAGTACCTTTGCTTACAATACAAACCAAAGTATCAATTCTTATTATATTATACTCTTACATTAAAGAACAGCCAATGTTAATAGATATTGGTATTTTTTATCTTTTGCTTTCAATCGGCGGAACCTTTGTTATATCGTCTTTCATTTCCAGGAGTGATTTATGATAATTATATATCTTGGTACTTTAATAATGCTTATTGGAAATTTTTTGGCTTTTTTTCAAAAAAACATTCTTAAAAAAATCCACTATATTGGTGCCGGCGATACTTCTGGAGCTATTTTAATATTGATTGGGTTACTAACAAAAAATTATGAAATACCAAAAATAATATCTACAATTTTAATTTTAATAGTAGGTCTCCCTGCTTCAAGTTATTTTATTTCCATTTCCATTATAAGAAAGGAAAAAAAACTATGATAAGGTATATTTTTGGAATGACTGCAATTTTTGTAACAATCTTTATATTTTTCTCAAATAAAACTTTTAACTCTTTTTTATATAGAACAATTCTTAGTGTTTTAATGGTTGCAATTTATACATTATATCTTGCACCAGATGTAGCATTAGCCGAAGCAATGTTAGGTGCTCTTTTATCAACTTTTGTGTACCTTTTAACATTCAAAATCCATTCAAAAATTAAAATTGTAATCGTCGAAATACCAATACTCTGTGAAAATCATCAAAATATACCTGTTGGTTTGATCCCAGAAATACTTAAAGATTTTGCTAAAAAATATAACCATAAAATTGAATTCATTTATGAAGAATCTATTTCTAAAGTCGACAAATTGCTCTTTTCTGGAGAAGTTGATATTGCAATTTCCTATGAAGGTGATTTTAAAATTCTAGAAATACCTATTTATAAATACAAAGATAGAGAATTTACATATTTTGAAATAACAAAATCTTCAAACATAGATTATTCAAAAGTAAAAAAAATAAAAAACGCTTCTTTATATTTTAAATTCTCTGACAAAGATACAACACTTTTTGAAGAATTTTCTTCATTTTATAATTCTCAATATATAAATGAAAAACTTAAAAAATACAAATTAGGAGGGATTTGAATGACATACGTTCAAGAAGCTGTTAATAAGATTGTAGAACTTTGCAATATACCAAGTCCTACTGGTTACACCTATAAAGCTATAAAATACTTAATTGAGGAATTTAAAAATCTTGGTTTTAAATACTACCTAACTAACAAAAACAACTTATTAGTTGATCTTGGTCATGGTGATAGTAATGCAATCATGTTTACTGCTCATGTAGATACTTTAGGTGCAATGGTAAGATCCATAACAAATAAAGGGACACTTAAAATTACAAGAATTGGTGGTTATCCTTTCAGTCATATTGAAAATGAAAATTGTACTATTTTCACAAGAGATGGTAAAGAATTTACTGGTACAATTTATAATATTCATCCATCTGTTCATGTGTATGAGGATAGTGGAACAATAAAAAGAAATGAAGAAAATATGGAAATTGTTTTAGATCAGAAAGTTTATACAAAAGAAGATGTTATCGAACTTGGAATTATGCCAGGAGACTTTGTAGCCTTTGATCCCAGAACTGTGGTAACAAAAACAGGCTTTATTAAGAGTAGGCATCTTGATGATAAAGCAAGCGCAGGTATATTAATAGCACTTGCAAAGTCAATACGCGATTTTGTAATTGAACCAAAGAGAAGAGTTTACATGCTTTTCACAAGTTATGAAGAAGTTGGTCATGGTGGAGCAGCAAATATTCCCGAAGATGTTACTGAGGTTATAGCTGTAGACATGGGAGCAGTTGGCAGTGATCTTGAATCAAATGTTTACTCTGCATCAATTTGTGCTAAAGATTCCAGTGGCCCATATGATTATGAAATTGTTGGAAAATTAATAAAAGCTGCAAAGTTTGCTGAAGTAAATTATACAGTTGATATTTATCCTTATTATAGTTCTGATGTTAGTGCTGCTTTAAGGGCTGGACACGATATAAAACATGGACTTGTTGGTCCTGGAATTTATGCTTCACATGGTTATGAGAGAACTCATATTGAGGCTATTGAAGCTACACTAAAGCTTTTACAAAAGTATCTTGAAATTGACTAATTTAGTATATGGTATAATTGAATAGTAGAAAGTTAACTTATGGAGGTAGATAATTTGTCAGTAGAATATAATTTAACAAAAGCAGAAAGAAAATACCTTCTTATGGTTTTTTTGACTCTAAATTCAATGGGATGGACAAGATTAAAAAAAATTGCTGACTATGCTGGTGTAAAAATGCCATCTGCAAAACAGGCACTAGATTCTCTGGCTGAAAAAGGATTGATTTATTATGAAAAAAGAGGAGCAATTACTTTAACTGATAAAGGAAAAAAAATTGCAATTATTGAAAATAAAAACATTAGAGCTGTTCAAAAATTCTTAGTTGAAATTTTAGGAATAGCTCCAGAAAAAGCATGGGATTCATGCTTAAAGATTTATTTTGATATGGATGAGGAAGCCGCTTCAAAATTTTTACTATTTGCAAAATTTATGAATGAATGCCCACAAGAACAACCACTTTTTATTAAACATTTTAAAGAATATTTAAGCAAAGGAAAAATAACCGATAATTGTCCATTTCTTAATAAGGAAGGTGAATAAATTGGAAAAAGAATTAGATGTTTTATTAAAAATTAATAAAGAAGATGTTCATCTTTTAAGCTATATTTTAGAGTCAGAAGACAACTTAGCAAATATTAGAAAATATGAAAACCAAATATTACGTATAATAACCACCTCTTCACTTTTAGATGAAGTTTTGAAAATTTTAAATAGTTTAAAAGAAAAGATCAAGTTTGAAATTATTGAAATAAAGGAAAATTCTGGAAGTGCAGGATAAATGACTTTAAAAAAATTTGTTATTTTTTTCTTAATTATTTTTTCTATAGTAATTTTTCCTGAAATTAATAAAACATTATATTTCAATTTTAACAATAAAATAATCGTTAAAAACTACGATGAAAGTTTCAACTTTTCGTTGAATGATTCATCTGTTGTAGCAATATATGGAGATTCAAGATGGGGAGATAAGATTCACTCCGAAATTGTATCTCAAATTCTAAAATTTAATCCACACGTTGTTATCCATTTAGGCGATATGGTAAACAAAGGTGATAATATAAATGACTGGGAAAAATTTTTTGAAATAACTTATGATTTAAGAAAACGTTCATACTTTCAAGTAGTAAAGGGCAATCACGAAAATCCAAGTGATTATTTTGATAAAATTTTTGGAGTTAAAAACTATTATTCAGATTTTTTTGGATATAGGTTTATATTTTTAGATGCTGAATCTGGAATAAATGAATGTTTAGAATTTATTAAAAATTATGCCAACGAAAAGTCTATAGTATTCCTTCATTATCCCATCTTTACGGTTGGCCCACATTATAAAGACTCCATTGTAAAAAAATTAAAAATTCTACACGAAATATTTTTAAACAAAAATGTTAAATTGGTAATTTCTGCTCATGAACATAATTATCAGCATTTTGTTGTTAATAATTTTCATTATATAATTACTGGTGGGGGTGGAGCTGCCACCTACAATAAAGTACTTAACAATGAAAATTTAACCTTTTTTTCAAAAGTTCACAATTTTGTTATTCTTGAATTTAATAACAAATTTGTTACTGTAAAATCATATAAGTACAATGGTGAACTATTGGAGGAATTTAATGTTCAATACTGAATTAATAATTGAAGAAATTTCTAAAAGTGATATTTTTAACCTTTATGAATATAGAAAAAACATATTGTCCGAAACACCATTTTTAGTAACTACTTTAGATGATTTAATGGATTTTAATTCTTTTAAAAATTATATTCATTTTTACATTGAAAATGATCTACGAAATATATTTGTAGCAAAAAAAGATAATTCCATAGTTGGCGAAATTACAATTTTAATTCACGATAAAAAAAGAATGAGACATGTTGCAGAATTTGGTATTTCAGTTTTGAAAGAATATCGCGGTAAGGGCATTGGAAAAAAATTAATACAAACAGCTGAAAAATGGGCTTTTGACAAAAAAGTGAAAAGAATTCAAATCGAAGTTATGGAAAATAATAGAGTTGCTTTAAATCTTTATCATTCACTAGGATATAAAATAGAAGGTAGAAAGAAAATGGCAGTTCGTTTTGATGATTCATTCATTGATCTAATTATAATGGCAAAGTTGAGGGATTTTAAATGAAAAAACTTGTAGCAATACTTCTTACAACATTTTTTTTATTGTTTCCATATTTTTTATTTAAAATTGACTATTTCAACTCTCTTAAAGAACTCAATTTTTCAAAGCAAATTGCTGAAAATGAATTTAAAAGCTATAATCAACTGGTTAAAGAATATATTTCAGTTAAAAAACCAGATGGATATGTCGTTGATAAAAAAATTTATTTTGGAGGTTCTTTGTATGAATACAACAATCTTAAAGAAGGATTTAACATCCTCACTTTAAATAATAATAACGAGCTTTTTTTTATAACTAAAAATAATTTATACAAAGTTCCTGGAATAAGCTCAACTTTTCTATTCTATATTTCCACAAATGAAAAAATTATAAATGAAGGATATGAATTTAAAAATTTGCAAGATGTGTTCCCAGACGTTGAAAAAAATGTAACTTACTTTAATGGAAAAAAAGTGTTATTCAAAAAAATTAAATTATCAGATGACTGTTACTCAATTGTTTACGTTTTATATCCAAAAAAATATTTAACATTGTACTTTGTATTCATACCAATTTCAATACTTATATTTTACTTTTTCTTTTTTCACAACAGAGAAATGGAAAAAAGCTTGAACAAAAATATCAAAAAATTCTCAAGATCTATAAAAATTCTCAAAAATATAATTAAAAATTGTGAACATAATGAAACCTTAAAAGAAGAGATAAAAGAATTAAAGAAAATACTCAAGGAGGATTAAAATTGGAAATATTTATTGATTCAACGTTTTCCAAAAACGAATTAATTGAGTTTGTTGTGCCAATCATAATAAGATCAAACAACAATTTTTTTGTAGATTTTTATAACTATATAGCCCTATATAACCCAAATTTTAATCTTGTTAAAAATGAAAAATTATTAAATATACATATGAACGTGTATGAAATAGACACTGAGGTTGATTTTAATAATTTTCAAAAATTAACTAAAGAAAATTCTGAAATATTTTTTATACGGAACTTTATCGCAAAAAAAGCATTAGAACTAAAAATTAACGAAAATAATAATTTTTTAAGATATGAAAATTCAATTTCTTCAATTGAATTAATAATTTCTTTAAACACAAATTTTCTAATAGATAATCCTGAAATTTTTTCCTATAAAAACTCTGAAAAAATACTTGACTTATTTATCTTTATTCAACTACTAAATTTATTGAAAAAATACAATTATCTCTTAGACTCAAAAGGTTCAACAATGATATATAAAATAACCTATCAACCTGATTTCAATCTTTTCTTGGATTTTTGGAATAAGTTTGTAAAAATCAATTCAAAACTAACTCCTACTTTTTTAAACAGGATTTCAAACAAAACTTGTGAAAAAATCAAAAACATTTTCACGTTTTTTCCGCAAGACACTTTAAAACAACTAGTATTAAAAGATGAATTACTTATAAACAAATTATTTAATGAAATAACTACATTAAAAAGCATAATATCAGAGGAGGTGCAACAATGATTTCTACAAAGAAGGGCGATAATGGAAAAACAAAACTTGCAAATAACGAAACAGTATATAAAGATGATTTACATGTTGAAGCATATGGAACAGTTGATGAACTTAATTCATATTTGGGTTATGCAAAACATTTTTTAAACAAAAAAGAAAAAGAAATAATTGAAAATATTCAAAAAGATCTTTTTAGAGTTGCAACCGAACTTGCCAAAGGTGAAAAATTTATAAACCTAATTTCGAAAGAAGATGAAGAAAAAATAACAAAGCTAGTTGAAGAATATGAAAAAAAGGTAAACCTAAATTCTTTTGTATTGACTGGTGCAACTAAAGAAAGTAGTATTCTAGACATATGTAGAACCATTGCAAGACGTGCTGAAAGAAGAATCGTTTCACTTTCAAAAAGGGAAAATGTAAGGAAAGAATTGATAGCTTACATTAACAGAATTTCTGATTTACTCTACATAATGGCAAGATACATTGAAAAAGATAATATAACCCCCTATTCTGCTCATAAATGAAAAAGGAGGAAGCAAAAAATGATTAAAATAGATGGTAATAACCTAAGATTAGATGATCTACACAAAGTTGCTCGCAATTTTGAAAAAGTAGATTTAGATATATCTGCTAAAAATAAAATAATTGAATCAAGAAATACAATTGAAAAAATTTTATCGAGTGGAAAAACTGTTTACGGTATTAACACAGGTTTTGGTGCACTTGTAAATGTTAAAATCTCAGAAAAAGAATTAGATGAACTACAAAAAAATATAGTATTATCGCATTCAGCTGGAATTGGTGATCCTTTAGATGAAGATATTGTTAGAACTATGATGCTTTTAAGAGCTAACTCTCTTGCCAAAGGTTTTTCTGGAGTAAGAGTTGAAGTAATAGAAAAATTGCTTGAATTTTTAAATAAAAAAGTTTATCCATATGTTCCTGAAAAAGGTAGCGTCGGTGCCAGTGGAGATCTTGCACCTTTATCTCATATTGCTATGGCACTTATTGGAGAAGGATATGTTATTTATAACGGAAAGAAAGAACCAACGAAAAAGGTACTTAGTGAATTAAATATTAACCCAATAAAGTTAAAAGAAAAGGAAGGATTAAGTCTTTTAAACGGAACTCAATACATTACTTCGATTCTTGCATTAACAATAAGAGATGCGCTAAAACTTCTAGATATAGCTACATTAATAGCTGCAGCAAGCGTAGACGTTCTACTTGGCACTCCAGTGGCTTATGATGAAAGATTACAAAAAGCAAGGAATCATGATGGACAAATATACATTGCAAGTTTACTAAGAAATTACTTAAACGGCAGTCAAATAAGAGAATCTCACAAAAATTGTAACAAAGTTCAAGATGCCTATACATTAAGAGCAATTCCACAAGTATATGGAGCAGTATATGATACGTTAATATACGCAAAAAAAGTTGCAGAAAACGAAATAAATGCTGCAACTGATAATCCTTTGGTGTTTGACAATGATGTTATTAGTGGTGGAAATTTCCATGGAGAGCCAGTTGCATTAGTTTCAGATTTTCTTTCAATTGCCTTAACCGATCTTGGAAACATGATTGAACGAAGAATTGATAGATTAGTAAATCCATTAATAAACCAAAACCTACCACCATTTTTAGCTTCTGGGAAAGAAGGGTTAAATTCTGGATACATGATTTGGCAATATACTGCAGCAGCAATATGCAACGAAAACAAAGTCTTATCGCATCCAGCTTCTGCTGATACTATACCAACATCTGCTTATCAAGAAGATCATGTAAGCATGGGGGCAACTGCAGCAAGAAAACTTAGAAAAATATTTTTCAATATAATTGACTTAGTTACAATTGAAGCAATGCTTATAAAAGTTGCACTTGAATTTAGAAAACCATTAAAATCTTCTAAAAGTATTGAAGAATTTTTTCAAAAATTTGACTTTATCAAAATAAACGGAGACAGGTATTTTGGTGATGATTTTGAAAATGTAAAAAATATTATTATTAAGGAGGTGCTGCAATGAAATTACAGGCAAAATTAATTCTTGCACTTGTTCTTGTTTCAATTCTTGCAACTGTTACCAGCGTAACAATATCTTCTTACCTTTCTTTTAAAAATATTTCACAAAATGCACAACAAATTAACCACCTTGTTTTAACTTCTATCTCAAAAGATATTCAATCTAGCCTTAAAACTATCATTGATCCTCTATATAAATACGCTACTGGGGGGTCACTTTCACCATACCTTATGGATACAAAATCTGAATTAGGAAAAAAACAAATTGAATGGGGACTTATGAACACCAATGCTACTCTTAAATCCGAGGGCTATCTAGGGACATACCTAATATTAAGTGATGGTACAACCTTTGATGACACAGGAGAAATTACACCTGATATTAGTGATAAATTTAGCGAAGTTATTGACTCTGTTCTTTCCGGTGAAAAAGAATATGACATCTTTATTCCTTTTGAATTTGAATCCACCCCTACAAT
>NZ_BHXD01000010.1:0-85820 GCF_003990895.1 Thermosipho globiformans
ATGAGACCTCCCATCCCGATAAGGGAGTAAGGCCGGTTCGAGAAGAGGACCTTGATAGGCCGGTGGTAGAAGCGCAGCAATGCGTGAAGCCAACCGGTACTAATCGGCCGAGGCCTTCACCTCTATCAACCCTATGCATTTTTGAGTGACCCAGTTTTCCCGGGTGCCGATACCAAGGCGGGAACCACCCGGTCCCATCCCGAACCCGGCCGTTAAGCCGCCTTGGGCCGATGGTAGTAAGGGGTTCGCCCCTTGCGAGAGTAGGTAGTGCCCGGGTCTTGTTAACTTAATACCTAATTATTTAACCTCTCCGAATATGGAGAGGTTTTTTGTTTTTTCTTTAACTTACTTGATACTATTTGTCATTTTTTATTCTTTTTCAGATGTATTTGGTTTTATTTTTCTATTTTCAATGTTTATACCACATGTCTTTATTAAAATGATAATCATCTTTCTTTTTTGATTCTACTATCTTTACTTATTTTTATTCCTTTTCATTAGTTCTAACTTTAAAAAGGTTTGAATCTATTAATATTTTATCTGTAGTTATTAACTTATTTTTTTTCTTGTTCTAATTTTTGATTATTATAGTTATAAATTGCCAAAAAAGTTTGAATTTTATTTTTTGAAACCTCTGTAGTGCTTGTTAATTAGAGTAAATTTCTTAAGTATAAAAGGTTGAATAATAAGAGTAAAAATTAATCCTATTAAAATTCCGAAAATTATTAATAATGCAATTGATTTAAATAACTTTAAAGATGAGAATAATAAAACGGAGAAACCAAGTATGAGGCCTATACCATTTGCAAGTATTGGTGGCCCTACGTTTATTACAGATTTTTCTGGAGATTTCGTATTTTTTTCATCATTTGCAAGATGAATGGAATAGTCAATGACAAGTCCCATTAGTATACTCGATGTTATTGATGTTGAAACATCAAGATTGATTTTAAAAATAGTCATAAATATAAAATTAAATAGTGTTGTGAATCCTATTGGAATTATTACACTTAATGTGATTCTGATTGATTTAAAAATTATAAATACCATAGCAAATATTAATATTCCTGCAAAAATGATTGACTTAATTTGTGCATTTAATATATTTTTATTTATATCATTCCAAATTAGTGCAGAACCAGCAACGTAGTATTTGTAAGGTGTTATTTTCTTTAGTATATTTAAAATTTCATCTATATTTTCATATCCTTTTTTTGTTAAGTTAATTATAATTCTAATTTTTGAATTTGAAGATATGTAATACTTTAACAATGGATTATTTTTTGAATAATTGTAAAGAATTGGTATTGGAATATCAATTGGAAAGTTTGTATTAGAGACATATTCAGTATTTTCTAAAGTTTCTACAATATTTTTAATTTTTTTATTGTCGCTTGCAATAAATGGTGAGTTTTTTTCTAAAACTAAAAATATGGGTTCTCTAAAATTAAAAAATTGCTCCATTATATTATAGGCTTTTCCTATTTTTGAATCTTTTGAAAAATAAGAAATCATATCTGATTTTATTGAAATATTTTTAATTAATAATGGAGATATGATTGCAATTACTATAAAAATAATTAGTAAGGTAAACGAAATTTTGTCACCAAAATACTTTATACCAAAGTTTGTTGGCCTTTTTTTAGGGCTGGTATTTTTAAAAATTTCTTTGCTAAAACTGAATATTAATAAAACGTTTATTATAAGACCTATAGATACTAATAATCCTAGCTCCTTAAATGATTCTATATTTACAAATAAAAATGATAAAAATCCTGCGACAGTTGTTAGCATTGAAAATATAATAGGAATTTGAATATGTTTTTTAGTTTTTTCAAAATCTTTGATTCTAAAGTACGCATTATAGTAATGAAGACCGTATCCTGAACCAATAATTAATAAAAATGAAAATATCATAACTGTTAATGTGTTTAATGGTCTATTAAATAAAAATATAATGGAAACTGTAAAAATAGAAGAAACAATTGGGGCAAAGACTGAAAAAAAAGCAACTTTAAGTGATTTTGTTTGAAAATAGAAAAAGAACAATATTAGTAATAACATGATAACTGGATAAATATACATTTGCTTTAACAATTCTTTAAAAAGCTCACTATCAATTACTGGCTCACCAAAAAGATAATAATTTTCAAAGAATTTTTTTACATGTTTTTCAATTTTAGTGATGTATTTTCTCGCATCTACATTTTGTTTAAATGTCAAATTTATAATTGAATATTTTCCATCTTTACTGATTAAATTACCTGCATTTTTATCAGATAAAATTTCTTTTTGGAGAACATTATCTTTTATGTAGGTTGTTATAGAAAAACCAACAATTTTTGGGAAATTTGCAGGAGATATAATTGTAGATATGTAAGGTTCATTTAATAATTCACTCGTTAGATTTAAAAGTTTTTTTGTGTTTTCTTTATTGAAGAAGCCATTATATGAATAGATAATGACAAATAGTGAATTTCCATCATTAAAATCTTTTGAGAGCTTTGCAAAATTTTTAACACTTTCATTGTCAATTTCATTTAATGATTTTCCGTACTTAAATCCCGGTAAAAATACATCAGGACCAGTGTATATTGAACCTTTTATAAAAATTATTACAAGAGATATAATAAAAAATGCTAAAAAAATTATAAATTTTTTCATATTAAATCCTCCTCAATTTCTTCAGCATTTATTGCAGCCTCAATTATAATGTCTTTATATTTACTCCATTCTTCTATGGCCTGTCGTTTTGAAAGATGTTGTATACATTTTTCATTAGATTTTGGTTCTAAAAGAAGGCAGCCACTTGGTCGTTCATTATATTTAAGTTTACAACCTGTTTTTGTTAAAAAAACACATTCGCCAGAAATTGAATGATCAAAAATCAAATTTTCTTTTCCTTTAACTGCAGGCCTTACAAAATATTCTTCTTTTTTTCTGTTATTCCAATCAATTGTCCATTTTCCAGACTTTAGGGCTTGGGTGAGTTTTTGTAATATTTCTTCTTTGCTATTTCCAAAATCTTTAGGGAGGGCAATTCCTGGATAACTTTTACAACATTTACCACCACATTTTTTACAAATTTTTTCGTTAATAAACATTTTTTTCACCTTCTACGAAGATTATATATTCATCTAAAACAGGTCTTGCATTTTTTATTTTTATTCTTTTTTCTTTAAGTGAAACATATTCAAATTCATTGCCCTTTTCAATATCTTCTTTAGAATTTAGTTTTTCAATTTCGTACAAAATTTTTCTTTGACCTTGAAAGATTAAAAAATCTTTCTCTGGTATAATCGTATATTCACCATCAGGTACATTTAATTTTATAGTAGAAATTCCATCTGTTGCATATCCACCAATTACTGAAACATGGGATGCAATTTTTTGATTTCGAGATAATGCTAAAGAAAGAGGGGATAATTTGTTTTCGACCTTTTCTACAGGTTTTGAAATACAAAATCCTACAGTTGTATATTCCATGTCGCATCGTTCCCATCTTTTTTCTGTTTTGTATTCGTTGGAAAACTTTTTTCCAAAGAGTGAACTAGATATTTCTAACATTTTTGTATTAATTCCGGTTCTTAATTCTTTTAACTGAACAAGAAGTGCTCTTCTGCTATCTGATAGGTAATCAAAGCTTCCAATTTTTATAAGCGACTCTAAAATTGAATAATTGATGTTTGGATTTTTTTGCAAGAAATTTTGTAATGAATCGTAAGGTTTGTTTTTGATGATTTGCAACCCAGTTTTTTCATTAATTCCAGAAATTAAGGTTATAGGAATTTCGAAAATATTATTTTCTAAATTTTCCAATTCGTTTTGAGTAAGGTTTGGTGGAATAACTTTAAATCCTCTTGCATGAAGCTCTAAGATTATTTTTTCTGATTTTGAAGAATCATATTTTAAAATTGTTTTGTAAAACTGTTTAGGAAAATGAGTTTTAAAATATGATAGATAGTATGTGATATGAGCATAAGCAATTGCATGCGATTTATTAAAAGCATATTCTGAAAATTCTGTTATAGTCTCTATCAATTCATTTACAATATTTGGATTAAGTTTTTTCAATAGTCCCTCTTTTAATTTTTTTAAGAGAGGTTCCATAATTTGCTTGTCTTTTTTGGAAACCGCCTTTCTAAAAACATCTGCTTCTTCTTCTGTGAAATTTGCATACTCAGTAGCAATTTTCATTATTTGTTCTTGGAATATTAAAACACCATTAGTATCTTTGAGAACATCTAATTTCTGTGAGCTATTTTCAATTTTTGAATTAGCATATTTTTTATCTATTCCAGCCTTTAAAGGACCAGGTCTGTTTAATGACAAAGCTATAGATAATTCTTTTATATTTCTAGGTTTTATTGTTCTAATAACCTTTTTTCCTATATTGCTGTCAAGTTGAAATATACCGTTTGTAAAACCTTTTGAGATTAAATGGAACGTTTTTTGATCATTCAACCTTGGAACTCCAAATTTTTTCTCAAGTTCTGATAAAATAGTAAGAGTTTTCAAACCAAGTAGATCAAATTTAATATATCCAATTTTATTAAGTGATTCCATATCCCATTCTATTGTTTGATCTTTTATTGGAGCATTAATCTTTTCTTTGGAGATGATTATTCCAGCAGCATGAACACTTTTATGTATTGGAAGATTTAAAAGATATTTAATTTTGTCTGATGAAATTTTATTTTCATAAGCAATTTTTTTTAAAGTTTTTTCTCCAATACTTGAAAATGTTGTAATGTAATATACATATTTAAATTCTTTCCTAATCTTTTCAATTAACAACTTTCTTTTTGTATCTTCTACATCTAAATCAATGTCAGGCGGTTCATTCCTTCCTTTATTCAAAAACCTTTCAAACAGTAGATCGTATTTAATGGGGTCGATACTTGTTATTCCAAGAAAGTATGAAACTAATGAACCAACGGCACTTCCACGTCCAGGTCCAATCTTTATGTTATTCTTTTTCGCTATTTTAATAATTTTATAAACTGTATAAAAGTAATCAACAAAATTTTTTTCTTTTATTATTGAAACTTCTTTTTCTATTCTTTTTTTGTAGATGGGATTCTTAACATTTCTAAATTCAAGAAAATTTTTGTTTGCGTGTGGAAGAACTTGATTTGATTTTATGTTATAATCTGAGACTTGTAAGTCACAGTAAATCTTTTTTAAAACTCCTTTTTCTACAGGATTACAACCTAAAAATTTTGAAAAAATCTCGTATAAATACCTTTGGCCTGGAAGATAATATGCAAAATATATGTCTTCTAGAGGTATATAATTTAGGCTTATTTTTGAAAAATCATTTTTGTTATATGCTTCAAATAACTCGTATAATTCAGATGTATTTTTTGCATAAAATACTTTACTATTATGTTTAAATGAAATAATAGGTTTGATACCATAACTTTTACATATGTCAATAAATTTAACAGTAGCATGAAAATTAACATCGCAAAGCATTAAACATTTTGCGTTATTGATACGTGCATATTTAACTGCGTCTTCAATTTTTAAAATTGATCCTGAAAATGAATATGGACTAACTATTGCAGTAATCATTTTTTCAAAAGTTTACTAAACTGTTCTAAATTGTTATTTTTAAAAATACCATATCCCATTACGAGTATGTCTGCGCCAGCCGAAGAAACAACATCAGCATTGGTTTCATTAATCCCACCGTCAACTGCGATTGAAAAGTTTAAGCCATATTTTTCTTTCCAATTTTTTAGTGTTTTTATTTTTTCAATTGACTTTGCAATAAATTTTTGACCTGAAAATCCTGGATTTACACTCATTACTAGTACACCATCTAAAAAAGGTATAATTTCTTCAATCAAGTATAAAGGTGTTCCGGGGTTTATTGCAACAAATGCTTCAAAACCGTATTCTTTAATTCTTGATATCAATCTGTGTATATGATATGTAGTTTCTAAATGAACAGTAATTCTTTGAATATCGTAGTCTTTTAGTTTCTCAACATGAAACTCAGGGTTTGTTACCATAAGATGAACATCTATAGGTAGATTGGTGCAGTTTTTAACAGCTTCTATTAAGGGATAGCCAAATGTTAAGTTGGGAACAAAATGTCCATCCATAGTGTCAAAGTGAATTTCGTCAATGAATTTTTCTACTCTTTTAATTTCACTTTCAAGATTTGATAAGTTTGCAGCAAGTATTGATCCACTTAACTTAACCATGCTTTTTCCTCCTCAAAAATTTTATGCTATAATTATTATAACAAAGGAGGTGCAAAAAATGAATGAAAAAATAAAAGAAACTGTTGATTTTATAAAAAATCAAATAAAAATTTTGCCTGAAATTGGTTTAATATTAGGGTCAGGATTAGGTTTTTTAGCTGAGAAAATTGAAAATTCAACAGAAATATCGTATAAAGATATTCCTAATTTTCCGTATTCTACCGTTCCTGGTCATGAAGGAAAACTAGTTTTCGGTAATTTGTCAGGTAAAAATGTTGTAGTTTTAAAAGGAAGATTTCATTTATACGAAGGTTGGAATCCTGAGACAATAAAGTTTGTAATTTATACATTAAAAGAATTGGGTGTTAAAAGATTACTTATTACTAATGCAGCAGGTGGAATAAATAGAGATTTTGAGCCTGGAGATGTTGTATTAATAAAAGATATAATCAATTTTCAATTTAGAAATCCTTTAAGAGGCCCGAATGATGAATATTTTGGACCAAGATTTCCTGATATGTCCAGTGTAGTTGATTTTGAATGGTATGAAAAGGTTAAGAAAGAGTTTCCTAACTTAAAAGAAGGTGTCTATATGGCAGTTTTAGGGCCAAGCTATGAAACTCCTGCCGAAATTAGAGCATTTAAAAGATTGGGCGCGGATTTAGTTGGGATGTCAACTGTTCCTGAGATTATTGCTGCAAAGCATTGTGGTATTAAAACATTGTCTTTTTCATGTGTAACTAATATGGCTGCTGGAATTTTAGATACACCATTATCACATAAAGAGGTTGTTGAAGTTGCAAATAGAGTAAAAGACACATTTTCAAAAATTATATTAAAAACTTTGGAGGTGCTCTGATTTGGTAGCAAATAATTTTTTAAATATAGTTGCAAATTTGAAACAAGCTAATAAAGTTTTGGTTTTAGGTCATATTATGCCTGATGGTGATGATATAAGTTCAGTATTGTCTTTAACGCTTGGTTTGAAAAAGCTTGGTAAAGAAGTTATTCCAGCTATTGATTGGAAAATACCATCTTACCTTAGTGAAATAGACGAAGTTTCGCTTATAAAATCTTTTGAAGAGATAGATATAAAAAATTTTGCACCGGATATTATTGCAATAGTAGATGCGTCAAGTCCAGACAGAGTTGGGCGTTTTTCACAATATTTGAATGATTATAATGTTTTAGTAATAGATCATCATGCAACTAATACATTGTTTGGAAATATTAATTGGGTCGATCCAACGTTTGGTGCTACAGCTCAAATGATATTAAGAATAAACAGAGAATTAGAAGTAGAGTATGATGAAAGACTTGCTTTAATAAATTTACTTGGAATTGAGACAGATACAGGCTTTTTTAGATATTCTAATGCTGATGAAAGAGTTTTTAAGGATGCGGCAGCTCTAATTTCTCTTGGCGCAAAGCCAGATGTGATTGCTAGAATGATTTTAGAAAATAAAAGGTTAGAGCAATTTAAGCTTTTATCAAGAATGATAGAAAAACTTAAAATAGAATCTGAAGGACTTTTGGCTTATTCTTATTTAAGTAAAGAAGATTATGAAGAGTTAAATTGTACAGATGAAGATAGTGGTGGATTTGTAAGCGAGATACGTTCAATAAAAGGCGTTGAAGTAGCAATATTCTTTTATGAGTATACTGAAGGTGAAGTCCATATCAGTTTTAGATCGAAAGAATGGTTTGATGTAAGTAAAGTTGCGCTGTTAATTGGTGGAGGGGGTCATCCTAGGGCTGCAGGAGCTTCAGTTAAAGGAAAAATAGAAGATATAGTGGATGAGGTTGTAAAACTGACTATTTCTGAAATTAAAAATCAAAAACCATGAGTTTTTGAATTCCTAGGGGGGAACATATGAAAATCGTAAAGTTTTTTAGAAAAACTTATAACGGAGACGAGTTTTTAATTGAAGAAGATGGTAAATTAAAAAGGATTAAGAAGATAAGCAAGAAAATAGTTAGTAACTTTAGAGATTTTTCAATATTTTTGAATTTAATTTCTTATGTGGATGAGTTTTTAAAACCTGAGAGATTTTTTGTAGAAGAAAAATTTTACACTGTAGTTTTTCCTTATTTTGGAGAAAATGAAATAAATATTGAGAAACTTTCCATGGATTCAAAAGAGCTAATTGCTTACAAAATGTTGAATATTGCTCAACAAGTTTTTCATATTCCAAATCTTTCATTTCCAGTTTTTTCATATGATGACATATTATTGAACGAAAATGATGTTATTATTCAACCTCCTATTTGGTTGAGTAAAAATATTGTTCCCCCAAAAAACATTCGGACATTTGTGGCTCCAGAGTTTGAAAAAGAGTTTAAATTTAATGATAAATCTGTAGTATATGTCTTTGGTAAAGCTTTAGAAGGATTAAATTTGAAAAACGAGTTTTTTAAATCAATTATTCCAAATATGATAAAAGAAGAATTAAATGAAAGAACAATACATTTTGTTGCACCATCTCTCTACCAGAGTTTTGTAAATGACGAATTTGTTATACCAATAATTGAAAGGCCTGAGTTGTATAAAATACTGGAGTTAGTAAATAAAAAGAGTTATAAATTTATTGGGGTTGTTGGAGATCAAAGGTTAGGAAAAACCACACTTTTAAATATGTTACAAGATAGACTTCAAATGGAAGGAAAGATAGTTTTAAGGCCAACTAGTATTACACAATTGATTAACCAATTATTACAAGTTGCCGCAGGAAAAGTAGCTGATGAGGTTCTTGAAGAGCTTTTTAACGTGATAAAAAATGGTGGAAAAATAGATGTTATTGTTCCTCTTGTTGGAGAAGTTATTGATAGTATAGGAGATTTGTTTATTTTAGTTGATGATTATCAGGAAAAATTTGATAATTTTAAATCATTTTTGAAAGAACTTGTATCACTTAATTTTGTTAATAGACACCAAATTATTGCATTTTCTACGGAGACATTTGATGAATTTGAATTTATTATTAATGTAGATAAATTTTCGAAAGATGATATTAAAAAAATTCTTGAAAAATCGTTTGTTAAAATAAACGGTATAGATATTCTAACTGATTTTTTGTTTAAGATTAGTTCTGGGTATCCAGGCATATTGGTTGAAGTGCTGAAATTGCTTGTAGAAAAAAAGATATTAGTAAAGAATGTAGAAAAAAAGGTTTGGGAATGTGATTTTGATAGATTGTCTTCTACTAATATTGAACAAGTATATGATATTAGCCAAAATATAGATGAAGATTTATTTTTAAAAGCTAAAAATATTGCAATTTTAGGTCAAAAATTTACCGATGAAGAGTTAGAATTGCTTGAAAAAGTGTGCGATATTTCTTTTCAAGATTTAATTAAATTACTTGAAGGAAAAGGAGTTTTATACAGAGAGTATAATGTCTGGAGATTTACTTTAAAGCAATATTGGGAAAAGTTTTATGAGAAAATAGAAAATAAGGAATATTTACATAAAAAGTTAATTGAAAAATATTCAAAAATGACATTTTTTGGTGTTTATCAAAAAATTGCATGGCATTATAAAATGTTAAATCAAGAAAGTAAAGCTATTATTTACTATATAAAATCCATTCGAAGAGGATTAGAAGAATATTATTCGCCTAATTTGTTACTTTATCTCATAAGTGAAACAGAAAAATTGATACCAAGGGATAAGATTTTATACACTCTGCTTAGGTTTAAGCTTGAAGTTTATCAGAGAACATTTAAAGAGGTAGATTTTGAAATACCCGATAAGAAAATTTTTGAATATTTGAAAATTTTAAAAATGCAAATAAATTTTCAATATGATACTTTAAAAAAATACTTTGAAGAAGATAAAGAAAGGTTGAATGGATTTGGATTTTTAGGAGATTATAGGAGAAAGTTATTATATTATCAAACTTTATATATGCTTGAAGAATATGAGAAAATAGATTTAGAAGTGTTACAGAAAATTTCTGATATTTCCTGTACTACGTCATTTGGTTGTAGTTTGAAAATAGGAGCTTTACGTTTACTTGGTAATCTATATTCGCAGAGGAATAGAATATTATCTGATTTTTACTTTGAAAAGGCTAAAAATATTGCTAAAAAAAATAAAATATATCATCTTCTTTCGATTGTATTTAAAGATTTATCTTTAAATACTTCAAACATGATAATTGCAGATAATTTGCTAGATAAATCGATTCAATATGCGGAAAAAGCAGGGCTTTCAAACATTGCAATCTTGTCAATGTTGGATAAAATTAGAATAATGTTATATATGGGGCAAATTGATAAATTCTTTGTAGAGTTAAATAAAGTTAGAAAAATAGCTAAACTTAGGAATTTAAAACCGGAACTTGCCTCTACATACAGTCTAGAAGTTTTGTTTCACATTTATAATAGAGAATTTGAGGAAGGGTATAATGATCTTCAAAGTTTTAAAAGAATAATTGATACTGTAAATATAAGAGGAACATTTCTTAGAACTTTAATAATGCTTTATTTGTTTTCAGGAAGATTTTCAGAGGCAAAAAAGATTTATGAAAATGTGAAAGATAAAAGTTTTTTTAGACAATATGGTTTTGAATACTTTTTAAAATTAGCGTTTACAGAAGATTTAAATGAATTTGGTAAAATCTGGAAGGAATATAGAGATTCAGAAATTTTTTTGTGGCGCGAGGAAATTTATGCACTTTTTGGAGAGAAGATTACCAAAGTAGATCCAGATGGATTTTTTGAACAACTAAATTTTTTGGAAAAAGAATATTCAAGTCAGGGGTTAAAATTATCTCTTGCATTATTGTATGAAGGATATGCAAAATACTATAAGACTATTGGTAAAAGTTATAAACATCAAATATATATGTCAAAGGTTTACTCTTTATACAAAGAAATGGGATTTAAAAATTACTTAAAAATGATTGAAAAGAAAGATGATTTTTTGAAGCCATTTTTTGAAAAATCTTTAAATATTTCTAAATTTGTAGATTCCGAAAATATTTCTAAAAGTTTGAAGAGTTACTTTGAAAAAGCAAATCTTTCAATTAATCTTTTAGAAGAATTAAAAGCAATTGAGGAAATTGAAGATCCACAAAATCTATTAAATTATTTTGCAGGGAAAATAGTTCAGTACTTACCAGTTACTGATGTTTATATTTTTGTTGAGGATAGACAAATTGAGAAGAAATACAAATTTTCAAATACAGATGATGTTTTAAAAGAAGATGGGATTTTCTCAGATCCTTTAAAAATAAAGATTTCTGATAGAGTTGATAAATACTTACATTATGAGATTTATGTCTCAAACCCATTATTATCAGCTACACAAGAAAATTTATATAACATTCTAGATTTTCTTGAAATTATTGAATATGGTTTTGTAACTTCATTAAAATCTTCAATTTTAAAGTTGAGAAGTTTTCTTGATCCTCTTACAAAATTGTATACTAGGTATTATTTTATTGAAAAATTATCACAGATGTTTAGAAGAGCAATAAAGTTTAATGAAAAAATTTCAGTTGTTATGTGTGACTTAGATCATTTTAAAAAGATAAATGATACGTATGGTCATTTGATAGGTGATAAAGTTTTGAAAAAGGTTGCTGAAATTTTGAGGAAAAATGTAAGACTGACAGATGTTGTTGGAAGATATGGGGGGGAGGAATTTATAATATTTTTGCCTTATTCTTCTCCAAGTCAAGCATATGAAATTGCTGAAAGAATAAGAAAAAAAATAGAAAAATTAGATGAATTCCCATTTAAAGTAACAATGAGTTTTGGTATAGCAAGTTATCCAGAAACTAAGGTTAATAATCCTGATGAGTTAATACATTATGCTGATGATGCATTGTATAAAGCTAAAGAAACTGGAAGAAATAAGGTGGTAGTGTTTAATGAGGAATAAGATTATTAGAGAAGTTTTAAAATTCGGTAATGATGTTTATATTGATGAACCAATGAAATGCCATGTGAGTTTTCGAATTGGAGGCCCTGTAAATGCTTTTGTTGTCCCACCTTCCATTGAAATATTTATTAAAACTTTTTCATTTTTAAAGGACATTAGAGAAGTTAAAGTTTTAGGAAATGGAACTAATGTTTTACCTAAAGATTCAAAAATGGATTTTTTTATATTATCAACAAATAGATTAAATAAAATTGAAATTTTAGAAGATAAAATTATTTGTGAAAGTGGATTAAATCTTAAGAGTTTGTGTAATATAGCTGCAAAAAATGGGATTGCTGGTTTTGAGAATTTATATGGTATTCCTGGCAGCGTCGGTGGAGCTGTTTATATGAATGCAGGTGCTTATGGAAGTGAGATTGCTGATTTGGTATTATACGTAGAAGCTTTTGATGGAAATAAAATAGTTCGTTTTAATGTTAATGAATTAAATTTTTCTTATAGGAATAGCTTATTTAAAGAGGAAAAAGATTTAATTATTTTAAGAGTAGCTTTTAAAAAGTTTAATGATGAACCTGATGTAATATTGGAAAAAATGCGTGAGATAATTTTAAAAAGGGTTGAAAAGCAACCATTAGAATTCCCAAGTGCGGGAAGTGTTTTTAAAAGACCTAGAAAAGATTTTTATGTTGGTAGTGCAATTGAAAAAGCTGGTTTGAAAGGTTTTAAGATTGGTGGTGCAAAAGTTTCGGAAAAACATGCAGGATTTATTATTAATTATAATAATGCTACATATAATGATGTTGTAAATTTAATCAAATACATAAAAGAAAAAATTTACGAAAATTATAAAGTTAATTTAGAAACAGAAATAGAAATTTGGTGAGGAGGGATTTTAAATGAGTTTATGGGAAAAACGTAATTTAGAAGAAGTTGAAAAATTTAGTAAAGATTATAGAAAATTTATTGATGAAGCTGTCAGTGAAAGACTTGCTGTTAATTTTTTTGAAAATCTTCTTATTGAAAATGGTTTTATACCATTAGATAGATATACAGGAAAAGAAGAAAAAGTTTTTTATACGAATGCAAATAAGTCGTTGGTTGCAGCAAGAATTGTAAATAAACCAGAGGATGGATTTAATATAGTTGCTGCCCACATTGATGCACCAAGAATTGACTTGAAACCTAATCCTTTGTACGAAGACGAGGGGTTTGCACTTATGAAAACTCATTATTATGGTGGAGTAAAACTCTATCAATGGTTAAATATACCGTTAGCACTTGTTGGAGTTGTATACAAGGATGATGGAACAAAATTGAATATAAAAATTGGTTTTGAAGAAAATGAACCAGTTTTTGTAATAGCTGATTTGCTGCCACATCTTGATAGAAAAGATGAAAAAATTAGCGAAAAATTTCAAGGTGAGAAGATGAACCTTATAGTTGGTTCTATCCCATTAGATGGCGAAGAAAAAGAAGCGGTAAAAAAGAATGTTTTAAAAATTTTGAAAGACTTGTATAACATTGAAGAAGAAGATTTTGTAAGTGCTGATATTGAGCTAGTTCCTGCATTTAAATCAAGGGAAGTAGGATTTGATAAAAGCTTGATAGCAGCTTATGGTCATGATGATAGAATTTGTGCTTATCAAGCAGTTAGGGCATTGATAGATGCAGAAAATTTAGAAAAATCAGCTGCTGTTATATTATTTGATAGGGAAGAAATCGGAAGTGAAGGAAATGCAGGTGCAAAAGCTAGATTCTATAAGAAGTTTTTTAGAAAAATTTTAAAGATAAATGGTTCTAATGATACAGAATTGTCCTTAGATGAATTAATAGAAAATTCTTTTGTAGTATCAGCTGATGTTGGAGCTTTGATAAATCCAACTTATAAAGATGTTCATGATAAATATAATGCTGCAAAAGTCGGTGAAGGAATTGTACTTGTAAAATATACTGGTTCAAGAGGAAAAGCAGGTGCTAGTGAAGCACATGCTGAAGTTGTAGCTCATGTAAGAAAAGTTTTAAATTCTGCGGATATAAAATGGCAAGTTGGAACTCTTGGAAAGATTGGAATTGGTGGTGGCGGAACGGTTGCAAAATTTTTAGCTGAAGAAGGATTTAATGTTATTGATATGGGACCTGGTCTTTTGAGTATGCATTCTCCATACGAATTAGTCTCAAAAGTTGACTTGTATGAAACATATTTAGCATATAAAGAGTTAATCTCAAAGAGGTGATATTGTGTCGACAAGCATTGAAAGTCTTTTAAGAGAAATATGCTTTAGAGTAAAGGTAAAAGGAAGAGAAGTTTTAAAAGAATTCCCAATTACGCCTGCTCAGTTTGATTTAATGCAAAAATTATATTTTAATGGTGAACAGACAATGACCGATTTGAGTAAAATTCTTGGAATTGCAAAAAGTACAACAACAGGTCTTGTAAGTAGACTTGAAATTGATGGATTTGTTGAGAGAAAGAGAAAAGAAAAAGATAAAAGAGTAATTACTGTAAAGTTAACAAAAAAAGGAGAAGAAGTAATTGATAAAGTAATATTAAAGAGGATAGAGTTTGTTGAAGAATCTTTGAAAGATTTTGATGAATCATCTAAAGAAAAATTAAAAGAACTCTTAAGTTTATTTAATGAATCACTAAAGAAATATAGGTGATAAGTATGAAAAAATTTACGGTTTTTGTAATGTTGTTTATTTCAATGTTTTTATTTGCAAAGTTAACTATTATAACTGAGCCTAGTGCAATGGTGTATTGGAATGGATCATTGATAGATGTTGTACCATTAGATGGTGTTTTAGAACTTGAAAATCTTGATTATCCAGGTACTTTGAAAATAATAAAACCTGGTTATGCGCCTTATGAAACATTAGTCTCAACTGATACAGTGTTGAAGGTAAAGCTTTCTCTTCCTTCATATATCGAAGTTACGTCTGATCCTGAAAATGTAGATGTTATTGCGAATGGTAATTTTTTAGGAACTTCTCCAGATGTGTTTGAAGTAAGTTCTGGAGAACTTCTTTTGGCGTTTGAAAAAGAGGGATATATTTCAAAAAAATTTAAAATAACGCTTTTGCCATCCCAGATAAAAAAGATTCATGTAACTTTGACTAAAAATGTAAAATTAAAATTGCTATCTAACGATGTAATTGAAGCAACTATCGATGGAAAATATATAAAATTGCCTACTACAGTTGAAGTGTTCCCTGGAAAGCATGTACTAAAATTATATGGAAAAGATTATATTAAAACTGTTCAAGAAATAGAAGTTCCGGCAGTTGAAGAATATGAGTATAATGTCGATGAAACGGTTTATGTGAATTTGTATGTTTATGGTTATCCTGAGAATGCAAATGTAATTTTGAATAATATTTCAAAGACTTCTCCTGCAATTTTTAAGGTTATTCCTGGATCATACGAGATAATCATTGAAAGTGATGGGTTTAAGACATTAAAGGAAAAAATTAACGTGACAACTTCAAGTAATACGTTTATGTATAATTTAAGTAAAAATTTAATTTCCTCAGTGAATAATTCGTTAACTGTTTTTTTTGATGGTTATATTTCAAAGGAAAATCTAGTCCCTAAAAGATTATATTTTACAAAAGTAGTTGGTAAGAATAAAGAATGGTTTGGTTTTACTGATGGTTCAATTGAAGAAATTCCAAAAACTTATAGCATAATATTTACTAAGGATGGATATATTGAGTATAAAGGTGTAAGATATAATTCTCCGGTGATATTAAATGTAAATTACGATGATACTGTGAAAGTAGTCTCTAATGGGAAAGAAGAATCGATTATTGTAAAAGAAAATAAAATATTGGATGATCCTAAAAGTTGTGCTGTAAATATTTACTCAAAGCAGGCTTTTGATGTAAAAATTAATGGAAAATTTATAGGTAGAACTCCAATATACTTACTATCACTCCCTGAAGGTGAATATAGGATAGAATTTTTGAAAAATGGAATTACAATATATGAAAAAAATGTTGAAATAAAACAAGGAATTTTAAATGAAATATATGGAGGGGATTAGATGAGAAAAGTGCTAAGTATTTTTCTAATAATGTTTTCAATGATGATTATATTTGCTGTTGAAACAGTTATAACGGATCTTTCTCCTATTGTTCCTGAATATTCAGCAGTAAAATTTTTGGTTGAAAACCAAATTATGGACTTAGATGTAAATGGTAATTTCAAACCATCTCTTTTAATTACTAGGTTAGATATTGCCAAAGTTATATATACTGTAATTCAAAAATATAATCTTTCAAAGATTTCAGACATTGAAAAATCTCTTGCTAGCATTAATGACGAAATAAAAATTGCAAAAGGTTTAGTTAGTGGGATTGATAAAAGGTTGGTAAATCTTGAAACAAAGCAAGAAGAATTAACGCAAAAGATTGAAGCTTTTGATACATTTTTGACTCAGTCATCGGAAACACTTTTTGCAAATATTGAAAAAAATTATGTAAAAAAAGAAGATTTTGATTCTCTTAAAGCACAAATTACCTTGATTTCTCAGGTTTATAATTCTCAGACAAAGAAATTTGAAGAAAAAATAAATGATATTGAGAAAATTTCAGAAATTGAAAAGAAAATAAATATTGTAAGTAATCAACTTGAAGACTTGAAAACAAACTTTTTGGAAGAACAAGCAAAGAATATTGCTAAATTTTCTGATATTGAAAAACAACTTTCTAATATTCCAACAGATGTTACAAATCTTAATGTTACAGTAGCTCAGCTGTCAAATAAAGTTTCTTTAATAGAAGAACTTTATACTAAACTATCAAATATAAAAGCTTCTGACTTTGATAAATTAGAAAACTTGAGTGAATTGGAGGATAAAGTTAATCAAATGTATTCAATTTTAACAGATCTTAATGCATTTTCGATGGATTTAGATTCTTTAAGAAAAAGGCTAGAAGGGATTGATATATTAACGGTCAGAAATGTTGTAAATAAATTTTCGATTTTAGAAAATAGATACCAGCAAATTGACAGTAGAGTACAATATCTAGAAAATAATGTAGGAAAAATTAAACTTTTGAATCAAAAGATAGAAGAATTAAATGTGAAAATTTCAGATATTGAAAATAAGAAAATTATGTTAGATAATTTAGAAAAAATTTCTAATGATGTGGAAGAGTTGAATAAGTATAAAGAAGATTCAAAAAAAGCACTTGACATTATGAGTGATAAATTAGTGGAAACTAACAATAATATGAGAACTATTTTAATTGTTTCAATTGTTTCAGCGGCAATATCAGTAATTTCATTCATATTGACCATTACCAAATAATAAAAGTAAAGAAATTAAGGGGGATAGTATGATTATAAAAGTTAAAGTTCCAGAAAATAAAATGAGTGCAAGTATAATACTCGAAAAAGCAAGTGATGATGATAAAGTTACTCCGAAAGAAATAGTTGATGCGCTGAATGAAGCAGGGGTTAAATATGGTATAGATTATGACGTAATAAATAGAATTTGCCAAAATCCTGAATTTTCTGTACCTTTGCAAGTTGCTGTGGGTAAGGAACCAAAAAATGGTGAAGATGGTCGCATTGAGTTTGTAAATTTTGAAAAAGAAAAGGAAAGTGATAAAAAGAATATTGATTTTAGAGAATTTCCTACTCACAAAAGGATAATAGTAAGAAAGGGTCAAAGAATTGCAACAGTTTATGAACCAACAGAAGGGAAAGATGGAATAAACGTATTTGGTGAGAAGATACCAGGAAAAGTTGGAAATAAAGTAGAGATAAAGTTGGGAAACAACGTTGAGTTAAAGGATAACAGTATATACTCGAAAGTTGATGGAATGTTGATAGTTGATCTAAATGAGAACTTTATTGATGTAGGAGAAGTTTTAGAGATAAAAGGAGATGTAGATTATTCGATAGGAAATATTGACTTTCCAGGTGAAGTGGTTATTACGGGTGATGTGAAACCAGGGTTTGTAGTAAGGGCAAAGAAAGATATAAAGGTTGAAGGAATAATTGAAGCAGCAACTGTAATATCTTTAGAGGGTAATATAATTGTTAGTGGAATTAAAGGAAGAGATAAAGGAATAGTAAAATGTTCTGAAGATTTGAATGTAAGATTTGCTGAAAATGCAAATTTGGAAGCAAAAAATTTAATTTTCAAAGATCTTTTGAATAATTGTAACGTAAAAGTTTCTGAAAGTATTATTGCTGAGAATGGAAGAGGAGTTATTGTCGGGGGAGAATATATAGCAGGAGTAAAAATTGAGGCTGAAGAAATTGGTTCGGAGATAGGAATTCCTACACATCTTGAAGTTGGTATTCCACCACATTTACTTGAAGAGAGAAAACTTCTTCATACGCAAATAATGCTTGATAAGCAGAATGCTGAAAAATTAATGAAGATAGTTAAACAATATAAACTACTAAAAGAGAAAAAAGTTGATATACCTAATGATAAGAAACAATTGTTTGTTAAAGCTACAACAACTCTTCTTAATATAAAAGAACAACTTGAAAAGAATAAAAAAAGATTGGATGAAATTGAGGAAATGATAAATAAGATTAAAGTTGATGCTAAAGTTGTAGCTCGAAAAGTTATTTATCCTGGTGTTGAAATTATGTTGCAAGGACTTAAGTATTATATAAATAAACCATTAACTAAGGCAGTATTGAGAATTGAGAATGATAACATTATTGTTGGAGGGTATAAAGAATGATAAAAATTGAACCAAAATTTAGAGAGCAGGTATGGGGAGATTCAAATTTAAATAAAATATTTGGGATAAAAGGTAATTCAATAGGTGAAGTTTGGCTACTTTCCGGTCATCCACTTTATACCACAAATGTTAATGGAAAAACGGTTAATGAGGCAGCAAAAGAGTTATGTGGAAAAAACTTTAAAAGATTCCCATTGCTAATAAAGTTAATATCGACAAATGCTTGGCTTTCTTTACAAGTCCATCCTGATGATGAATATGCTCAAAGAGTTGAAGGGGAACCTTGGGGAAAAAGTGAAGCATGGTATTTTTTGAAGGATGGTGAAATTGCAATTTGTGAAGATCCAACCTTAATTCCTCAAGCTATAAAAAGTGGAAATTGGGAAAAGGTAATTCAAAAAGTCAAAGTTAAAAAAGGAACATTTGTTTATATTCCTGCAGGAGTTGTTCATGCATTAGGCCCCAATTCAACTATAATTGAAGTTCAACAATCTTCGGATTTAACATATAGAATTTACGATTGGGGGAGGCCAAGGGAATTACATATTGAAAAAGCATTACAGGTAGCAAAAAATACTAAATATGAAGATTTGTTTATGGAAAAGATTTCATGCGAATACTTTAATATGGAAGAATTATCTGAAGGTTATGTAGATGGATTTGCGGTAGTAGTACCTAAAAAAATCGAAAAAAATTTTGGAGCCTTTGTAATACCAAAAGGCTCCAAAGAATTTGTTAAAGATTCTATAATAGTTACTCTTGGCGAATTCTTTTTGAATTCATAAATAATTTTGAATTTTTTTCAACGCCTATAAAGTCAGAGATAACTTCGCATTTAGAAACTAATGCGAAAAATAGGTTATCTCTTGACTCTTCAGAAAGGCCTTCGAAATTTCCTTGGCCTTTTGCTATTATAATATCTGAGTCGTAGAATAATCTTCTAAATTCTTCAGAAGATTTTGGCAAAGAAGCCCCTGCAGTTTTAAGTTTTGTATCAATTATTGTTGCAAATTTTTCGATACCTATGTATTTACCATCGTCAACTGTTGCATCATTTATAATAGGTTTTCCTTTTAGAGCCACAAAGATTTCAATGTCATGAAGAGTTTCCTTAATTATTTCGATAAAAAGCATATCAAAAACTAATTCTCCAGCATTATCGGCAATAAATAATAGATTTTTTGATGAAAAAAGTAATTTTTTAAATTCTTCAAAATCATCGATAGAAAATGGTTGATTCCATATTTCTATAACCTGTTTAAATAATTCTTCGGTTGAACCTTTTTTAGCTCCAAAATCAATTAAATTGCCAGCAACCGATAGTTTTGCTGCCTCATATAGTGGATCGCTCGAATCAAGGATTCTACTTTTAAAATCTTTATATAAAGATAAAGCAGCATCGTTTGACTTTTTCTTTTCTTCAGAATAGAGATCACTTTTGTTAAGATAGTTTTCAAGTTTTTCATACATTACTTCAGCAATATCAATAGGTTTTAGATTATAATTTAGTTGGGATAAATCATTAAGCACTTTTTTAAGTATATTCCATTTTTCATGTTCTGAAATAACAAATTTGTCAAGTATTCTCTGAGCCTGGTTAACATGACAAGTAAGGCATTTACTGATAGCTTTCATTTTTGTTTTTACTCTCCTTGATTCTTTAATTTGGATTCAATTATATTGATTACATCTTCAACAGTAGATATATTTTCTAGTTCATCGTCTTCAATTCTAATTCCATATTCATCTTCAAGTATCATTACTAGATCTACTACATCCAATGAATCTGCTCCTAAGTCATCAATAATATTAGAACTTTCATCGATATCTTCAATTGGAATGTTCAATTTTTCGGCTAATATTTTACTTACTTGTCTAAATAATTCTGCTCTTTCCATTCTTTCCCTCCTCGAATTTTTATTTTATACATATTAGATAAAACATAAATTTTTAGAATTGTCAAGTAATATTATAGCACTTTTTAATGTTTGTATATCAATATTTTTGTGGTATCATTTCATTTAGGGAGGTGTGATTATCTCGGAGAGAATATTTGACCCTGAGAAATTACCAAATGATGTTTTGACAATAAGGCCACAAAAGTTAGAAGAATATATAGGGCAAGAAAATATAAAGAAAAGGTTTAAATTAGCTATAAATGCTTCTAAAATAAGGAAGGAAGCACTTGATCATGTTTTATTAGTAGGGCCACCTGGTCTTGGGAAAACTACACTTGCACATATAATTTCAAATGAAATGGGAACGAATATTCATATTACAAGTGGTCCTATTTTAGAAAAACAAGGTGATGTTGCTGCAATATTAAGTAATTTGGAATATGGAGATATTTTGTTTATTGATGAAATACATAGAATGAATAAATCAGTAGAAGAAATTTTGTATACTGCAATGGAAGATTTTCAAATCGATATTTTAATTGGAAAAGGGCCTTCAGCAAGATCAATTAGAATTGATTTGCAACCTTTTACACTTGTTGGAGCCACTACGAGAAGTGGGTTATTAAGTTCACCTTTAAGAAATAGATTTGGATTGATTATGGAGTTAGATTTTTATACGGTTGAAGAATTAAGTTTAATAATAAAGAGGGCATCAACTGTTTTAAGTGTTGAAATTGATGAAGATGCTGCGCAACTTCTTGCAAAACGTTCTCGAGGGACTCCAAGAATTGCATTAAGACTATTAAGAAGAGTTCGTGATATGAGCACTGTAACAGAGAAAAAGAAAATTGATGTAATGATGGTAGAAGAAATAATGGAGTTATTAGGAATTGATAATGAAGGGTTAGATGAAGTGGACAGAAAAATATTAACGACAATCATTGAAGTTTATCAAGGCGGCCCTGTAGGTTTAAAATCATTGGCGGCTTCAGTGGGACTTTCAGAGGATAGTATTTCCGAAGTTTATGAACCATATCTTTTACAAAGTGGATTTTTAGCAAGAACTCATAGAGGAAGAATAGTAACTAGTAAAGCATATAAACACCTTGGTTATAAAAATGGGGGTGGATTGTTTGATGAGTGAAATTTATAAAAGGTATATGGAAGTTGTAAATTCAATAAAGAATAAATGTAAACAAATAGATAGAGACTATAGTAAAATTAAGTTAGTAGCTGTTAGTAAAACATTTCCGGTTGAAGTTTTAAAAGAGGCCTATGATTCAGGGATAAATATTTTTGGTGAAAATTATGCGCAAGAGTTACGTGATAAATCAAAGGCATTAAGAGATTATAACATTGAGTGGCATTTTATAGGAAGAATTCAGCTTAATAAGTTAAAATATATTGTGCCTGTAGCAAGTTTGATACATTCTGTTTCAAGAATTGAGGAAATTAAAGAAATAGATAAAATTTCTAAAAAATTGGGGAAAGTTCAGGAAATATTGATTCAAGTCAATGTTTCAGGTGAAGAAACAAAATCTGGAGTAAAGCCTGAGCAGCTTATGGATTTAATTGAAAAGTCTAAATCTTATGAAAATGTAAAGGTTATTGGTTTAATGACGATGGCACCTTTTACAGATAATGAGGAGATAATTAGGAATGTTTTTAAGAAAACAAGATTGTTAAGAGATAGTGTTTCAAAAGAATTTACTGATGTTTTGGAACTGTCAATGGGAATGTCTAATGATTATTTAATTGCTTTAGAAGAAGGAGCGACTATTTTAAGAATTGGTAGTAAAATTTTTGGCCCAAGAAAATAAAGAAGGAGGGAGCTTGTAAAATGTTTATATTAGGTAATTTTTTAATTGGTTTAGGATATTCATTAAGGGTTTTAATAAATATCGAAATGTTCTTTATTGTAATTTCTGCTATTTTAAGTTGGTTTAGTTATAATTCTAATGTGCAAAGTATTTATTATTATTTTCAGTCGATTGCGGACATTATTGAAAAACCAATTAGAAAACTTATTCCAAGAATTGGACCTGTAGATATATCACCAATGATAGCAATTGTTGTTTTAGTCTTTTTTGATAGATTTTTAATTCAAAGTATAATTGAATTGGGGTATTATATAAAATGAAGCATTTAGGTATATTTTATAAGCCAGAGTTATTTAATAAAGCAGAAAGTTTAAAAAAATTGCTTTTAAATGAAGGTTACACAGTGGATTATTGTGAATCAAGTGAAAGAATAAAAAACAATAAAGTTGATTTAACAATTGTATTAGGTGGAGATGGAACTTTTTTAAAGGCATCTCATTTAGTTAATAATCCGTTGGTTGGTTTTAAAGGCGGGAGATTAGGTTTTTTATCAAGTTATACTATTGAAGAATTTGACAAATTTTTAAAAGATTTAAAAAATAATGATTTTGTGTCAGATGAAAGAACTTTTTTAAAAGTTAGTGAAATAAACACTTTTTGTTTGAATGAGGTTCTTTTAATTAAGGATCCGGACCAAAAAATGGTGGATATAAAGATTTCTTTTCAAGATGGTGAATTGTTTTTTCATGCAGACGGTATAATGCTGAGTACTCCAACTGGTTCAACGGGATATTCATTATCTTTAGGCGGCCCTATATTATTACCAAACACAAAAGCTTTTGTTATTACACCGGTAGCACCACAATTTTTAGCCTCAAGAAGCATTGTTATACCTGATAATGAAAAAGTTAATATTGAAGTTGATGAAAGTGTAAATTTAATAATTGATGGAGTAAATTTTGGTAAATTTAGAAAAATTACAGTTATGAAATCAAAGAAAAAAATTTCAATTTTAAGGCCAATAGATTATGATTTTACCAAATCTATAAAGGAAAAATTGGGTTACGGGAAAAAATTTTTATAAAAAGGTGATGCATATGGATTGGATATTGAGTGAAAATGTTGAAGAATTGAAAAAAATGGTCTTAAAAGAAGGTTGGCTTGTAGAAAGTTTGTTTAATCAAGTAATTAATGCTTTGAAAGAAAGGGATGAAAAAGCTTCAGTTGAAGTATTAAAGAAGGAAAACGAGGTAAACCTAATGGATCTAAAGATAAGAGAAAAAGCATTGATCATACTTTCTACTATGATGCCAATGTCAAAGAACTTAAGAATGGTAACAGGAAGTTTTATAATTTCAGGATATTTTCAAGAAATAGCTGAAAAAACTACTGATATTGCTAATATGGTGTTGGAATTAATAAAGGAGCCTCAATTAAAACCTTTAATTACTATTCCTGAAATGGCGAAAATATCTATAGAAATGTTAAGAGAAAGTATGAGAATGTTTGCAGATAATAATATTTATGGGGCAGAAACAATTTGTGAAAAAGATGCTGATATAGACAATTTTTATGATGAGATTAGAAAAGAATTAATGGTATATATGATGGAAGATCCAAAATATGTAAAAAGAGCATTAATTTTACTGGAAATTTCTCAAAAAATAGAGGAAATTGCTGATCTTGCAACTAAAATAGTGGAGGCTACTTCTTATATAATTACAGGAAAACAATATAAATGTTTTAAAGACAAGTTACATACAATTGATAGTTTGGAAAAGGATGGGGGAGCTAGTTGAAAGTATTAACTAAATATATTTTGAAACTTTCATTAGGCCCATTTTTGATGGGAATAGGAGCTTTTATTGTATTTGCAAGCGTTGAATTATTATATCAACTATCGGATATTATTGTAAGACATAGGGTGGGTATCTTAAAATTGTTTGAATTGATATATTATAACTTACCATATTTTGCATCATTGGGGATTCCTGTAGGAATTTTATTTTCTATTTTTTGGGTATTATCGCAATTATATAGTTCTAAAGAGATTACAGCTTTTTTAGTCCACGGTATTCCATCGAGAAAATTGGTGTATCCTTTCTTAATTTTGTCTATAATTTTTGGAGCTGTCTCATTTTATTTGAATGATCAGATAGTTCCGAAATTTAATCAGAAAGCAATGGAAACAATATCAAAATATGTCTATAAAAAGCCGGAAGTTACTATCAAAGAAAACGTGTTAACCAAGATAGATGAATCTCAATACTTTTTTGTAAAAAGGTATGATCAACTACAAGGGATATTATACGATGTTGTTTTGTTTCAAAATATGCAAGGTGAAGAAAGAATAATTACAGCTAAAAAAGTCGAAAAAGAACAAAATAGTTGGTATTTAATAAACGGGAAAATGTACGTAACAGATAGAGATGGATTTATGAAGTTAGACCTTAGCTTTTCAAAGATAAAGCTAGATTTGAAAGATGATTTGGAGAGTTTAATGAGAGTTGGTAAATCTCCAAGGGATATGACAGGCGAGGAATTAATACAAAAAATAAAGACATTCAAAAAGTTAGGAGTTGATCCTTCACCTTGGATTGTAGAGCTTCATGGAAGGTACGCTAATTCGGTTGGTCCTTTTATAATAGTGATATTAGGTGTCCCTCTATCACTATTGTTTGGATTAAAAAGTAAATCTTGGAGTGTTATTTTTACCTTTGTAATTGTTGTTTTGTATCAAGGTTCTGGAGCTTGGCTTTCTGCAATGGGGAAAGAAAATTTAATTAATCCAGTCCTTGCGGCTTGGTATCCTGATCTTTTATTTGCAATTGTAGGATTCATTCTTTTTGCTATGCTAGATACACCTGTAGCTTATAGAATTAGAGAATTGATAACAAAATTTTTAGTGTTATTTTTTGTGTTTTTTGTAGGTTCAAATTTATACTCGAAAGATTTGACATTGGATGCATCAAGTATTGTATATAATACTTCGTATATATTTGCAAGCCAAAATGTTAACATAAATTGGGAAGATGTAGTTTTATTTTCTGATGAAGCAACCATATTTTTAATGGATAATAAAGTAAAAGTTTTAGAAGCAGCAGGAAATGTAGTTTTAAGAAGAGAAAATAAAGAGTATTATTCAAATTATATGAAATATTTTTTTGATAATGGTGATACTTATATAGTTAAAGTAAGAGGTGTTGAAAAGTATAAAAAAAAAGGCAAAGATATAGATCTGTATTTTAATTCTGAATTTGTCCAAAAAAGTTCTGAAACAGTGTTAATGAAAGAAGCTTATGTAACAACGTGTGAACTTGAAAATCCACACTACAAAATTGAAGCATTAAGGGTTTATGTTTATGATAACAAATTTTTAATTGCTGAGAATTCTATTTTATTTTTACTTGATGTTCCATTATTTCCATATCCTGTTTATTTTTTTAATTTAACTGACAATGAGTTTTCTCCTTTTTCGTTTTCTCTGGCATGGGATGAAGATGGTGGATTTATAACACATCAAGAGTATAACCTTTATGTTAATGATTACCTTCTTTCTACTAAGATTATTACAGAAAATGAAGAGACTATTCCCCAATTTAGTATTTACAAAAAAGATGATAAGAACACAAAGTTTTCTATAGATTATGAGAAAAATTACATATATTTAGATTTGAAAAATTTAAAATACAATTCTAATTGGGTTACTAGTAAAACATTTTTTCAAGTAAGCTATTCCCCTCTTTATTTTGAAGAATATCTAAATAACGATAGTTATTATAAGAAATTTGGGTTAAATTTTGACCTTTATAGCAAGGGAAAAATGGACATTAACTTTTATTGGGATGGAAATATAAGTAGAGTTAATAATTCGTTTTCTATTTTTAATGTTAAAAAAGAACTTTCAATAGCAGAATTTAACATTCAAAATTTGAGTTTTAATAATTCATTAGAAAAATCAAAATTTTTCACAGATGATAGTACATGGACACTGTATCAATCTGGAAATTATTCTTTTTCATTTAAAAATAAACACTTTAGTACTAAATTCTACGGTAAAGTATACAACGATACTTTTTCAAGTAGTATTAAGCATACTTTTTCTTATCCTTTGAGTTTTGAGAATGAACTTGTTAAAGTATATGCTAAATATGGATTTGGAGCAAATTTATATAATGCAATTGTTGACAAGTATTATTTTAATTTAGGATTATATGATATTTATGAGTTGAGTGGGAAGTTAAAATTTAAAGTGTTTGATATTGAAGCAAAATATGAGCTAAGAGAAAATTTTCGAGATGAATCAACAAATACTGAGTATAATAAATTGAGTAGTACTGTATATGTTAATACTCCTAATTTGAATTTTTCATTAAAACAAGGTTGGGATTTTTTAAAAGAAAAAAGGTTGAATGATGAAATTTCTTCAAAGTTTTCTTTTATTGTTTTAAACGGTAAAATTGAGCTTGAATCAAAAGCAACTTATGACAACGAAAAAAGAAAACTATCTCCTTATGATGTTTCTTTGTCTTATGTTAATAAACCTTTTTCTTTGATGTATAGACTGAATACTAAATATTATGTTGGTGAACAACAGCCTATAAAAGAGTTAACTCATATTTTTACTTTTCAAAACCTGAAAGGAAAACTTGTTCAATCTATAGAGGATAATTATGTGAAAAATGCTTATATAAATGGAACATTTTCTATAAATAGTTATAAAAATACTTTAGAACTTTCATATAATAAGAGTTCAAAAGAAGCAACTCCAGAAATTTATTGCAAGTATTCTTTAAAAAATCAAGAAAATTCTCTTGATTTATCATACAAGACTTCGACTAAAATATTAACTTTTGGTTTTAATCTAAAGACAATAGATCCTGGAATTAGCTTTTATACGACTTATGATATTAAGAATGAAAGGTTCAATAATTTAAAAGCAACATTAAGTAAATCTTTACATCACTGGGTATTTGAACTTTCTAGCGAATTTGAATTTAATCACGATCAAGTATTTAATTTTGATGATGTGAAAAAATTGTCTGTTTTGTTTTATATTAAAGAATTTGATGATAAATTTTTAGGTTGGGACTTTAAAGAAAATTCACCAAATATAGGTTTGTTTTAGATTGGAGGTTTTAATATGTCAGAGATTGTATATATTGAAAAAATGGCATATGGAGGTAGTGGAATAGGGAAGTTGCCTGGCGGAAAAGTTATTTTTGTAGATGGGGCCTACCCCGGTGAATTGGTTGAAGTGGATGTTCTAAGTGAAAAAAAAGATTATGCATTTGGAAAGTTAGAAAAGATAGTTGAGAAAATCCTTGAGAGAAGAACAGCAAAGTGTCCTTATTTTAGAAATTGTGGTGGTTGCAATTTTTTAGATTTAAAGTATGAGAAACAATTAGAGTTTAAGAAAATGGTCTTTATGGATCAACTTGAAAGAATCGCTGAACTAAAATTGAACGATTTATATATTGAAAAAAGTCCTAAAGAATATGAATATAGGTTAAAGATGGAATATTCAATATTGAATGATTATTCTTTTGGTTTTAAAATGAAGAATAGTCATAAAGTTGTAAGTGTAAAAAATTGTATTATTGCTCCAAAAGTTTTTGGTAAAATACTTGAAAAGTTGTCATTAACGCTCTCACATTTTAAGATACCTATTTATAATTTTAAGCGTAAAAAGGGACTCTTAAAACATGTAATATTAAGATACTCACCAAGTGGAGAAGTGATGCTGATTTTTGTTACAAAGTCGGACTATTTCAAGGAAGGTAAAAAAATAGCAAGTCTAATAAAAAAAGAATTTCCTTTTATAAAGTCAATTGTTCATGTAATGAATAGCAATGATAAAATAGTTTTAAGAGGCCCTTATAAGGTATTAAGTGGTGAGGGAGTAATTAATTATGAATTCAGTTGGGAAAAATTTCAAGTTCCTCCAACTGCATTTTTTCAAAATAATTTTCATGTTGCGGAAAAAATGGTTGAATTTTTAACAAAAAAATTAGATTTAAATGGTAATGAGGTTGTTTTAGATTTATTTAGTGGACTTGGAACATTTTCCTTAAGACTTGCTGCTTTATCAAAATTTGTTATTGCAGTTGAATCCAGTCATGTCTCAGTAAAGGCAGGAAGGGCAAATGCAAATATAAATGGATTAAAAAATATTAAATTTATTGAAGCTGATGCATTAGATTATTTAAACCAAGTAAATGAAAAATTTGATGTAATTGTTCTTGATCCACCGAGGGCAGGGATTGGGCCTGAAGCTGTGAAAAAAATATTGGAATTATCTCCTCAAAAAATTGGCTATGTTTCGTGTAATCCTACAACTTTTGCAAGGGATTTAAGATTACTACTTGAAAAGTATGAAATAGAAGATATAAGAATTTTTGATATGTTTCCACAAACTTATCATATTGAATCTGTAGCTATTTTAAGTAGAAAAAACAATCTGTGATAAAATATAAATAAAAGGGGTGGGAACTATGAATGTCAAAAGAGCTCTTATTAGTGTATACAATAAGGAAGGCATCGTTGAATTTGCTAGAAAGCTTTCCGGGTGGGGAGTGGAAATAATAAGTACTGGAAATACTGCAAAGTTATTAGAGAAAAATGGTATTCCAGTTAATCGTGTATCTGAAGTTACAGGCTTTCCAGAAATTCTTGGTGGTAGAGTGAAAACTCTTCATCCAAAAATATTTGGTGGAATTCTCGCAAAATTTGGTGATAGTAAACATATGAAGGACTTATCGGATAATAATATTAAACCAATAGATATGGTTGTAGTTAATTTATATCCGTTTGAGCTTGTAGCAAAAGAAACACGCAATGAGGAAAAATTAATTGAGAATATTGACATTGGGGGGGTTGCATTACTAAGAGCTGCTGCAAAAAATTATAGAGATGTAATAGTTATTTCAGACCCTGAAGATTATGATAAAGTTTTGAAGAGTTTAGAAGAATGTGGAGATGTAATTCTTCATCAAAGAAGGATTCTTGCGTTAAAGGCTTTTTATAGAACGATGAAATACGATGCTGAAATTCATAGTGTTTTATCTGAATTATTTGCTTCTAATAATTTTGAGGAGTAAGAATATGTATGGAATAGTTTCTGATCTTTATAGAAACATAGTTAGGCTTAAGACTAATAATGGTGATGTGGTGATTAAATCGAATAAAAAAATGCCTAAAGGTTTAAAAGTTGAAATAAAAAATATAGGACAAGGTGATTATAAAGGGAAGATATTGATGGGACCTTCTAAAGTCTTGCCCTCGTTGAATGCTATTTATTACTCTTCAATGATAACTGAGGATAGAAATTTAGTTGAAAAACTATCATTTTTATTTGAAGAGCTTTCCAAAAGAGTAAAGATTGATAGGAGTTTTTTAGGAAAATTTAAAAGATATTTTGAATCAGGCGAAGTAGATGAGGATAATAAAGTGTTTGGAAATTATGTAAATTTATTAAGTGGAAGATATGGTTTTCGCTCTTTTGGGATGATTAAAATTTTTGTGGATAGAAAAGCAGAAGAATTTATAGTGTATTTTAAAGATAATGTTATTAAGGGAAAAGTAGAAGGTAATGATATAATTTTAAGTACCGAGAAGATAATAGAAAATATTGAAGAATTAAAGGAAAAACTAAAAAAGTATTTTTTGAATGTTTATATAAAATATGAAAATTTTGAGGGAGGGATTTACGTTTAGAGAAAAATTAGCGGTTGCTTTAAAGTATGATCCTGAGGTAGATTTTGTGCCTTTTGTTGTTGCAAAAGGGAAAGAAGAGATTGCCGAAAAGATTTTAGAGATTGCAAAAAATAGTGGAGTTCCTATCGTAAAGTCTCCAGAACTTGTAGATGAATTGTATAAATTAAAAGTTTTAGAAGAAATTCCTAAAAAGTTGTACTTAGCCGTTGCTGAAATTATTGTATTTTTGGAAAGCAGGTGATTTTTATGACATTTAAAAGGTTAGGTTTTTTACTATTGTTAATTCTTTCAGTGTCTTCTTTTTCAATTGTAAATTGGAGTATTAATATTAATTTAAATTTTGGAGCACTACAAAATATTCCTGATTATTCTATTTTAATTGATACAGGTGTATCTTTTGCAGATGTCTATATAGATGATGTTTATGCTGGTCAAACAGATATTTTTGGGCAGCTATTAGTGAATTTTGACGCATCTGGTTACCACACTATTACTATCAAAGATGAAGATTATTTAAACATTTCGGTATTAGTTTTTGTAGATAAAACTGGTAAATATTTAAAGATTCCATTAGTTGAAGCTGGAAAACTGGTTGTATTTTCAAACACTTATCCAGTTAATGTTTATGTTAATGGTTATTACTATGGAACAATAAGAAGCATTGATGAAGAGATAAAATTACCAGAGGGAGAGCATTTTGTTACATTTGAAAGTCCAGGATATAATCCTATAACTAAAAAGGTATATATTAAATCTGAAGAAAAAAGTGCAGTTAATTTGAATTTTGAAAAACTTAAATTAGAATTAAACATTAGAAGTAAGATGAGTGAATTTTCTCCAAATAATGATTGGTATATGGATAGATGGGAATTGGAAATTTATCTTTCTACTTATGCAACAGTTACAGTAGATATATTAAAAGATGATATCAAAATATTTGAAAAAGTTTTTTCTGGAAAGCCTAACTTGAATTTATTTACATGGGACGGTTCAGGGGCTAGTGAAGTTGGTGAATATTTAGTTAAAGTAATTGCTACTGATGGAAATGACGAAATTATTAAAGAAACAAAAGTTTTATTAGATGATAAATATACGTATTTAAAAGAGATAGCTATAACTTCACTTATTATGATGTTTGGAACAATACTGTATTTTGTACTAAAAAAATAGAGGAGGTATTTGAGTTGATAGATTTTGAACTAAAACAAAAAATTGATGAGGCAAAGAAGAAATATGAGGATATAATTAAGGTATTTCATCCAGAAGATAAGAGGAAAGAGCTTGAAGAGTTGGAAAAGCAAATGGGAGATTCTGATTTTTGGAGTGATCAAAGAAAAGCTAGAGAAATTTCTCAAAAAGCTCAAAGAATTAGGAAGATTATTGATGACATGAAAGATATTGAAGCAAAATTTGAAGATTTAGATGCTGCAATAGAATTATCAGACGAAGATCAAAGTTTTGTTGAAACTATTAAAGAAATGGTAGAAGAAATTGAGAAAAAAGTAAAAACATTCGAACTTGAATTAATATTAAATGGTAAATTTGATGCTAATAATGCATATTTAACAATACACCCGGGCGCAGGTGGAACTGAATCTCAAGATTGGGCATCAATGCTTTTGAGAATGTATATGCGCTGGGCTGAGAGAAAAGGATTTGATGTTCAGATTGTTGATTATCAACCGGGAGAAGAAGCTGGGATTAAAAGTGCAATGATTTATATAAAAGGTGATTATGCATATGGCTATTTAAAATATGAAAGAGGTGTTCACAGGCTTGTGAGAATTTCTCCATTTGACGCAAATAAAAGGCGTCATACTTCCTTTGCATCAGTTAACGTTATACCAGAAATAGATGATGATATAGATATAGAAATAAATCCAGAAGATTTACGTATAGATACATATAGAGCATCTGGTGCAGGTGGCCAATATGTTAATAAAACAGAATCAGCAGTTAGAATTACGCATATTCCAACAGGAATAGTTGTTACTTGTCAAACAGAACGTTCACAGCTTCAAAATAAAGAAACGGCATTAAAAGTTTTAAAAGCAAGGCTTTATCAACTCGAACTAGAAAAGCGTCAAAAACAACTTGAAGAAATTCAAGGTGAATTAAAAGATATATCTTGGGGAAATCAAATAAGGTCATATGTATTCCAACCGTATACTATGGTGAAGGATCATAGAACTAATGTTGAAACAGGAAATATTGATGCTGTTATGGATGGAGAAATTGATATTTTTATTGAGAGTGAATTAATACATTTTGCAGGTAATAGAAATAAGCAATAGAGGTGGGGATTATGGCAAAAGTTTATGTTGTAACTTCTGGTAAAGGTGGAGTGGGGAAAACTACAATTTCAGCAAATCTAGGTTGTGCTTTGGCAAAAGATGGTAATAAAGTTTGTGTAATAGATGCAGATGTTGGATTAAAAAATTTAGATGTAGTTTTAGGGTTGGAAAATAGGATAATTTATACATTAATTGATGTAATAAGAGGAAATGTTAGTGCTAAAGAAGCGCTAGTAAGACACAAAAATTTAAAAAATTTATATCTAATTGCTGCTTCACAGATTGCAACAAAGGAAATGGTTTCACCAGAAGATATGATTAATCTGGTGAAAGAACTTGATGAAGATTTTGATTATATAATAATTGACTCGCCTGCTGGAATTGAAAGAGGTTTTAGGAATGCAATTGCTCCATCAGAATATGCTATTGTTGTAACTACTCCAGAACTTCCTGCGATATCTGATGCTGATAGAGTAATTGGATTACTTGAAAATAATGGATTTAATGAAGAAAATATTATGTTGATTTTAAACAAGTATAAACCTCAAATGGTCAAAAAAGGTGACATGTTATCAGAAGCTGATGTGGAAAAGGCTTTAGCAATTAAGCTTATAGGTGTTTTACCCGATTCAAATGAGGTTATAATTTCTACTAATAAGGGAATACCGATTGTTTTGGAAAAAGATGAAGGAATTTCTAAGAATTTTGAAAATATTGTAAAAAGATTAAAAGGTGAAGAAATTTCTCTAGCAGAAGATATTGACAATAATGAGAACTTTTTCAAAAAATTTTTGTCCTTTTTTAATAAGAGGTGAGTTAAATGTGGTTGTTAGATGTTTTTAAAAGAAGTGAAAAAAGAAAACCTAGAGATGAGGCACTTGAAAGATTAGAAAGTATTGTTAGTAGGCGAAAGGAAATAACACACAAGATCCCTGTTGAAGTGTTTTCTAAGAATTCAGAAGAAATAAAAAAAGAAGTAGTAGAGATTGTTTCAAGAAAATTTAATGTGCCTGTTGAAAGGGTGAAAGTAGATTGTCAAGAAGAAGATGGCTACGTTGTGATTGTTACAAATATAAATTTCAAATAGCTCTTATAATTGGCATGCTAACCTATTTATTCTCTGGTTGTGCACTTACATTGGATAAGATAATTCCAAAAAAAGAATCAAATCAAACAATTAATTTTAATGTTTATTTTGAAGCCTTTTATTCTACAAGTTTAAAAGATTTTTTTGAAGAAAAACTTGAAAAGAGTTTTATGCTTTCAGATTTATATGAAATAACTGTGAATTTAAAAGTTAATGATTCTGATATATTTACTTTTAATCTTAAAGGAAAAACCAATAATGTTACTCCACCAATAGTTATTGAAAAATCAAGAGATGCAATGGTGAAATATGATATTGAGGTAACTTATACTTTGAAAAAGGATTTAATTGATAGTACAGAAGTAGTCTTAAAAGCTACAGGTTTAATAGATGGTTTAAATTTATTAGACTTTCAGGAATTGAATTTAGTATTTTTTATCCATGATGAAAGTGGTACACCTACTTTAAAGCCTAAGATTTTATATGAAGATAAAAAAGTAATTAAAGAAGGAATAGTTGAAGATGGAAAAATCTATTATGTTGAATCAAATAATGATTTTTATTCAATTTTGAAAAATGACAAAGTTAATGAAATATATGTGGATGCAGATTCTGATTTTAGTAACGTATACATTTATCCTTCTGAATAAAAAAATTAGGTAGGTGTTTAATTTGAAAAGAAGAAAGAAAAGGAAGAATTTATTTAGATATATATATATTCTTTTTGTTTTGCTTTTAGTGTTTTTTTTGGTGGTTATACTTGCTAGTTCGATTATAAGATATAAGGTAAATTTAAATGAGTTAAATCAGGTTAAAAAGCAATATGAAGAGTTAAAGGGAAAGTATGAAAAGAATTTGATTATATATGAAAAATTAAAAATGTTAAGAGAGGGAAGGAAATGAGGTATATTGTTACTACATCATACAACGCTAATAAAGAAATTGTAAGGTTAGCAAAAAATATCGCAGAGGAATTTAATGTAAAGTATATTAACAGAAATCATGTTTCAAAATACTTAAAAAGTGGAAAAATAGACTTTTATTATGTTGTAGATAAAAAGGGTATGTTGAAAATAAAATGGAAAGATGGAGAATTCTTTTTTCACCAAGGAATAGCAAAGATCAGAATGGAAAATATTAAGCATGGAGAAAGAGATTATCTAATAGAATCATTGAAGCCAGAAAGAACAGACGTAGTATATGATGCTACTTGTGGCCTTGCTTCAGATGCTATTTTAATTGCTAATTTTGCAAAAAAGGTAGTAGCTACTGAAGGTTCTGAGCATATTTATAGAGTTGTTAAATGGGGATTAAAAAGATATATTTCTGATGAAGAATGGATAAATAATGCTATGAAAAAAATAGAGCTAATACATGATAATTATAAAAATTTTGTTAGAAATCAACCTGATAATTCATTTGATATTGTATATTGTGATCCAATGTTTGAAAATCCAATATATGAAAGTAATTCTTTGAATCCATTGAGAGGTTTTGCTGTATATGAATCTTTAAGTTTAGATGATCTTGAACATATGATAAGAATATCGAGAAAAAGAGTCGTTATTAAAACGCTAAAAAAGGATAGTTTGTATGAAAAAATTAAAAATTATTTTTCAAAGGAATTTATTTCACGAAAAAGTGGAATAGTGTATGGTGTTATTAATAAATCGGAGGTGTAAGTTGATGGGATTTTTCGAAAAGTTCAAGCAAGGATTGAAAAAAACGAGAGAAAGTTTTTTTGGTAAAATGAAAAGTATCCTATCAGGAAAAAAACTTGATGATGAAACAAAAGAGGAGATAGAAGAGCTTTTAATATTATCTGATGTAGGCTTTGAAGCAACTGAGTATATTTTAAACAGAATTGAGGAGTTAAAGGGAGAAGATGCATATGAATCATTGAAAAAAGTATTATTGGAAATACTTAATTTTAATAGTGAATTAAAAATAGATAAAAAACCTTTTGTAATTAGTATGGTTGGTGTTAACGGTTCAGGAAAAACTACTACTGCTGGAAAACTTGCAGAATATTTTTCAAAGTCTGGAAAGTCAGTTGTGTTAGCTGCATGTGATACTTTTAGAGCTGCTGCAATTGATCAACTAAAGATATGGGCGGAGAGGACATCTTCTACGCTTATTGCACATCAAGAGGGTGCAGATTCTGCTGCCGTTGCATTTGATGCTGTAAGTCATGCTATATCTAAAGAGAAAGATATAGTAATTTTAGATACTGCTGGAAGATTACATACCAAGAAGAATTTAATGGAAGAATTAAGAAAAATTAATAGGGTAATTAAGAAGAAAATAGAAGATGCACCACACGAAGTTTTTTTAGTAATAGATGCTGTAACAGGTCAAAATGGATTGCAACAGGCAAAGATCTTTAAAGAATTTGTGGATATTACTGGAATTGTATTAACAAAGTTGGATGGAACGGCAAAAGGTGGAATTGCAATTGCAATTGCAAAAGAATTAGGGATTCCTATAAAATTTGTAGGTTTAGGGGAAGGTGCTGACGATTTAAAACCGTTTGATGCTGAAGATTTTGTTAATGCTTTACTTGAAGGATGATTAGTATGAACGCATTATGGGATAAAAGTTATAAATGTCCAGTATGTGGAAATGAATTTTATAGTAAAAAAGTAAGGATCGATTCTATAAAGGTTGCTAGTTATGATGAAGATTTAAAACCAAATTATTTGGATGTGAATCCTTTTTTATATGAAGTAGTTGTTTGCCCAAATTGTTTATATGCAGAGTACGAAAGTATATTTGAAAAAGATGTAAAAATAACAGAAGTTGAAAAAATAAAAAGTATACTTGGTAAGCTAAAATCGAAATTATCAAATGTTAAATTTACCGATGAAAGAGATATTGATACAGCGCTTGAAGCTTATGCTATAGTAGTAATATTATCTACATTACTAAAAAAATATTGTAAACTTGCAGATTCTTATTTAAAGATTGCTTGGCTTTTGCGTGAAAAGGGTGGTGATAAAGAACAAGAAGAAATAGCACTTGCACACGCCCTTAAGAATTTTGAAAATTGTTATATGAATTCAGACATTTCTGACGGGAGAATGGAAGAAAAAATTTTATTTTACCTTGGTGAGTTAAATAGGCATTTTGGAAATAAAAGTGAGGCGGTAAAATGGTTTTCAAAATTGATGCAGAAATATAAAAACAGTTCTTCTTATTATGCAAAGGTAGGGAAAGATAGATGGCAAAGTATGCGGGAGTAATTCTGGTTTTAATGTTTTTTTTATTCTCTTGTAATTATGTTACATACGATCAGTATAAAATTTTGGAGGAGCGAGTTTATGGTATTGAAAACATAGTAAATGAACATGAAACGAGAATAGCTTCATTGGAAAAGAAATTTGATAATTTATCTCAAAGAGTTGATACTCAGATTAATGATTTAAATAATAAATTAAATGAAATAAATAATGTGGCTGATATTGAATATTTAAAAAATTTTACCCGAAAAATTGCAATTGAACTTTCAGATTTGCAAAATCAAATGAACAAGGTTACTTCAGAGATAACTTCATACAATCTTAAAACTGTTATTTACAGATTAAATTATTTAGAAGGAATGGCCGAACGTTTAGAATTAAGTAAGGTGAATGATTTGTTAAATCAGGCGCTCGAAAAATATGAAACAGGATATAAACAGATACTAGACATTGAAAATAGATTATATGAAATGAATTTAACTATAGATTCATTGAAAGAAACGGTTGATGAAATACAGTCAATAAGTGGTGAAGGAGTTACTCAAGATTCAATTGCGGTAAATCAGATTATACAAAAGTTTGAAAAGATTCGGGAATTAGAAGAAAGATTAAACGACTTAAGTTTTAAAGTAGATAGTATTTCTTCAAAAGAAAATTTGGAAAGAGAACTTGCTACTATCAAACAAATTAGTTCCGAATTGAATTTTTTAAAGCAAGAGTTTAAAATGGAAGATATAGAAGATATTTTGAAGCTGAGACAAGGTTATATAAATTATGTTATCAGGCCTGGGGATACTTTATATATAATAAGTAAAAGGTACAATTTAGGTAAGGATGGTGTAGAAAGACTAATTACATTTAATGCTATTGAAGATCCAAACCGGATTATTCCAGGACAAGTAATAAAGATTCCTATAGATAACTTAAATGACTATGTCAGAGTGCCTATTGACATTGAACCAAGGGATATATTAAGCTATTTTGGAGATATAAAAAGTGGTAGGACTAATCTTGGAATAGATATAAGCGCTGAAGGAAAAGAAGTATATCCAATTTTACCTGGAAGAGTAACTGTAAAAGGTAATGATGTTTTATACGTAGATCATGGAAATGGAGTTCTTGCAATTTATAAAGGTATAGAAACTGGCTTTAAAGAGAATGATTGGGTTGTTCCTGAAAAACCAATAGGTAAGGTCCATGGAATTTTTCATTTTGAAATTTGGGTTGATGGTGAACCAAAGGATCCGTTTAGATTTTTTTTCAAATATAAAGGAAAATTTGATGTGACCTTTTATACCCCTTGGGATGATGGAAAAATTGTTCAACATCCAACTTTTAGATTAACAAGGATAGGAAAAATAGCCAAAGAGTGGCAAACTGTAGCTGTTGATTCAAGCTTAATTCCACTTGGAAGTTATGTATATATTCCACAACTAAAAAAAGTTTTTATTGCAGAAGATACAGGTAGCGCTGTTAATGGGAGAAGAATTGATGTCTATGTAGAAGAGGTTTCTCTTGCGAGAAAAAATAGTATTAAAAAATATGATGTATATGTTTTAGAGGTTGGAGGGAGCTAAAAAGTGGCTGTTACAATGAAAAGTGATTATGCATTAAGATTATTACTTTTATTATCTATTGAAAATAAGAGAATGAGTACATCAGAGTTGATTTCAAAATGTAAGACAAGTATTCCATATGAATTTGCACAAAAAATTCTTTCCCAACTTGTAGCAAGCGGAATTTTGGAGTCATCAAGAGGTAAGTTCGGAGGTTATAAATTAGTAAAAGATCCAAAGGATATTACAGTATATGACATTGTTACTTCAGTAGATGATATTAGTTCAATGATAACTTGTTTTGTTGCACCTGATAAAATAAGTTTGGCACCTGAAATTTGCTCTGTAAATGAAGTTTGGGAAATTGTTATGAAAAGATTTAAACAATCATTAAAATCTGTTACTTTAGAAGATTTAAAAGAATCGTATTTAAAAAAATGTGAAGAATTTGAAAGGAGGCAAAAATTATAAAAGTAGGTGTTGCCTTAAGTGGCGGTGTTGATAGTGCAGTAGCTCTATATTTTCTCTTGCAAGAAGGGTATGAGGTGACTGCCTATCATATGAAGACAGTGTTTGATGAGATATATTTAACAAAAAAAATTACACATAAGGTTTGTTGCAGCCCTTCAGATACATATGATGCTAAAAAGATCGCAGAAAAGTTTGGTGTTGACTTTAAAGTAGTGCATTTAGAAGATGATTTTAGAGAAATGGTTATTAATTACTTTGTTAACGAATATAAGCGTGGCAAAACTCCAAATCCATGCTTTTTTTGTAATGATTGGATAAAATTTGGTGTTTTAATGGAGAAAATGCTTGAAGATGGTATGGATTATGTTGCTTCAGGACATTATGCAATAATAAAGAATGGAAAGTTATATAGGGCTAAAAGTTATGAAAAAGATCAATCATATTTTCTGGCTTCTATAAAAAAAGATAAGCTGGAAAAAATTGTTTTGCCGAATGGGGAATATACAAAGCAACAAATTAGGGAGATTGCTGAGAAAATTGGAATTCACGTTCATAACAAGGTAGATTCACAAGATTTATGTTTTATACCAGATGGAAATATTTCTGAATTTTTGAAAGAATATAATATAGAATTTAAAGAAGGATTAATTATTGATACTGAAGGTAATATTATTGGAACACATAAAGGACTTGCTATTTATACAATTGGTCAAAGAAAAATTGGTGTAGCAACAGGAAGAAGACTTTATGTAATTAAAAAAGATTTTAAAAATAATATTTTAATTGTTGGTGATAAAGAATCAGCTTTTAGTACAAAATTTACAGTTTTGAAACCAAATTTTTTACAGAATGTATCCAAAGATTTTGAAGGATATGTTAAAGTAAGAAAAAAATTCAAAGAAGTTAGGTGTAAAGTTCATTTTGAAAATGAAAGGTTATATATTGAAACGCAAGAACCAATTTTTGCTATTACACCTGGGCAGATAGCAGTAATATATGATTTTGATGATTCAGTTATAGTTTCAGGTATAATTGAAGAGGAGGGATGGAATTGAATTTGAATGTATTAATAAGTGAACAAAAGCTTCAGGAACGTATAAAATCTCTTGGTAAAGAAATTACTGAGTATTATAAAGAAAAAACAGATACAATTCATGCTGTATGTGTTTTAAAAGGTGCTATTCATTTTTTTACCGATCTTGTTGAAAATATTGATTTAAATGTTGAATATTCTTTTATTCATGTTTCAAGTTACAGCGGTATGGAATCTACTGGTAGAATTAGAGTAAAAAGCTGGATTGATGAACCAATTGAGGGAAGGCATGTTTTGGTTGTTGAAGATATATTAGACACGGGCCAAACTTTGTCGTACATTCTGGGATATTTAAAAAGATATAATCCAGCTGATTTAAAGGTTGCAACTTTGTTGAAAAAAACTTCAAAAAATCCAATTGTTGATGCAGAATTTGTAGGTTTTGAAATTGAAGACAAATTTGTAGTAGGATATGGTTTGGATTTTGATGAAAAGTATAGAAATATTCCATATATTGGTTATTTAGAATAGAATTATGAAAAGAGATGTAGTTTTATTATTAATCGCAATTTTTGTAACATTATTTTCATTGAGTATTGTTTTTTTACCATGGATAAATATTTTATTGTCTGTAATTTACTCTCCTCTTAATGAGGAGACTAATTTTTTGGTTTTAGGTCTTGATAAAGATATACAGAATACGCGAAGAACTGATGTAATAATGTTTTTAAACATTAATGTGAAAAATAGAGAGATTAAAATTACAAATATACCAAGAGATTTAATAATAAATAATTCAAAGATAAATTCAATTTATCAAAAAGAAGGATTAGATTATTTAAAAGAATTGGTTGAAAATTTTGTTGGTAAAAAGATTGATAAATATGCTATTGTTGATTATGACGTTGTAAGGTTAGTAGGTGATAGAATTGGTCCTGTTGAGGTTTATGTAGATAAGCCAATGAAATATACTGACTATTCTCAGAATCTTATTATTGATTTTGATCCAGGAATACATTATTTATATGGGGAGCAGTTATTGGCCTATATGAGATTTAGGAAGGATTCATTAGGGGATATCGGAAGAATTGAACGAGAAAAGTATATTATTAACCAATTAATAAAAGCGGCCTTGAAAAAAGATGTTTTTACACTTGCAAAAGTTTTTAAAGAGGTCTATGAATCTATGGATACAAATATAAAAACATCAGAACTTGTGTTTTTAGCTACAAAGTTTAAAGACGGATTTTCAATAAAAAGCTATTCTTTTCCTATAAAATATGACGTTAATGGAAATATTTATCCTGGGGATTTAAGCAAATTAAAAGAATTTTTTTCTTCAAAAAGCTTAAATAATGTAGAAGAACGCTATAGATTTTATATAGTTAACAATACAAAAAATCAAAATAGGACATATAACGTAAACTTACATTATATGTGGAAAGCGGCCGGATATATACCAGAGGATATTTATTTTATGCAAAATAAAAACTTTTCATCAGATACAGTTTATGTTGTAAATGAAGAAGTGAATGTAGAAGAAATAGAAAAAATTGTTAAGACGGTGCATCCAAAGAGAAATTTTAAAATTTTACTTGCAAAAGAAGATCTTGAGAATTATTTGATTTTAATCGACACATTAACAAAAAATAGAAATTATCCAGATTTATCAGTAGATTTTGTAGTTATTCTTTCTCAATAATTTCGTTTTTAAGTTTTTGTGTATAAATATGTGCAAGACGCGTTGGTTCTGGAAGTTTATATTTGGTTATGTATTTTTTTACTATCTTTAGCGAGCTATCAAGATCTATTAAATGTCCAGGAGAAATAAAAATTGGTTTTGTATTTTCTCTGCTTTTTAAAACAATTCCGATTTTTTCTCCATTGTGCCAAAGATAAGAAAATGAAAATTTAGTATTAGAAGGTTCATCATACGTTCCAACTAATTTCTTTTTTGCTATACCAATTGTTGGCTTTTTGATCCATAATCCCATATGAGATGCAATTCCAAGCTTTCTAGGGTGTGCAATTCCATGACCGTCAAACATAACAAGATCTACATTTGTTTTAATTTTTTGCCATGCTTTTAAAAACACAGGGCCTTCCCTAAACGCAAGAAGTCCTGGAATGTATGGATATTTAATTTCGTCAATGTGGTAAGTGATTTCTACAACATTAAATTTGCTGTCTATAACTACTATAACAGCCAATGATTTATTATCAATGTAAGACAAATCAACTCCAGCTACATATGTAGGAATTTTATTTAAGGGCTTGAAAATTAATTTATCTTTTAAAGACTTTTGAATTGATATAGCTTCTTTTGGAGAAACATTCCACCTATGAATCATAATTTCTCAAACCCCTGCATATAGTAATTTAGAAACTTCTAACCATATAAATTTGTTTTCTTTAATAGAATATACAAAGTGAATGTAGCCAATTCTATCAGCATGATATATACCTGATAAAGTGATAATTCCTTTCAACTCATAAATATCATCTTTTCCGAAGTCAAAAGCTTCTAAATTTGATATGCCTCCAATAAATAAATCTTTGTTTTCACCAACAAATTGACCAAATTTGTTGTAAATTTTTTCATTTATATATTGTTCCTTTTTTTCACTTAAATCTAAAAAAGTATATTTGTCTTTATATGATATTAGCACTTTAAATCCATCAAAAAACTTTGCTTTAAGGTCTAGTTTTAAATCATTGTTTAATAAAACTCCTTTCTTTATGGAGTAAATAAAATATTCACTATAGTTACCACTACCACCACTATCGCTAATGATTAGGATATCTTTAATGCTGTCACCATCAAAATCATAAATTTCCATTTTTGGTGAATAGCCTCCAAAGTTCAATCTTATATTCTTTTCTAACTTTTCATTTTTAATTTTCAGAACAAAAGTGTCATAATAAATTTCACTTAATTTATAGCCTTCTAAGGTTATATTTTCAAGTATCCCATCATTATCAATATCTGTATTAGTAGTGGTTATTACATTTGCATATGAAAAAATAGAAAAGATAAATAACGTTATTGAAAGAATAATTTTTTTCATATTTTTAACTCCTTTTGCTAAATTTGTTTGTTTTTGGCTCAAACCATTTATAAAAGTATTTTCCTTGGTATGTATCTTTTTCTTTTAATCTTTTTTCGATCATATTAATAATTTGTATTTTTGGAATACCCCAATTACCAAAGATAGTTCCATTATTTGGAGGATCTGCTACCAATCGATGAATAGTTATTTTTGGTGAGAGAAATTCTAAAAATCGTATGACTCTTTCAATATAACTCTCAAGTGTTCCAATTTGAATTTTGTTTTCATTAAAAAGTTTTCCTAAAATTGTGTTTTCGACAACGTATAGTGAATGTATTTTAACACCATCTATATCTAGAACTGATAGAATTTTTGCTGTTTCAATTACATCAAGCATATCATCAGTTGGGAAGTTTAAGATCACATGTGAAATAAGTTCAAAATTTCTTTCTTTAATTTTTTTTGCAGCATAAATGTATTCAGCTAATGTGTGTCCACGATTCATTTTTACAAGGGTATGATAATTTGAAGTTTGAAGCCCCATTTCTATTGATACGTCAATCTTTTCTCTTAACTCTTCTAGTATATCCAAAATTTCCTCTGAAATACAATCAGGTCTAGTGGAAATAGAAATTTGAACTATATCTTCATCTATTGCGCTAAAATAAACTTTTTTAAGTTTTTCAATTGGTGCGTAAGTGTTTGAATAATTTTGAAAATACGCTATAAATTTTTTGGCACCCTTTTTTGTGTATCTTTCCTTCATCTTTCTTATTTGAGTTTTTATATCAAACTCACCAAAAGTGGTAAAACCGCTACCTGTTTCATCACAAAACAAGCAACCAGGTAATCCATTTTCACGGTTTGGACAGCTGAACCCTGCATTTATTGGTAACCTATATACTTTTTCACCATATTTTTTCTTTAGTTCAACACTTAGTTTTCTGTACCTATAACCTTCCTGTAAAAACTCGAAAATTTTCTATAAACCTCCTTTTCATCAATAGTTGGGAATGTACCATTATAATATGTAAATTTTCCATTTACCATCGTAGCAAATACGTCAACTTTTGAATGAATTATATGTTTTTTCATATTTTCGATAGGATAAAAACTTGGATTTTTCAAATTAATTATTGTTATATCAGCTGGGAAACCTTCTTTTATTTCTCCACCCTCTATATTTAACGATCTATAACCATTTATTGTTAGCATTTTGAGCATTTGATTGATGTCAAGATTTTGAGGATTGTCCTTTTTTTGTAATAGAGAAGCAATTCGAGCTTCAAATAGTATGTCAATAGAATTGTTACTAGCAGGTCCATCCGTTCCAAGAGCTACAGTTAAGCCATTTTCAATCATTTTTTGAATAGGTGCTATACCATTTCCTAGTTTTAAATTACTGGTAGGATTGTGAGAAATAAATACATTAAAATCTTTTAGCATTTTAATGTCATTATCATCAAGATGAACACAGTGAACGGCAAGAAAATGATAATCAGCAATTCCAGAAGAAAGAATTTGCGAAAGTGAAAATTGCTCTTTTTCCCATTTGTTTTCGAATAGATGCATTGTAACAGGAATTTTTAATTTTCTGGAGAGTTTACCAATTTCCTTTAAAGCTTCTAAAGAACAGGTATAAGGAGCATGTGGACCAAGCCCTACGAAAATTCTATTATCAATACCATGCCACTTTTCAAAAAGCGAAAGTGCTTCTTTAAGTCTGCTTTTTTCAATTTTGTCTTCCTCTGAAACAAGGCCTCTAGTTAAAAGCGCTTTCATTCCAAAATCTTTTACAGCTTGTGCAACAGAATCTTCAAACATATACATATCACAAAAAGCTACAATGCCGTTTTTAGACATTTCCATCATCGAAAGCATCGATGCAAAATAAACTATATCTTCGTTTAATTTTTCTTCAAGTGGTATTATATTTTCAAAAAGCCATTGGTTAAAAGGTAAATCTTCTGCAATACCTCTTAAAATAGACATTGCTGCATGAGTGTGGGTATTTACAAGACCTGGAATTATTAATTTGTTATCTAGATCAAATTCTTCATCCTCATTATCTTTTAAATTCTTATCAATTTTTATTATTTTTCCGTTATCAATTTTTATGTCAACTTTCTCAATATTGGACTTCCAATTTCTTAAAACAAATGCATTTCTTAAAATCATTATTTTTCACCCTTTATTTTTTTGGCATCTATCCATAAACCTTCAAGGTCATAAAATTCTCTTGCTTCTTTTGTAAAAATATGTATAACAATGTCTGATGCATCAATTATAAGCCATTCATGATTATCTTCTTTGTCATAGTAAATTATTTGTTTTCCAATTTCAGATAATAAGTCTAATATTGTATCTCTTAAACTATTCATATGAGTGTTGCTATTAGCAGTAAGGATTATAAAGTAATCTGTAGGGACATTAGTATTCGACATATCCAAAATAACGGGTTCAATTGCTTCTTTTTCTAGAATTTTTTTCCAAATTAATTCTAAAATTTCCAAATTATCACCTCCTCATTAATTTCAACTCTTCATCTATGTAACCATTTTCTAAATAGCTTCTTATGAAACCAACAAGATAAAATGAACCAGTAACAACTTTCAAATCAGCTTTCATTTCTTTAAGTTTTTCAATTGCTTGTAGTGGATCATCTATAAATTCACAAGATTTTGAAAAGTCTTTAACCAAATTATACGTTTCTAAACAATTTATAGCTCTGTGTGATGGAGGGCAAGTAACTATAACATGTTCAAATTCAGGAATAAGTTTTGAAATAACAGAAATTTTATCTTTATCATCTAAAATTCCAAATAATGCTATTTTACTATCGTTTTTGAAATATATATTCAAATTTTCCAAAAATTTTTCAGCAGCTTGTGGATTGTGAGAGCCATCAAGAAGAAATCCATTGAACATTTCGAATCTCCCAGGTATAAATGCTTCCTTAAATGCTGCAAATGCATTATTTACATCAATTTTTTCAAACAATTCGTATGCTTTTAAAGCAATTGCTGCATTTATAGGCTGATGTGTCCCATTTAAATTTACTTCAATCCCTTTAATAGTAGTATCACCGTAATAGTTTATTATATTTTTTCCAAATTGATATTCTACAACTTCATAATCGAAGTCTTTTCCAAGTTCATATACTTTTGCATTTTTATCTGCAGCAATATCGTATATAACCTTTTTAGCTTTTTTTGGAACATTACCAATTACTACTGGTCTATTTTCTTTTATAATTCCAGCTTTTTCATACGCAATTTTTTCAAGAGAATTTCCAAGAATTTTTGTATGCTCAAGACTTACCGTAGTAATTACTGAGACTTTGGGAATAATTACATTAGTTGCGTCGAATCTTCCACCAAGACCAACTTCAATGGTTGAAATTTCTACGTTTTCTTCTTTATCTATTTCAAATGCAAGAGCGGTTGCAAATTCAAAAAAGCTTGGAGAAAATTCTTTACCTTTTTTATCCATTTCTTCAGACTGTTTCTTAACTAGATTAAAGGCATTTAAAAATCGATCCTTTGATATATATTTTCCATTAATTGGAAATCTTTCAAGAATCGAAGATAAGTGGGGAGATAGATATCCCCCCACTTTATGTCCATGATTTTTTGCTAAATAATGTAGAAATGTTGTAGTACTTCCTTTTCCATTTGATCCAGTAATATGAAAACATTTATAATTTTTCTCTGGATCATTGAGCCTTCTTAATAATTCTTCTATTCTATAAAGTCCTATTTTAATTTTTCCATAAGGTCTTTTAAAGTATAAGTAATTTAAGGCGTCTAAATACTCCATATTATCACTTCTTATTTTAGTGACGAAATTATATTTTTAATTTTCTTAATTTGTTCTTCTATGTTTGCTAACTTTTCTTTTGCTTCTTCGACAATTTCTTCAGGTGCACCTTCCAAAAATTTCTTGTTACTAAGTTTAGCTCTAAATTTTTGTGCATCTTTTTCAAGTTTTTCGATTTTTTTGTTAAGTCTGTTTATTTCAGTTTCAATATCTATTAAATTACCAAGTTCAACGTAAACTTCTAATTCATTATTTACAAATGCACTTGCTGATTTTTCAGGCTTTTGATTACTGATTTTTATATTTTCTACATTTCCAAGAGTTCTTATATATAACTTTTCTTCCTCTGTAAAGTCATGATTAGAAGTAATGTTTACTTTTTGACTTTGAGGAATGTTTATTTCCGCTTTCACATTTCTAATACCTTTTATGATATTCATCAATAATGAAAAACGTTTTTCACTACTATTGTCTATTAATTCATCATTAACTTTTGGCCATTCAGATACCGTAATTGACTCTTCTGAAATTGGAAGTTTTTGCCATAATTCTTCAGTTATAAATGGCATAAATGGATGTAACAGTTTTAAGCTATTGTCTAGAACAGTAACTAAGACGTTTTGAACAAGATGCTTTTCCTCAGTTTTTAGTCTTGGTTTTGATACTTCAATATACCAGTCACAGAATTCATCCCAGAAGAAATTGTATATTTCTCTTGCTGCAAGGTTAAATTCATATTGTTCAATTGCATTAGTTACGTTATTTATAGTTTTTTGTAGTCTTGAAAGGATCCATTTATCAGATAAATTAAGATTTTCAAGAGGAACTTCTTTATAATCTTCCAAATTCATTATTATAAATCTTGTTGCGTTCCAGATTTTATTAGCAAATTTTTTACTAGTATCTATATTCTTAATATCAAGTTTAATGTCCCTTCCTTGGGCGGCAAGTAGAGCTAAAGTGAACCTCATAGGATCTGCTCCATATTCTTGAATAACTTCTAATGGATCTATACCATTTCCTAAGGATTTACTCATTTTTCTTCCAAATTTATCTCTTACAAGTTGATGGATGTATACATCACTGAAAGGTTTTTCGCCCATAAATTCATAGCCCATCATGACCATTCTTGCAACCCAGAAGAAGATTATATCAAAACCTGTGACTAATACATCTGTTGGATAGAATTCTTTCAAATCGGATGTATTTTCAGGCCAGCCAAGTGTACTAAAGGGCCAAAGTGCAGATGAAAACCAAGTATCTAGAACATCTTCTTCTTGCTTTAGATTAGTACTACCACATTTTTCACATTTTTTAACTTCTTCTTCAGAAACGTTAATGTGACCGCAATCTTGGCAATACCAAATTGGAATTCTATGTCCCCACCAAAGTTGTCTACTAATACACCAATCTCTGATTTCGTACATCCAATTTAAATATACTTTTTTCCATCTATCAGGATAAAACTTTACTTCGCCTTTTTCAACAGCTTCAATAGCTTTTTCAGCAAGAGGCTTCATTTTAACAAACCATTGATCCATTAGCATAGGTTCTATAACTGTATTGCATCTATAGCAGTGACCAACAGAATGTTTAATATCTTCAATTTTTACTAAATAACCTTCTTTTTCCAAATCTTCTACTATTTTTTCTCTTGCTTGATACCTATCAAGACCTTTATATTTTCCTCCATTTTCATTAATTGTCATATCATCGTTGAAAATATTAATAAATTCAAGATTATGCCTTTGACCAATTAAATAGTCATTAGGATCATGTGCAGGTGTTACTTTTAATGCACCAGTTCCAAATTCAGGATCTGCATGCATATCAGCTATTATCTTTATTTTCCTTCCAACAAGTGGAACAATAACTTCTTTTCCGATAAGTTCTTTATATCTTTCATCCGAAGGCGAAACAGCAATAGCAGTGTCTCCTAGCATGGTTTCGGGACGTGTTGTTGCAATTATTATTTCACCATTACCATCAGCAAAAGGATATTTTATGTAATATAATTTTCCATCGTGTTCTTCATATTCGACTTCTTCATCGGAAAGAACAGTTTTACATCTAGGACACCAATTTACTATATATTTGCCTTTATAAATTAGTCCTTTTTTATAAAGAGAAACAAAAACTTTTTTTACAGCTTTTGAAAGCCCCTCATCTAAAGTGAAACGTTCTCTTGTCCAGTCAACTGAAGCACCAATAGCCATTATTTGATTTTTAATTGTATTACGATATGTGTTAGCCCAATCCCAAACAATTTCCAAAAATTTTTCTCTTCCAAGTTCTTCTCTTTTTTTACCTTCTTTTTCAATAGCTTTTTCCACAGCTGTTTGAGTTGCTATACCTGCATGATCTTCTCCTGGTACCCATAAAGTTTTAAATCCATTCATTCTTTTAAATCTTACTAAGATATCTTGAAGGGTTATGTTTAAAGCATGCCCCATGTGTATTTTTCCAGTAATGTTAGGAGGAGGAATAACAATCGAATATTTTGGACCATCTTTTTTAGGAGTGAAATATCCTTTTTCTAGCCAAAATTTGTACCATTTTGTTTCAATATTTGCTGGATCATACCTTGTGCCAATTTCATTATTCACCAATTGCACCTCCCAATTTTTCTATTTTTATCTTTGTATCAATTTTTATGTTTTTATCTTTATAATTTAAAAGCAAATAGTCTAATGATTCTTTTATTCTATTTGCAATTTGTTTGGCTGTTATTTCATTAATCCCATGTAAAATTATTGAGAATCTTTTTTGGCCGCTCCTGCATACAAAATCTTTTGGAATCCTTACACTGTGTTTGATAACAGATGCAGCTCTTGCAATAACAAAATTTATTTCATCCTCTGCAAGTGAATCAAAATCAAGGTCGAGTGTTATTACATAAAAAGTTGAATTCGAATCACTCAGCATTGAGTATACAGTATTAAAAAAAGATTCATTTGGAAGTCTTGTAACTTGATCAACAAAATTACCATTTAGTAATTTTAATAGATAATCCATATTAATCACCTCTTAATTAATTTCTTCTTTATTATAACATATTCTTTAAGGTTGTGAAAAGTTCGAAATAGTGTGTTATAATGTAAAATTGGATGGTGAATTTTAATTTTTTGGGAGGTGTGGTGTCTTGAAGCTATCGAGCTTTTTGGGAGGAGTACATCCCCCCGAAAATAAGTCATTGAGTAAAGATATTCCAATTAAAAAAGCTCCTTTACCAGAAAAGGTTATTGTATTTATGCAACAGCATGCGGGTGCTCCTGCCAAACCTGTGGTGCAGGCTGGAGATAAAGTTAAAACAGGTCAAGTGATTGGTGAACCTTCTGGGTTTGTTTCTGCATATGTTCATTCACCAGTAACTGGGAAGGTTGTTGAGGTTAAAAAGATAAGTAATATAATTTTTGGAAAAGCAGTTGACGCAGTTATTATTGAAAGAGAATCCGAAGATGATTGGGAACTTCTTCCTCATGGTGATTTTGAGAAATTTTCAAAAGAAGAGCTTCTTGATATTATTCAAAAAGCAGGTATTGTAGGACTTGGCGGTGCAATGTTCCCAACACATATAAAATTAAATCCTCCAAAGGATAAAAAGATTGATACACTAATAATAAACGGTGCAGAATGTGAACCATACTTGACAATTGATCACAGAATGATGTTAGAAAGACATGAAGAGATTTTGCTAGGTATTGAAATTGTAAAGAAAATTTTAAATGTTAAAAATGTATATATAGGAATTGAGGATAATAAAATTGATGCAATTAACCTTTTAAATGATAAATGGAGAGGAAAAGTTACTGTTGTTCCATTAAAAACAAAATATCCTCAAGGTGCTGAAAAACAATTAATTTATGCTGTCACAAAGAGAAGTGTTCCACGTGGTGGCCTTCCTATGGATGTTGGAGTCGTAGTTCAAAATGTAAGTACTATGTATGCAATTAAGGAAGCAATAATTGATGGTAAACCTCTTATAGAAAGGGGTTTAACCTTAACTGGGGAAGCAATTAAAAAACCGGGAAATTGGTGGGTAAGAATTGGTACTCCTATTTCTTGGATTGTGGATAATTTGGGAGAAGGATTTAAAGAAGGACTTGAAGAGATAAAGGTTTTAATGGGTGGACCAATGATGGGAATTCCTATAAACAATATAGAAACTCCAATAGTAAAGGGGAATAATGGAATTACTAGTATTATTCCACATGAGCAGAAAAATACTTTTTGCATTAGATGTTCCTATTGTGTAAATGTATGTCCAATGGGGCTCCAGCCATACTTATTAGACTTGCTTGGAAAGAAAAAAAGATATGATGAAGCAGCAAGTATAGGATTGATGGATTGTATAGAATGTGGTTCGTGTACGTATATTTGTCCTGCTAAAATTGAACATGTTAAGACTATTAAACTTGCTAAAAAAGTGTATAGAGCCCTGAGGGGAGGGAAGAAATGATGAAGTTGATTACAGGGAATGCTCCACATTTAAGATCAAATGATACAACTTCAAAGATAATGCTGGATGTTATTATAGCTTTATTACCTGCTTTAATAGGCGCATGGTATTTTTTTGGTTTTTATGCATTTTTTCTTGCTATTTTAGGTGCAGTTGTCGGTGAATTATTTGAATTATTTATTATGAAGGTACTTAGAAAAGATAAAAATTTTGTGCCAAATGGGAGTGCTGCGGTAACAGGAATACTTCTTGCTATGAATGTTAGTCCTGCAACATCATGGTGGGTATTTTTACTTGGATTAGTTTTTGCGTTAGGTGTTGCAAAACATGCTTTTGGTGGACTTGGAATGAACATATTTAACCCTGCACTTGCTGGAAGAGCATTTTTATTAGTTTCATTTCCAGTTCAAATGACAACTTGGTATAAACCAACACTTTCTTTTTCTAAATGGGTTGATGTTCAAACAACTGCTACACCACTTGCCGTTTTAAAAGAAACAGGAAGTGTAAATGTAAGCTATTGGGATTTGTTTATAGGAAATAGAGCAGGTTCTATAGGTGAAACAAGTGTTTTATTGTTACTAATAGGTTTTGCATATCTTGTTGCTAGAAAAAGAATAAAACTAATGATTCCAATTTCTTATATAGGAACTGTTTTTGTTATGTCATCATTTTTCTATTTAGCAAACCCAACTTTTGGTACACCTTTATTTCATATTCTCAGTGGTGGTTTGATGTTAGGTGCACTGTTTATGGCAACTGATATGGTTACAAGTCCTATGACAATAAAAGGTCAAGCTATCTTTGGTATTGGTGCAGGAGTTATGACTTTACTAATAAGGTATTTTGCGGGTTATCCAGAAGGTGTTTCATTATCAATTCTCTTAATGAATGCATTTGTTCCGCTTATTGATAGATACACACAACCCCGCATTTTTGGTGAGGTGAAATCATGAAAGATATGATAAAAACAGGTCTAATTTTGATGGTATATACTTTAGTTGCAGGTTTGATTTTAGGATTTATCTATACTTCAACCCAAGCTGCAATAAAAGAAGCTGAATTGAAAAATACTATTGATGCGGTTAAGTTTGTTCTTACAGAAAATGGGGATCTATTAGTAAAAGAAAAAGTAATAAAAGAAGCAGTTTTAGAAGGTTCAAAAGAGGAAGAAAAAGAAATATTTAAAAAAGGAACTAGTGCTGTTTTGACCCCTGTTTTAAATTTTGATACTGAAAGAGGAAAAGTTTACGTTTTAAAGGGGTATGGTATTGGCTATGGTGGAAAAGTTATTACAATAGCATCCTTTTTAGTAAATAATAAAAAAATTGATCTTTTATCAATAAGGGTTATTGAATATTCACAAGAAACACCTGGACTTGGAGCAAAGATAGCTGAAGAGACATCTCAAAAGAGATTTTATCCTATCCCATATGAAGGTTTAAAAAATGGAGTTAAAGTTGACAAAGATGCTGGGAAATCTAATCTTTCACCTGAAGAAGCAAAAAAGATTGGGGTTGTAAAAATAAGTGATGTAATGACAGGAGCAACTATTACACCTCGAGCAGTTGCATCAACTATTGACACAATGTTTGAATATTTGCAAAAGGAGGTGCAATAATCAATGGCGAGCAGATCATGGAAAGAATTCAGTAAAGGTTTTATTGTAGAAAATCCTACTTATGTTCAAGCATTAGGAATGTGTCCAACACTTGCAACTACTACAAGCGCGAAGAATGGTCTTGGAATGGGGCTTGCTGCTACTGCTGTTTTAGTTATGTCAAACATAGTTGTTTCCCTTTTAAGAAAAGCAGTTCCTGAAAAAATAAGAATTCCAATATTTATAACTATAATTGCATCTTTTGTTACAATTGTTGATCTTTTAATGCATGCCTATGTATACGATCTCTGGAAAACATTAGGATTATTTATTCCTCTTATTGTTGTTAACTGTGTAATTATGGGTAGAGCAGAGTCATTTGCATCAAAAAATAATGTTTGGTATTCAATGTTAGATGGTCTTGGAATGGGACTTGGCTTTACAGCAAGTTTAACCCTTTTAGGTGCAATTAGAGAATTGCTTGGAAGTGGTACATTATTTGATGTAAAAATTTGGGGTAAAGCATTTAACGTGTTTATTATGATTCTTCCCCCGGGCGCTTATTTGACATTAGGTTTACTTGCCGCACTTTTTGCATATATAGGTATGAAGAAGAAAGAAAGGGGGAACGCTAAATGAAGATTTTTTTGATATTATTATCAGCAATGCTTGTTAACAATTATGTTTTTATTAGGTTTTTAGGTATTTGCCCGTTTTTAGGTGTGTCTAAAAAAATGGATACAGCCGTTGGAATGGGTCTTGCAGCAACATTTGTTCTTGTAATGTCCTCTACTATTTCTTGGTTTGTTGATAGACTTTTAATATCACTTGGCCTTGAATTTTTAAGAACAATTGCATTTATTTTGGTTATTGCATCATTTGTTCAATTTGTTGAATTGTTTTTGAAGAAAAACAATCCAAACTTGTATGATGCACTTGGAATATTTCTTCCACTTATTACCACAAATTGTATAATATTGGGTGTTGCCCTTATAAACAGTATGAATAATTACAATCTTTTAGAAACAATTTTTAACTCTCTTGGTGCAGGACTTGGTTTTCTTTTAGCATTAATAATATTTAGTGCAATTCGTGAAAAATTGGAATTATATGATTTACCAAAACCATTTGAAGGACTTCCAATTGCGTTGATTACAGCATCTTTGTTGTCTTTAGCATTTATGGGATTCCAGGGTATGATAAAGTTATAAAACTTGAAAATATAAATGGTATTTGATATAATAAAAATGTAATTGAGCGGGTGTAGCTCAGGTGGTAGAGCATCAGCTTCCCAAGCTGAGGGCCGCGGGTTCGAGTCCCGTCGCCCGCTCCAACGGGGCTTAAAAGCCCTGTTTTTTTTAATAGACAAAATTGGGAGGTAATACTTTGACTATAGATGCAATTATCTCTTTATTTATTTTTGTTGTTGTATATTATCTAATAATTTCTGAAAAAGTTCATAGATCAATTTCTGTAGTTTTAGGTGCTTTTATCTTAACTTTTTTTGGAGTATTTGAAGATCCTGATTATTTATTTAAAAATTATGTTGATTTTGATACGATTTTTCTCTTAATTGGAATGATGCTTCTTGTATCTGCTGTAAAAAGTACCGGTTTTTTTGAATTTGTAGCTTTTAAACTGATTCATTTCTCTAAAAATTCTTTTTTATCTATTTTTATTCTTTTAAACTTTTTTGTAGCGTTTTTTTCTGCCTTTGTAGATAATGTAACCACAATAATGATTTTTATACCAATAACACTTGCAGTTGCGGATGCCGCGGGTATTGATCCTACCTTTTTTGTTCTATCAGAGGTTTTTAGTTCTAATATCGGAGGTACAGCCACTTTAATAGGTGATCCCCCCAATATTTTAATTGGAAATGCAGCAAGGCTTACTTTTAATGATTTTATATTGAATACTTCTCCAGCTACATTATTAACTTGGGGAATTATTATTTTATATTTTGTTTTAAAAAATAAAAAATATTTGAAGAAAAATATAAGTTTTGAATTTTCTGCTATTGAAATTACAAAAAGTAATTTAATTAAATCTACAGTTTTGTTGATAAGTGTAATAATTTTATTTACAGTTCAAGAAAAAATAGGAGTGCATAGTTCAGTCATAGCATTTGGAATGGGTTTTTTATCGATTTTGGTTATTGACCCAAAAAATGTTGAAAAACATTTTGGTGAGATTGAGTGGGGAACTATATTTTTCTTTATAGGCTTGTTTATTATAACAGGTGCACTTGAAGATACTGGAATTTTAAAAAATTTAGCAATGATTTTAAGCAAAAATTTTGGAAGTACCCCAAAATTATTTGGAATGTTTCTGATTATTATGTCATTTGTAGTTAGTGGATTTTTTGATAATATTCCATTTACTGCGACAATGATTCCTGTAATTAAGATGCTTCCTTCAATTAACTCTACTTTTGTTAATCTAAATCCTTATTGGTGGGCTTTATCTCTTGGTGTATGTTTTGGAGGAAATCTTACACAAATTGGTGCATCTGCAAATATTGTTGCAATTACCATGCTATTAAAATATTCAAAAAGATCTGTTTCTTTTAAAGAGTATATGAAATTTTCCATAATACCATCTTTAATTTCTTTAATAGTTTCTATAGCGTACGTTGAATTTAGATATTTTTAATGTGAGGTGTTAAAAAATATGTTTTGGACTTTTATAGGACTTATTATTGGTATTATTTTGCTAATTAAAGGAGCAGATTGGCTTGTAGAAGGAGCGGTATCTGTAGCTTTAAATTTGGGTGTTTCAAAAATGGTTGTTGGTCTTTCAGTAGTTGCTTTTGGAACATCATTGCCAGAACTTGTCGCTTCGTTAGTTGCAGTTTTTAAAGGTTATTCAAGCGTTTCAATTTCAAATGTAGTTGGAAGTAATATTGCAAATATTTCGCTTGCTCTTGCCTTGTCGGCTTTATTTGTTTCAATTCCTATAAAAAAGCAAACCATGCGTGCTGAAATGCCTTTCATGCTTATTTCAACTTTTACTTTTACTGCGCTATTTTTGAAAGATTACGATTTAGTTTGGAACTATGGAATAGTGTTTTTATTATTGATGATTATCTATATATACTATCTTATAACTAGTGCAAAAGAAATTGTTCAAGAAGAATTTGAAGAAGAGGTAAAAGAAGTTAAGAGTACATGGCTTTCTATATTTTTAATTGTTTTGGGAGTAGTTGGAGTTTCTATTGGCGGTGAAATGACTATTAAAAATGTTGTAAAAATCGCTGAATTTTTTAACCTTAGTGAGACTTTTGTTGGTTTAACTATAGTTGCCGTTGGAACGTCATTGCCGGAAATCGTTGTTAGCATTATTTCAACAGTAAAAGGTGAAAGTGATATTTTAGTTGGAAATATAGTTGGAAGTAATGTTTTTAATATTTTACTGATACTAGGTGTTAGCTCATTGTTTGGAAATTTAGTTGTTGATGTTAATAATTTTACAATTGATCTTATAGTTATGAATTTAATGGCTGTATTATTGTTTGTTTTTTCAATCTTTAGAAAAAGAATATTTAGACTTGAAGCAATAGTATTTCTTAGTACGTATTTTTATTATCTTTACCAAATAATTTTAAGAAGATAAATTTCATTTTACTTTTTTGGAGGTGTAAAAATGCCTATTTATAGAGTTAATGATGTTACAAACGATGAGAGAATGAGTGATTATTTAAAATTGACAGAAAAAGATGATATTAAAGGAATTAGTTTTGGAGTTTTGCCTCAAAAAGAGACTTTATTTCCAGCTATTGAAGATATTGTTTATGATTCGCCGGATGAAATTATTGAAAGTTTAGAAGAAGCTGATTTTAGTGATTGTGAAGGTGATGCAGGAGATTGTGTTATGAATTTTTTAGAAAGTTTGTCGGATGATGATTATATAAGATTTTTACGTAATTTTATTATTAACTTTAATGAAGTTTATTCTGAAATAGTTTATTTTAACTATGATGAAGTTTTGAGTGATGAAGATATAAAAGATTTTCTGCTTGAAAATATAGAGAGCATAGTTGAGGAATGTCATTATAAAGATTTTGATGAAGAAGATGATGAAAGTTATTTGTTTGAACAATTTGACGATGATGAAATGTTAGAAACAATAGAGGAACTTTCTGGGGATATTGAATCAATTAAATTTGAATCATTAGATGCTTTATTTTGGGGCAGTGAAGAAAAATTGAGCAAAGAAACAAAAGAAATTTTAGAAAAATTAGATTCAGAAAGATATGAAGTTAATAGAGATCTCGTAGTAGTTTATACAAATTATTTCATGGGAAATTTTGCTGAAAAAGTGGGAGAAATTTTGGTTGAAATTTTTGAAGATGGAGATTGGCCCGAGGAGATTTGGACTAGAAATGCTGTAAACAAGATGTTTAATTTGGCATTTGATAAGATTTGGCAACATATGGATGAAATAGAATCATATATAGCAGAGAACTTATCAAATGATTATCTTTATGCACTGTCAAGAGCGTTTGTTGAAACATTAGAAGAATTTTAATTATAAAAACTGAAAGTGGGGGTGTATCTATGAGAGAAGCATTAACATTTGATGATGTTTTGTTGGTACCAGGCTATAGTGAAGTTTTACCAGCACAAGTAGATGTAACTACTAGACTTACCAAAAAAATTGAACTTAAAATACCACTTTTAAGTGCGGCTATGGACACTGTAACCGAGGCAGAACTTGCAAAAGCTATAGCTAGAGAAGGTGGAATTGGTATAATACACAAGAATATGACGATTGAAGAACAAGCACATCAAGTTAAAATAGTTAAAAGAACAGAAAATGGAATAATAGATGATCCAGTTACTATATTACCGAACGTAACAGTTGAAGAAGCTGATAAAATAATGGCAGAATATAAAATTGGAGGATTGCCTGTTGTAGATGAAAATAATAAACTTTTGGGGTTAATTACAAACAGGGATATACGTTTTGAAAGAAATCCAAAAAGACAAGTATTTGAATTAATGACACCAAAAGATAAATTAGTAATTGCAAAAAAAGGAATTTCACTAGAAGAGGCTAGAGATATTTTACATGAAAATAAAATTGAAAAACTTCCTCTTATTAATGAAGATGGTACGCTAGCAGGATTAATTACTATAAAAGACATTAAAAGTGTAGTTGAACATCCGAATGCTTCAAGAGATTCAAAAGGGAGATTATTAGTTGGTGCAGCAGTTGGAACAAGTGAAGATACACTTATTAGAGTTGAAGCATTAGTAAAAGCCGGGGTTGATGTAATAGTTATCGATACTGCACATGGCCATTCTAAAAAAGTAATTGAAACTTTGAAAATGGTAAAGAGAGAATTTCCAGAGCTTCAGGTGATTGCTGGTAATGTGGCAACTGCTCAAGCAACAGAAGAGTTAATTAAAAATGGTGCTGACGCTGTAAAGGTTGGAATTGGCCCAGGTTCAATTTGTACTACAAGAATTGTTGCGGGAATAGGTGTTCCACAGCTTACTGCAATAATGGATTGTGTAGAAGTTGCTAGAAAATATGATGTGCCAATTATAGCAGATGGTGGTATTAGATTTTCTGGCGATATTGTAAAAGCATTAGCTGCAGGTGCTGAAACAGTTATGCTAGGAAGTATATTTGCAGGTACCGAGGAAGCACCGGGAGAGACTATATTATATCAAGGAAGAAAGTATAAATCATATAGAGGCATGGGATCACTTGGAGCAATGAGCAGAGGTAGTGCGGATAGATATTTTCAAAGCGGAAATCAAAAATTTATACCTGAAGGTGTAGAAGGAATGGTGCCTTTTAAAGGTAATGTAAAAGATGTTGTTTATCAATTGATTGGCGGATTAAGATCAGGTATGGGATATGTTGGAGCTGCAAATATTAAAGAACTTCAGGAAAAAGCACAATTTATTAAAATAACACCTGCCTCTGTAAAAGAAAGCCATCCACATGACATAATTGTTACTAAAGAGCCCCCAAATTATTGGTCAAAGAATATATAATCAAAATTTGAATAAAAATAATATTTTAAAACCAGCACTTGGTGCTGGTTTTATTTTATTTAATTAATAATATAGTTTTAATTAAAGTTTTTATAAATTAAGTTAATATAGGATAATTTATAATTATTTTTGCTTTTTTAATCTAAAGTTTAAGTTAATATAGTAACCTGTTTGTAAAATAGTTAACTTTGTGTTAAATAAAATAATTATTTTTTGATATAATAATACTTAGTATTAAATTTTCAAAATATTACTAAACTCATTTTTAAAGGAGGTATTAAAATGAACTTTAAGGGGTTAACTCAACTAATCTTAGCCATTGTTTTAGTATCGATTTTGGTTTTGACTTTTTCTTTTTTATTTACTAATTTTTTGACTGCTAAGAATGAACTAACAAATTTGAAAGTAGATGCGGTAAAAAATGTTGTGGATAGTGCTTATGGAATTATAGAAAATATATACAATATGGAAAAATCTGGTCAAATTAATCATGAACAGGCTATTAAAATGGTAAAAAAATATGTAAGTGCTATGAAATTTGAAGGTAGTAATTATGTGTTTATATTTGATAAAAACTATGTTGGAGTTGTTCATCCAACTTTAGAAGGTAAGAAAGCTGATAAAGTGAAGGATCCAAGTGGTAAATATGTATTAGTTGATTTAGTAGAGGGTGCAAGAAAAAATGATGAATTTGTTTATGATTATATTTGGAATAAGCCTTCAGTTAATAAAGAAGTTGGAAAGATTGCATATGCAAGATGGTTTGAACCATATAAATTTATGATTGGTGCAGGTGTTTATGTTGATGATATTCAAAAATCTTTAAACAGTCTTATTATTCCTAATATTATAATTTCAGCGATAATTATTATTGTAATATTTGTAATTGTATTATTTATAGGAAAGAAGATAAAAAAAGATGTTGAAAAGGTTGTTGAATTTACAGCGAATGTTGCTAATGGTGATTTAACTCAAAAGGTTGAAATAAAAAGAAAAGATGAAATTGGTAAAATTGCACAAATGCTTAACAATATGGTTGACGGATTAAGAAATATTGTTAATGAATTGAATAATAACTCAAAAACTGTAGAAGCTTCATCAAAAAATTTGAGAGAAGTTTCAGAAGAACAGGAAAAAGTTGCACAAAATGTTGTAGGCACATTTGAAAAAATTGTTGCTGAATCTCAAAATATCTCTGCTTCTCTTGAAGAAATTAACTCAAGTATTGAGGAAGTTGCAGCAAGTGCTCAAAACGTTTCCAAATCATCTATGGATCTTTCAGAAAGAGCAAATGAAATTTCACAAAATGTACAATCAGGAACAGAATCTGTTAATAAAGTATATGATCTAATCGAAAAAGGATATTCAGAAATTTTGAGTACTGCAAACATGGTGTCTGAATTATCTACATCAGCTGCAAATATAAGTGAAATTTTGGAAACTATTAATCAAATTTCAGAGCAAACAAATTTACTTGCATTGAATGCAGCAATTGAGGCTGCAAGGGCTGGAGAGGCAGGAAAAGGATTTGCAGTAGTTGCTGATGAAATTAGAAAACTTGCTGAAGAAAGTAAAACAGCAACAGAAAATATTGGAAAAATTCTTGAAGGAATAAGAAGTAATGCAGAAAAGGTAAACTTAAATACTAAAAAAACAGTTGAGAGTATTAAAGAAGCTTCAGACTTTTCTAAAGTTGTTAAAGAACAGTTAGAAAACATCGAAAATGAAATATTTAATATAACAAATATGATAAATAATACCGCTGCAGCTGCACAAGAGCAAAGTGCAGCAGCTGAGGAAATGTCTAGTGCAGTAGATAGTACAACAAGAACTCTTATGGAAGAAGTTGATGAGATTGAAAGAAGTAAACAGATGATTGATAATCTTGAAAAAGGTGTTCAAAACATAGCCTCATTAAGTGAGGAATTAGGAGAGGTAGTAAATTCGATGGACAGTGTGATAAAGAAATTTAAAATATAGTTGAGTTTAAGGCCCCTGATAGGGGCCTTAAATATATATCATTTTTTTGGTTATTCCACCATCAATAACTATATTTTGTCCTGTTATAAATCCTGCCTTTTTTTCATCTGCAAGAAATAATGCAAGTTCTAAGATATCATTTGGTGTACCTGCTCTGCCAACAAGATGTTGCATATGTTCTTCTTGACTTATTTGCTCATCTTTATGTAGTATCCATCCTGGACTAATTGTATTAACTCTAATATTGGGACCTAATGAATTTGCAAGTGCGTGTGTAAGTCCAAGAATTCCTGCTTTTGAAGCACTATATGCTTCATTATCCTTTTCAGACATAATAGCTCTTGTTGATGCAATATTTATAATAGAACCTTTTCCTGAGGTTTTGAGTTTTAGGGGTACACCGTATTTTGTAATTAGAAAGTACCCTGTTAGATTTACTTTAATTACTTTTTCCCATTCTTCCAATGTAATTTCAAGAAAATTTTTAAAGTTTGAAATTGCTGCGTTGTTAATTATTACATCTAATCTTTTAAAGTTTTTTCTATATATTCTATGAATTTTATAACATCTTTTTCATTAGACACATCACCGTAAAATTTTAAAAGATTTCCATTTTCCGGTAATTTATCAAGTAATTTTCTATTATAATCTATTACAGCAACTTTGTAGCCGTTATTTAGAAAACCTATTGCAAGGCTTTTTCCAATATTTCTTGCACCACCAGTTATTAAAGCAACTTTATTTTCCAATGGAAATCACCTCCTTAAATCTTTAAAAAATTTTTTTCTATGTTATACTCTTTAATGTAATTTTTAAAATTGGAGGTATTAAATATGAAGCATTTATTTCCAATACCATCTTGGGTATATGATACCGTAATTTATCAAATTTTTCCAGATAGATTTTTTATAGGAAAAGGTAAAACTGTTGAGGATAAACGTCATTTGTACGAAAAACGTGGAGGTAAAATTGAGAAATGGGGAATTTCTCCAAAAAGATCAAACGATGGTTCTCATGTAAAGATATTTTATGGTGGTGATTTATGGGGAATTTCTGAGAAAATAGAATATTTGAAAGATTTAGGAGTAAATGCAATTTATTTGACTCCAATATTTATGGCACAGTCAAATCATAAATATGATACAACTGATTATTTTAAAATCGATCCCCAATTTGGAGGTTTAAAGGCATTAAAAAATTTAATAAATAACTTACATAAGAATGATGTGAAGCTTATCCTTGATGGGGTTTTCAATCATGTTGGAAAAGAGCATGTCTTGTTTAGAAAAGCTCTAAAAGGTAGTAAAAAGTATAGAAATATGTTTGTATTTTATGAAAGTCACTACAGAGGTTGGTGGGGAACGAGAAGTTTGCCAGAACTTGTTTTAGAGGAAACAGTTGTTAAAGATTATATTGCAGAAATTCTTTGGAAATATTTAGAGCTTGGTATTGATGGTTGGCGCCTTGATTGTGGGCAAGATTTAGGACCTGAAATAAATAGATTTATAACTGCGAAAGTAAAAGAATTTTCTTCGGAAAAATATGTTGTAAGTGAGCTATGGACGTATCCGTCGTATTGGAGTATGGTTGATGGAATAATGAACTATCATTTCCGAGAAAATGTAATTTCATATTTAAATGATAAAAATCCAAATTGCGGATTTTATCTTGAAAAAACATATAACGAAACTGAAAATATTCATGCATGTTGGAATATGCTAGATAGTCATGATAGCGAAAGACTTTCTACAGTTTTAAGAGATAAATTTCAGAGAAAAGCTGCAATTTTATTGCAATTTACATATCCTGGTGTTCCAGTAGTTTATTATGGAACAGAAATAGGTATTGATGGCGGGAATGATCCAGAATGTAGAAAAACAATGGAGTGGGATAGAAAGAAATGGGATAATGAACTAAGGGAATTCTATAAAAAATTGATTAATTTAAGAAAGAAAGAACCTGCTCTAAGATATGGTGGATTTGAGCTTTTATCAAATGAACCGTTAATATTTATGAGAAAATCTCAAATGGTTTTAGATAATATTATTGTTTATGTAAATAAGAATGATAAAGAAATTGAAATGGTAGTAAATGTTCCTGATGGGAGAATATTAAGTGGAACGGAGTTTGTTGATTTATTATCAGATGAAAAATTTTATGTTTCTGGTGGAATGCTAAAATTATATATGAAAGGTCGCAGTTTTGGAGTGTTAAAGATAAATAATAAAATAGTTCGAAACTATGATCAATATAAAAGGATAAGATAATATGATGAAATCATATGAATACTATGACAGAATAGCTTATATGTATGATGAAATGTATAATAATGAAAAATGGTTAACATTGCGAAAAGCTGTAGAACACTATATGGATAAAACTATAAATATGAAAAATGCTAAAGTTCTTGATGTTGGAAGTGGTACAGGTTATTGGCTTGAATATTTTTTAAATAAGGATTTTTCTGTGTACGCTCTTGAGCCATCTGAAAAAATGATAGAGTTTGCAAAGGAAAAGTTTAAAGATAAAGTAAAATATTTCAATACTACTATAGAAAATTTTGATACTTATGATAAATTTGATATTTTAAATATTCAGGGAGATGTACTAAGTTATGTTGAAGACTTAGATTTAGTTATGAAAAAACTCTCTAATATTATTAACAAAGATGGATTGTTATTTGCGACGGTAGATAGTTATTACTATATGAGAAAGTTAGTGAAGAAATATGGAAGTAAACGTGAAATGGAAATATTTGAAAAGTATCATATAACTACTGTTGGTTCACAATACGGAGTTTTTAATTCTAGATGTTTTACATTAGAAGATATAAAAGATCTTGAAAAATACGGTTTCCAAGTTTTAGAAATTCGTGGTTGTGGTTATTCGGATAACTTAGAAGAAGAATTTGAAAAGTCATATAATATTGTGCTTGGAGAACATATTTATTTTTCGCTGCGATATTTAAAGTAATTTACTCCCCAAACACCCAATATAATTAGTGACATTCCAATAATATGGTTAAGTGTTATTCTTTCGTTTCTAATAAAAAATCCAGCCATAACAGAAACAACAGTAGTTAAATTAGAAAATATTGATGACTGAACAGGAGAAACTTTTGAAAGCATATAATTAATTAAAAAGAATGCAATTGTTGATGAAAAAATGCCCAGGTATATAGCTGAGCTAAAAACATTTTTATTTGATATTACACTATAATCTAATTCTCTTTTTATTAAAGCAAGAATTGTAAAAAAAACCCAACCAGTTATCATCATAACAAATGTTACTTCTTGTGGTGAAAATTCTTTAGAAAAATATTTTGAAGCAAAATTATAAAAAACAGCGGAAAACACTGCGAACAAAATTAAAATCTTCCCTTTAAATCCTTCATTAATGTTTAATCCCATTATTAGTAGCACACCAGAAAAGCTTAAAAATACAAATAAGTAATTTATTTTAGGAATTTTTTCTTTCAAAATAAATGGGGATAAAAATGTTATAAAAATTGGTATTGTAGCAATTAAAATTCCCGCTTCAGATGAAGTGGCAAATTTTAAACCGTTTGTTTCAAAGATAAAGTATAGAATTGGTTGAAAAAACGCAACGATTAGTAATTTATATAATTTTTTAGCATTTTTAATCTTTATTATTTTTAAAGCAAATAATATTAAAAAAGATAAAGATGCAAATAAAAACCTTATTGATAAAAAATTATATGGAGTTGTAAAGTCAAGTGCATTTTTTGTAAATAAAAACGAAAGTCCAAAAATTACTGACATTGCAATTCCTGAGATTATAACCTTTATATTAAATCTCCCCTTTCAAAGTAATTTTATAATTTTAACAAAAGATATAGATAAAGTGATGAAACTAATAGTCCTAATGTTGCAATTTTCATACCGAGTTTCATAAATTTAGCAAATTTTATTTTTCTATTAAAATTGTTTTCTATCATTCCAACTATAACCATATTTGATGCAGCACCACTAATAGTACCATTACCGCCAAAGCTTGCTCCTAAAGCTAGGGCCCACCATAGAAGATCACTATTGGGAAAAGTTCCGATTAGTGCTTTTACAATAGGTATAAAAATAGTTACAACTGGTACAGCCCCCATAAAAGCTGCTAATATACCTGCTCCCCAAAGTACGATTAATATTAAAATATAGGGATGTGAAGTAAAATTAAATATTAAATTTGTTATATCTTGAATAACATGAACATCTTCAAGTGCCTTTACAATTGCAAAAAGTCCAACAAAGAAGAATAGTGTATCCCATTCTATTTCACTTGATATTTCATCAAAGTCTTTTTTTGATATCATTAACATTACTGCTCCACCAGTTAAGGCTATAAGAGCTGCTTCATAATCAAGGTATTCATGTATGAAAAATCCAACGATAACTAGTACGAAAATTAATAATCCTTTTTTCAATAAATTATAATCAACTATGGCTTTTTTAGGATCTGATTCCATGACTCTGTTTAATTTATCTTTTTTTACAAGTTTGAGTTCTTTATGAGTGTATAAAAAATACAAAATTGTTAGAAAAAGAGAAATTAATGAAGGAACAATCATAACTAGTAGAAATTTTAAAAAGCTTGTGCCAGAAGCACTACCTACTAATATATTTGGCGGATCACCTATCATAGTAGCAGTTCCACCTATATTAGCTGCAAAGATCATAGGAAATAAAAAAGTTTCTGGTTTTATTTCAATTTCCTGACAGATGTATATAATAATTGGAGAAAACAGGAGTAAAGTAGTAACATTATCTAAAACGCTAGATAATATTGCAACGGCTATTAATGTGGAGACAAATATATACACCAGATTCCCATTTGACTTTTTAACTATATATATCGCTATTGCTTGAAATAAACCAGTCGTTTTAAGTATGCCAACAACTATCATCATTCCAAGTAAAATACCTAATGTATTAAAATCTATAAAGCTTCCAACATTAGATACACGCAAAGTATCAGAAACTTTAACTAGGGAAATTAAAAGCCCCATGCTAAAAGCGATAACTGCTTTGTTACCTTTTCCAAAAATAATTAAGTAATATGTCAAAAAGAAAATAACTAATGATATGATTTTAGAGATCATATCCTTACACCTTCTTGGAAAATAAGTTTTTTAATTAAAAATAATTTTGTATATTGTAGTTGTAATTTTTTGGCTATCGTCTCATATGTTCTGTTCCAGATTTTACATCATTATTATACCATTATTATTTTTAGTGGATAAAAACTTCTTTTTCCGTAACTAATGTTACAGACATTAGTAAATTAGTCTTGTATAATTAAATTGAAAACGCTACAATGCAAATGGAGGTGAAATTTATGTTTTGTTTTCAATGTTCAGAAGCATCAAAGGGCATAGGTTGTACAACAATTGGTGTATGTGGCAAAAAACCAGAAGTTGCTACACTACAAGATATGTTAATTTGGGTTACTAAGGGCCTTTCATATTGGAGCCTTAAAGCTAAAGATTTAGGCATAAAAGATGACGAGGCAAATTTATTTGTTGCTGAAGCATTATTTGCAACAATTACTAACGTCAACTTTTCAGCAGATAGAATTTCAAAATTTATTGACAGGGCAATTGAACTTAGGAACAGAGTTAGGGAGCAATTTTTAAAAGCTTATGAAGAGAAATATGGAAAAAAGTTTAATGAAGATGTTCCTGAGGCTGCTGTTTGGTTTGAAAATGGAGGAAAAGATGTTTATCTTAAAAAAGGAGAGCAAGTTGGAGTTTTATCGGAAGAAAATGAAGATGTAAGGTCATTAAAAGAGTTTTTAATCTATGGATTAAAAGGTATTGCAGCATATGCAGATCATGCATATATATTGAAACATACTAAAGATGAGATTTTGTATTTTATTGAGAAGGGACTTGTAGAAACATTAAGAAGGGATATTACCGCAGATGAATTACAATCACTTGTTTTGGAAGCAGGAAAATATGCAGTTGAAGTTATGGCATTGCTTGATCAAGCAAATACATCAACTTTCGGACATCCTGAAATTACAGAAGTTTATACTGGAACATATAATGCACCTGCAATTTTAGTTAGTGGACATGATTTACTTGACCTTGAAGAATTACTCAAACAAACTGAAGGAACAGGTATAATGGTTTACACACATGGAGAAATGCTTCCTGCGCATGCATATCCTAAACTAAAAAAATATAAACATCTTGCTGGAAATTTTGGGAGTGCATGGTGGAAGCAAACGGAAGAATTTGAAGAATTTGGTGGAGCAATTTTAATGACTACAAATTGTTTGGTACCACCAAAAGATAGTTACAAGGATAGAGTGTTTACAACCGGACTAGTTGGGTTTGACGGAGTATCTCATATTCCAAATAGAGTTGATGGAAAACCAAAAGATTTTACACCCGTAATTAAAAAAGCTCTTGAACTTGGACCAATACCAGAGAGGAAAGGGAAGAAAATTGTTATAGGTTTTGCAAGAAATCAGGTAGAAAAGGTATTAGATTCTGTTTTAAAAGCAGTAAATGAAGGAAAAATAAAAAAATTCTTTGTAATGGCAGGTTGTGATGGAAGAGCTAAAGAAAGAGAATATTACACAGAATTTGCACTTAAATTGCCAAAAGATACTGTCATTCTTACAGCAGGATGTGCTAAATATAGATATAACATGCTTGATTTAGGAGATATTGATGGAATTCCTAGAGTCTTGGATGCAGGTCAGTGTAACGATTCATATTCTTTAGCAGTTACTGCATTAAAACTTAAAGAAATATTAAATGTAGATGACATTAACGAGCTTCCAATAGAATATAACATTGCTTGGTATGAGCAAAAAGCTGTAGCAGTGTTACTTGCATTACTTTATCTTGGAGTTAGAAAGATAAAACTTGGACCAGTACTTCCAGCATTTCTTTCCAAAAATGTTTTGAATGTTGTTGCAGAAAAATTCAATATTTCAACAATTTCAACAGTTGAAGAAGATATGAAACAAATGCTCGCATAAAAATTTTCTATTCTAAAATTGGCGCTCGTTTTCGAGCGCCTTTTGTTTTTTATTATATTGACAGATGTAATTGACAAGTGTAAAATACAAATGGAGGTGTTAAGAATGAAGCCATTATTTCTAGGATTTGGAAATGCAGCAAATGTTATTTTAAAAGAGCTGGAAGGTTATATTCAAGATTTTTATTATTTTGATGAGAAAAATGTCACAAGTTTTAATGGGAAAAAACTTGAGAAATTTTTAATTCCTAATGATTGTTCATTTGTAGTTGAGTGTGCATCTGTTGAGGCGGTAAAAGAGTATTATAGAGACATAATTATTGCAAATAAGGACTTTTACATTTTAAGTACAGGTGCTTTTGCTGATGAAAATTTTAGGAATGATTTTTTTAGATTGTTAGAAAATTCAACTTCTAAGGTTTATATTCCTTCTGGAGCTATAGGTGGAATAGATGTAATTAATGCAATAAAGAAATATATTGAAAAAGTAATTTTAAGAACTCGCAAACCTCCTAAAGCTTTTTCAAGGGACGATAAAGAAAAGGTGTTAATTTTTAGTGGAGATAGTATAGAGGCAATTAAGAAATTTCCAAAAAATACAAATGTTTCTGTTACCCTTGCTCTTTCTGTGGAAGATTTTAGAAAAGTTCATGTTGAAATTTATTCTGATCCAAACGTAAAAAAGAATATTCACGAGGTTGAAGTTGTGTCAAGTGTTGGAAATTATAAATTTATTTTTTCTAATAATCCTTCAAATAATCCAAAAACAAGTTTATTGGCTCCATTATCTCTTGCAGCATTAATAAAGAAAAATTTTGAAAATGTTAAGATAGGAGGATAAAAAATGGAGAAAATACAGGAAAAGATCAGACAGCTTGCAAAAGAAAAAGGTTATACAATTTTGGCACATAACTATCAAATAAAAGAAATTCAAGAAATTGCAGATTACTTAGGTGATTCATTGCAGCTTGCAAGACTTGCTACTAAACTTGATACTGAAAAAATTTTATTTTTGGGTGTAGATTTTATGGCAGAAACTATAAAAATGTTAAATCCTGAGAAGAAGGTTATAGTTCCAGTGAAAGCTGCAACTTGTCCTATGGCAAATTCTTTGGAGCCAGAAATGATTATTGAAGCTAAGAAAAAGTATAACGCACCATTTGTTATATATGTAAATAGTACAATAAAATCAAAAATGTATGCAGATGTTACATGTACTTCTGCTAATGCAGTAGAGATAGTTAAAAAACTAAATAGCGATATAGTTCTTTTTGGACCTGACAAAAATCTTGCGGCCTATGTAGCCCGAAAAACTGGTAAAAAAGTTATTCCTGTGCCTGGAGAAACTGGCTACTGTTATGTGCATAACTATATAAAGATTGATGATATTTTAAAATTAAAACAGAAGTATCCTGATGCCAAAGTAATTTCGCATCCAGAGGTTTCTGAAGAAATTCAAAAAATATCTGATTATATAGGTAGTACTTCTCAAATGGAAAAAATTCCAGAAGAAGTTGAAGATAAAAAATTCATAATTGTTACAGAAAAAGATATGGTTAATAAATTAAAAAATAAGTATAAAGAGAAAGAATTCATACCACTATATACAGCTATTTGTAATAACATGAAGAAAAATACACTTAAAAATGTATTAAAAGCTTTGGAAAATGAGGAATTTGAAATAGAAATTGATAAAGAAATTGCAGATAAGGCAGTCTTGTCTATTAAAAAGATGTTTGAGCTAATGGAGGCATAATTTATGGTAGAAAAGATTATTGAATGGATAAGAAAAGATGAAGGTCTTGTTGATTTTTCAGCGTATCCTTTAAAAGGAAAAGTTGCAAAATCTATTATAATTTTAAAAGATTCTGCGGTTTTGTCTGGGCTTGAACTTGTAAAAGAAGTTTTTAGAAGATTTAATATTGAATTTGAAACAAGCTATAAAGATGGAATGTATGTAGATGAAAATAGTATAATTTTTACATTAAGGGGAGATGCATATAACTTATTGGTAATTGAGAGAAGTGTACTAAATCTTCTTTCACTTATGAGTGGTGTTGCAACAAAAGTAGCTAAGTTGTCTAAAAAAGCAAAAGAATATAATATTATAATTGCTGCTACAAGGAAAACTATACCTTTTGTTGGAGATTTGCAAAAGATTGCAGTTTTACATGGTGGAGGTAATACTCACAGATTGAATCTTTCTGATACTGTAATGATTAAAGATAATCATAAGAAAATATATAAAGGTATAAGGAATGCTGTAGAGGCCGTAAAAGTTATAAAGCCCTTTACATCAAAAATAGAAGTAGAAGTTGAAGATTTTGAAGAATTGAAAGAATGTCTTGATCTAGAAGTAAATATAATTATGCTTGATAATTTCTCGCCTGAAGATATAAAAGAAGCTATTAAAATTATTAAAGAAAAAAGGAAGGATATAATAATAGAAATTTCGGGTGGAATAAACGAGAAAAATCTTGATAAATATTTAATAAAGGGTGTTGATATTATATCAATAGGAAAATTAACCAGTGAAGTTCAATATGTTGATTTTTCTATGGAAGTCATTGATTAATAATAGTTCTATCTCTTCCTAGATTTTTGGCCATGTATAAATTATCATTAGCTTTTTTAATAATTTTGTTATAATCTTTTTCTTGTGGAATTTTACTTACAGCACCAATACTAATTGTAAGATGAATGTTTTTTCCATCAATTAGTATTGGTGTTTCTTTTACTTTCTTTCTAAGATTTTCAAGAAGTTCAAAGAAGTTTTCTTTGTTCTTTGAAAGGTAATATATTACAAATTCTTCACCACCGTATCTGAAAATGTTATCTGAAATTCTTTGAAAGTTTAATTTGAAAATTTCTGAAATTTTTTCAGACAAGTATCACCTGCAAGATGCCCATAGTAATCATTTATTTTTTTGAAGTGATCAATATCTATAATTGCAAAATTGAGGTACATGTTTTCTCTTTTTGATAAGGAAAAATCTTTTGGAAATTTTTGATTAAATTCTCTTCTGTTGTACAAATTAGTTAACGGATCTCTTATAGAAAGTTCACTTAACATCTTGTTTTTTTCTTTAAGTTCATTTGTTTTTTGAAAGATTATGTTCTCCATATTTTCAAGAGTATATTTTAATTTATTGCTAACGCTGTTGAAAGTATTTACGAAAACTTTAATTTCTTCTTCCATATTTTCCTCAAGTTCAACTGTTTCAAAGTGTTTTTTTGAAAATTTTGATAAAGTAGTGGATATTTTATTTAAATAATACCCGATGTTTTTTGATAATTTTTTTGATAAAAAGTATGAAAAAAGTATTGCAACAAAAAACATTAATAAATAATATAAAATGTATGAAAATAGTATTCTTAGTAAATAGTATTTATCTTTTACTATGTAAAATTTTTCGTTTAAATCAAAAACTCCGAAACATTCAAGATTTGTAGTTTTTTTTATAGTATCTTTTTCTGGATTATAACAAATATAGTTTCCATTCTGTTTAATCATAAGTTGTGAGTCTAGTGGAAGATTATTTGATATTAAAAACTTTTTGTATAAATTACCAAGATCTATTATTGTTATATAGTAAGCATTTTCATTTATTGATATTTATTTTTTAAGATGTAATAAATTTCATTTTTATTTATATAGTAATTTTTGGATAAATCAATATTGTTATCGATTTTGCCAAAAATGTAGTTAGGTTTATTATTAACGTTTATGAAAATATTTTTAATAAATTCATTTTTGTTTATTAATTCATTGATACTTTTTTTAATTGATATAATGGAAAAATTTCTAAGTATTTCATTTTGCCCAAATAAAAATACAAAATCGTTACTGTAAATTACTTTATTATTATTTTGTTTTATGTATTGTTCAATGCTATTAAAGTATGAGTTAAAATTCTTGGTTAAAAGGATTAATTCTTCTTTTTCGCGCTTTATTGTTCTTGAGATTTCATATATTGAAGTAATAACTAAAATAATAGATGCTGTTATAAAAATTGAAAATAAAAGTGCTCTAAAAATCTTTTTTTGTAAAGTCATTTTATCAGTCCATTTATGTTTAAGTATTCATAATAACTTATATTGAAATACCTTTTAAATAGCTTGTCAAATTTTCCACTATTTTTGTAATAATCTAAAAACTTTTCAAATTGAGATGATAGTAATGTAGCATCTTTTGGGAAACAAAAAGAAAGATATTCAACTTCTTTTGTCAAAGGAAATAGAGGTTTTAAATTTTGTTTCATAAATAAAGTATTAAAATATTTTTGAACAAAAGAAAAAGAATCAATAATAGTAAAATCTGCTTTACTTTCAATGAGTTGTAAATATAAAAAGTATGGTGAATAATTTGTATTTCTTTTTATTAATAATATTTCAACTTGTTCATTGCTAACTTTACTTTTATTAATATAAACCAGTTCATTATTCTTGATTGTAACGTTACTAATATCATAATCGATATTGTTTTCATTTAATATTTTTTGTAGAGTTTTAAAATAAGTAAAGTTTTCAAAAGTAATTATTTTTTTACCAACTAAATCTTTGATATTAGTAATTTCTTCATCTTTTCTGCCAATTAATATCTCAACATTTTCAACAAATTTGATCATAGTTAAAGTTTTACTTCTTTATTCAGTTATAGTAATAATATCAGCGATCATATCAATGGAATTAAAGATTGTATTTTCAAAATATTTTGAAAACCCATCAACTATTTTAAATTCATGGTTTACACCAAGATATTTTGCAAATTCTGTGGCGATTTCATAGCAAAATCCAGATTTTTCTTTGTTACTAGGGAAATAGACAACTTCGCTTGGAATATTTCTAATTCCAATAGATATATTTCCTGTATCAAGTATTTTTGTAAGAGGTTGAGAAAATCCAATTAGGCTAAATAGTATAAATAAAACTGTTAAGGTATGAAAAATTTTCACAAGATTTATTTCCCTTCTAAAAATTTTTTTAGCCATATTGCACTATCTTTTAAATATCTTTTTTGAGTAGTATAATCAGTGTATACTATTCCAAATCTTTTTGAATATCCTTCTGCCCATTCAAAATTATCCATTAAAGTCCAGATAAAGTATCCTTTTAAATCTACTCCATCTTTTATTGCTTTTAGAGCATTTTCAAAATGAGATTTTAGATAGTTTATTCTGTATGTATCATGCACTTTTCCATTTTCAATCTTGTCTGGACCAGCCATTCCATTTTCTGTTATATAAAGTGGGGTTTTGTATCTGTTATAAATCTTTAAAAGCATATCGTATAGTCCTTGAGGATAAATTTCCCAACCCATTTCTGTTTTTCCTAATTCACCTTCTATAGTTTTAAACATGAACGGTTCCTCAGGAGCATATTTGACTAGTTGTCTAGTGTAATAATTTATTCCAAAAAAGTCGATCTTTTTTGAAATAATATCCATATCATTTTCAAAAATTTCTATACCATTTCTTTGTAAAATTGCTCTTGCATTTTCTGGATACCTTCCAAAAATTATTGGATCATAAAACCATCCATTTGTTAATTCATCAACTAAAAGAGCGACATAAAAATCTTCTTCTGTTTCATCAGCAGGCTCTACTTTAGTTGTAACATTTGTTATTCCTATTTTTCCATCTTTTACTAGATCTCTAAATGCTTCTACAGAATAGCCATGAGCTCTTAACAAATTATGGGCAGCTTTAATAGCTTCTTGCAGATTTTTGTGTCCTGGGGCATGAATTCCATAGAAATACCCAAGAAATGAAGAACACCAAGGTTCATTTAATGTAATCCAGTGCTTTACTCTATCTCCAAAGTTTTGAAATAATATTGATGAATAGTCTTGAAAATAAAGTGCTATGTCATCGTTTAACCATCCGCCTTTTTCATATAAAAATAACGGAAGATCCCAGTGATAGATTGTAATAAACGGAATTATATTATTTTCAAGTAATTTGTCAATTAGTTTGTTATAAAAGTCAAGGCCTTTTTCGTTTTTTTCTTTTGTATTTTTCATAACCCTTGGCCAAGATATTGAAAATCTATAAGCATCAATTCCTATATCTTTCATTATTTTTATATCTTCTTCGTATCTATGATAATGGTCACAAGCAACATCACCGTTTTCGTTATTTTTAATTTTTCCTGGAGTATGTGAAAATACATCCCATATTGAAGGAACTTTTCCATCTTCATTATATGCGCCTTCTATTTGATATGAAGCTGTTGCAACACCAAAAATAAAATCCTTTGGAAAATCGTTTCTTTCCATTTTTTCACCTCATTTCTTCTTGTTTATCAGTTCTATTATATCACTATAACTTAAAAATTTTGTTTGCGTGTAGATATATTTATATGTAAAGTAAATTACTATTACAATTGATGATGTTATATGTATTTGTTCAACAATTTTTAATATCATACATTCCAAAAAAACCCAAAATGAGGTAAAATTTAGTTAGGAATAAAAACAAAAAGGAGTTGACAAAATTGGATCTAACAATTTTTGAATATTTATTTTTGTTTTTCATGATATTTTTTGCAGGTTTTGTAGATTCTATAGCAGGTGGTGGAGGCCTTATTTCACTTCCTGCTTACTTATTTTTAGGAATCCCTTCTCATAATGCACTTGCAACTAATAAGCTCTCATCTTCGATTGGAAGTATTTTTAGTACGCTTAGATATGCAAAAGAAAGATACGTTATATTCGAAATTGGGATTATTTCGTCTATTTTTTCGTTTTTAGGTTCTTTCTTTGGTGCTAGACTTGCTCTTTTAATTTCAGACTCTTATCTAAAAATAATTATTTCTGTTTTAATTGTCTTTGTTGGCGTTTTTATGTTAATGAATAATAGAAAAAAGGTAATTAGTAAAATTCCTGAAACTTCATTTAAAAAGAAATTTTTTATTTCAAGTTTTATAGGTTTTATAATTGGAATGTATGATGGCTTTTTTGGACCTGGGACAGGTACTTTTTTAATAATTATGTACACTAGCTTTCTTTCATTTGATTCAATAAGTGCTAGTGCAACAGCAAAAATTGTTAATTTATCTTCCAACATTAGTGCACTTATTACTTTTTTAATTAATGATAAGGTGCTTTTTTATATAGGGCTTCCTGCAGCATTTTTTGGAATTTTAGGAAATTGGATTGGTTCAGGATTAGCTATAAAGAAAGGGGATAAAATAATAAAACCGATTGTGTTAGTAATATTATTTTTGGTAGTTTTTAAATCTTTAAGAGATTTAATTTAATAATTTTATTTTAATGCCTCCATTATGATATAATTTTAGTAACTTATTTTTTGGAGGCGATATTATGAAAAAAATCATAGTTTTTTTATTACTTGTTTTTACTATATTTTTATTTTCAACAACAATAGATTATGTATTGGTTGTTCCAAGTGATGTCTTAGTTTCTGAGATCACTAGTTTGATCGATAATTTAGAGAGTTACGATTTTAAAATATCTCTTACAGATTATGGTTTGAGTAAAAAAAATTATGAATATCTTTATTCGCCATACGATAAGTATTTTAAAAATCATATTTTGATACTTTTAAGCTATTTTTCTAATAGAGATGTTAATTCTGATTATATTTTGCCATTAGATTTTGTTTCTGAGTATCAAGTACAAGGTGATCTATATCTATATTCGGTATCTTTATTTGACTCGGATTTGAATTTACTTTATAATGCTTTTAATAAAATAGCTTATGATTCAAATAATTCAATAAATTCTGAAGCGTTAACCATTTATAGTTATCTATCTAGTTTGTTAAATTCAATGTTTGAGGATGACTCTCCAAAAAACTATGATATAGACTATGTAATAGCATCAGTTTATATTGATACACATGATGAAGGTTATCTAGTTTTTGAAATTGGATTTATTTCTCAAAATAATAGAAAAATTGATTTAGTATATTATACTTTTTAGTTTTTAAAAAGAATTTATAAAATAAGGAGGTTGACTATGGAAAAAATTGTTGAAGATGCAATTGATAAACTTGTTGATAAGTATTTTGATGAAATATTAGAAAATCTTGAAAAGCTAATTGAAATTAAGTCGGTGATGGGACCGGCAAGTCAAGATGCACCATTTGGAGTAGGGCCTGCAATGGCATTAAGTGAAGCATTAAAAATTTCAAAAAAGTTAGGTTTTGAAACTAAAAATATTGATTTTTATGCCGGACATGTTACTTATGGAAATACAGGTAAACTTTATGGAATATTAGGACACTTAGATGTAGTTCCAGAAGGGGATGTAGAAAAATGGGAAACAGATCCTTATAAACTTGTAATTAGAGATGGAAAAATGTTTGGAAGAGGAGTTTCTGATGATAAAGGACCAACTATTGGAGCTTTGTATGCTTTAAAGATCGCATCTGAGTTGGTAAAAACTCCAAAAAACACTGTTAGATTAATTTTTGGAACAAATGAGGAAAATGGTTCAAAATGTTTAAAATATTATTTCAAAAATGAACCATATCCAGATGCAGCTGTAACACCTGATGGAACATTCCCACTCGTTTATGCAGAAAAAGGAAATGCGACTTATAAAATAAGTACTTATCTTAGTAATGATTATAATACTAAACTGATAAAGATGAAAGCTGGGACTGCAGTCAATGTTGTTCCAGAAGAATGCAACGTAGTTATAGAAACTGATAAGGTAAATGAAATAGCTTATCTTGTTGAGAACTTTAATACAAAGTGTAAATTAAAATATGAAGTTAATGGGAATAGAATATCAATAACAACTATTGGGAAATCTGCACATGCTTCAACTCCACAACTTGGATTAAATTCTATTGCATGTATGTTAAATCTTTTATCAAACATTGATTTTGGTAAGGATAACTTTGTAATAAGAGTTTTGAATGAAAAACTTGGTTTGGATATTAATGGTATCGGTCTTGGTATTTATGCTAGAGATATTGCAAGTGGAGAACTTACTTGTAATTTAGGAACGATTAACCTTGAAAATGGATATTTAGAAGCCAAAATTAATATAAGATATCCAATATTTATGAATGTTGAAATGATTACTCATCAAATTAAAGAAGCTTTTAAAGAATTTGATGTTTTGCAAGTTTCACATAGTAAACCGTTGTATGTTTCTAAAGACAGTGAACTTGTAAAGATGTTACTTAAAGTGTACAGAGATGTTACTAAAGATGAAACAGAACCTATAGCATTGGGTGGCGGAACGTATGCAAAGTCTGTACCTTATGGTGTAGCATTTGGTGCTGTATTTCCTGGAGAAGATACAGGCATGCATCAACCAAACGAACATTGGTCGCTAGAATCTTTTAAGAAATTTATTAGAATATATGCAAGACTGATTTATAAGTGGTTGACTGAGTAATAAAAGTTTTTAGTGGTATATAAAAATACTCCAAAAAATGCTAAAATATCATTTAATATTCTGAATTCTAAGTATGAAGTAAAATAGAAAAACACCTCCAAAATAATCTATTAAAGCCAACAGGAGGTGTTTTTTTTAAAGGTATTCTTAAGATTGAATATATTTGTCGAAATAAGAAATTTATGTTTTGAGACTTTAATTTGTTTTAAGAAAAGAGATATAAAATTATGCATATCTTATTTTGAATAATTAATAAAAAACGTTATTAACATGATTTTTTATGTAATTTATTACATATATATAATTAAAATTAGAAAAGTAAATTCATTTTAAAGAGGGATGGTGAAAAATGATGGTGAAATTAAGTAGAGTTATTCATGGTTTAATGAGAGTTAAAAGTTGGAACTATACCACAGAAGAGTTGTTAAACTTGATTTATAAGTTAATAGATTTAGGTGTTACAACATTTGATCTTGCAGATATCTATGGAAATTATGAGGCTCAAAAAATTTTTGGAAGAGTACTAGAAAAAGATCCTTCTTTAAGGAAAAAATTCAGTTAATTTCAAAAGTTGGTATTGTTTTACTTTCAAATAAACATCCTAATGTGTATGTAAAACATTATGATACATCAAAAAAGCATATTATAGAATCTGTAGAAAAGACTCTGAAGAATTTGAGGACTGACTATATAGACGTTCTTCTGATTCATAGACCAGATCCATTGATGGATGTGGGAGAAATTTCTGAAGCCTTTGAAAAATTAAAGGAAAGAGGAATGGTGTTGTCTTTTGGTGTTTCAAATTTTTATCCAAATCATATGTCTTTGTTTGTTGAAAAATTATCATTGCCTTTGTTATACAATCAGATTGAAATTTCTCTATGGAATGTAGATTCTTTTTTTAACGGAACTTTGGATTATTGTCAAGAAAAAGGTATTTTACCAATGGCTTGGTCTCCAGTTGCAGGTGGAAGATTGTTTAAGGAAGAAGATAGAAGAAAAGATGAAAGGATTTTAAGAATTTATAATGCACTTGTTGAGGTTGCAAAAAATCATTATGCAACTCCTGAGCATATAGCATATACATGGCTTTATAAGCATCCTTCAAAAATTTACCCTGTTGTAGGTAGTGGAAAATTTGAAAGAATAAAAACAGCTGTTGAGGCTTTAAATATAGAGCTTGATAGGCAAGAATGGTTTTATTTATTGAAATCTTCAAGAGGAATAGACGTATTATAACGAAATTAAAATGAGAATTTTGGCAAGGAGGAATAATAATGTATGTTGAAAAAATAATTTCACAAATGACTGTTGAAGAAAAGTTAAAACTTTTAGTGGGAGTAGGACTTCCTGGAATGTTTGAAAATAAGGCATCTAGAGTACCAGGTGCAGCTGGTGAAACTCATCAAATAGAAAGGTTAAAAATACCTTCCACTGTTCATGCTGATGGCCCAGCAGGTTTGAGAATAGATCCTGAAAGAGAAAATGATAGTAATAAATATTATGCAACTGCATTTCCTATTGCTTCGATGCTTGCATCTACTTGGAATAAAGAGATTTTGTTTGAAGTTGGAAAAGCAATGGGGAATGAAGCTAAAGAATATGGAGTTGATTTTTTGCTTGCTCCGGCAATAAATATACATAGAAATCCTTTGTGTGGGAGAAACTTTGAGTATTATTCGGAAGATCCAATTTTGGCAGGTGAGCTTGCATCTGCTTTTGTAGAAGGTGTTCAGTCAGAAGGCGTTGGGACAAGCTTAAAGCATTTTGTTGCAAATAATCAAGAAACAAATAGAATGAAGATAGATACTATAGTATCAGAAAGAGCATTAAGAGAAATTTATTTAAAAGGATTTGAAATTGTAGTGAAAAAAGCAAAACCATGGACGGTTATGAGCGCTTACAATAAATTAAATGGAAAATATTGCTCTCAAAACGAATGGCTTTTAACAAAGGTTTTGAGAGAAGAATGTGGATTTGATGGTTTTGTAATGAGTGATTGGTTTGCTGGTGATAATCCTGTTGAACAAATAAAAGCAGGTAATGATTTAATTATGCCTGGCAAAACTTACAATGTTTTTAAGAATAGAAAAGATGAAATTGAAGAGTTGAAACTGGCATATGAAAAAGGTGAAATTACAGATGAAATTATTAACGAAAGGGTAAGAGCAATTTTAAATATTTTGGTAAAGACATTATCATTCAAAAGATATAAATATTCTAATGCTCCAGATTTTGAAAAGCATTCTAAAATTTCTTACAATGCTGCCTCTGAAGGAGTTGTTCTTTTAAAGAACAACAATGTTTTACCTTTTAGTGATGATGCAAAAGTTTCAATTTTTGGAACGGGTCAAATTGAAACTGTTAAAGGTGGCTTTGGTAGTGGAGATACACATCCAAGATATACTATAAATATTTTTGAAGGTTTTAAAGAAAAAGGAGTTAAAGTTGATGAAAAAATTGGAAATTTTTATAAAGAGAAAGTATTTGAACTTAGAAATGGTAAGTATAAGCCAAATTATGTTAATGAATTCAATTTAAAAATTCCTCCAAAATTACCAGAAGATATTTTGGATGAAAGTATGATTGATAAAGCGTCTGAAACAAATGATTTAGCTATTATTGTAATTAGTAGAATTTCTGGCGAATTTGTTGATAGAAAAGCTGTAAAAGGAGATTATTATTTAAGTGATGATGAAAGAAAGCTTATAGAAAATGTATCTAAAAAATTTCATAGTAAAAGAAAGAAGGTTATAGTCTTACTTAATATAGGTGGGCCTATAGAAATTGCAAGCTGGATTGATTTGGTGGATGGATTACTACTAATCTGGCAACCAGGGCAAGAAGCTGGAAGAGTTGTTGCAGATGTCTGTCTGGGAATTGTAAATCCTTCTGGAAAACTTCCAACAACCTTTCCAAAGGATTATCAAGATATTCCTTCAAAGTCATTTCCTGGCAAACCAGTTGAAAATCCATTAGAGGTAGTATATGAGGAAGATATTTTCGTTGGCTATAGGTATTATGATACTTTCCAAATCGACACATTATTTGAGTTTGGATATGGTCTTTCATATACTAAGTTTGATTACAGAAATTTGATTGTAAAACATGATGAGGAAAATGTCGAGATTTGTTTTGAAATTGAAAATAGTGGTAATGTTGAGGGTAAAGAAATTGCTCAGGTTTATGTGAAAGCTCCTAAAGTAAGGTTAGATAAACCATTTCAGGAATTGAAAGGTTTTTATAAAACGAAAATGTTAAAACCAGGCGAAAAAGAAAAAGTATCAATAAAGATTGCATTAAAGGATCTTACAAGTTTTTGTAAGGATAAATGGGTACTTGAAGAAGGAGAATATAGAATGAGAGTCGGGGCTTCATCAAGAGATATAAGGTTGGAAGAAAAAGTATTTTTAAAAGAAAAAGTATTTAATTTATAAAAAAGGTTTAATGAAAAAGTATAAATCCCCATCTATTATTATGGAAGATGGGGATTTTTGTTTTTAATATATTATATAATTTTTACTCAAAATTTTAAAATTTCTCTAAATCTTTCCAATGATATAAATTGCGGAGTAAAAGTTTCGCCGAGCTTATCAAGATTTTTTATGAAAGATCTCATATGATTTTCTGATCCCTTCATTAGATTGTTGTAAATAAATTTGACATCTTCATTATCGGTACTTTTTAATAATTCTTCTAAATCAAAAATATCTAGATCTTCAATTGTTGCTCCTACTTTTAAAGCATCGCTTAATGATTTTTTTCCAAGTGATACAAGTTCATTAAATAAATTTTGTAGTTCTTCATTTTTAAATACTCCGATATTTTCAAAATCTTCATTAATTATTGGATCTTCAAGATTATACTTGTCAATTAAAGCCTTTACTGCATCCATATGACTTTGCTCAGATTGCGTAATGTTATAAAACACTGGTAAGCCCCATGCTTTATATAACTCCAAATAAACATCTCTTGCTAATTTTTCTTCTTCCCTCATCTGCATTATGCCCTCTACTTCACTTGCAGAGAGTGTTTCATATGGTAAAGAATTTACCTGTTTATCCACAGTTAAATTTCCAGCAAATAAAACAATTGATAAAAAACTTAAAACTACAAAAGCTATTCCTTTTTTCATGTTAATCACTTCTCCTTTTATGGTATTTTTCTCTGACAATTTTAATCTTACACTAAAAAGCTTAATAAATACTTAAAGAATACTTAGGATTTACTTAGAAATGGATTTAAAAAATAAAAAATCTCAAAAAACGTAGATATATATTATATGAGGGGAATAAGATTAAAGAAAACAGAAAATTCAAGCAATATACAATATATATTTGTTCAACATGTGTTTATATCATTCAAAAAATGAAAAACTAAAAAAGTTGGCTAAAACTAGCCAACTTTTTCAAAAGAATTATATTTTCGAATATAAAGTTTTTTTACAAACAGTTATATTGCTATGTGATAAGGAATTTCTGTTTTATATTTCCCTCTAAATTTTTCTTCTTTTATCATTAATGCGCTATCAAGATCATGAAAATCAAACGCGCCAGTTCCAAGTGCAAAATGAACACTTTGATTTATGCCTAAACTGGATTCTCCCATGCATCCAATCATTAAATGTAAATTTGCTGCTTTTACAATTTCGACTATAGCCAATGCATCAGAAATTCCACTTTTCATGAGCTTAATGTTTATATAGTCAACTGCTTCTTCTTTTATTAACCTCATAACGTCATATTTTGTTTTTGCACTTTCATCTGCTCCAACAGGAAATGGTGAATGGAACCTAACAAATTTTAATCCTTCTATATCATGTGCTTTTACTGGTTGCTCAAAGACATTTATATCTATTCCTTTTTTGTATAATTCATTCACAAAAGTAATAGCTTCTTTTGGAGTATATCCCATATTGGCATCGACAATATATTTTGCACCTTTTGTTTTTTCATAAATTCTTTCAATGGCTTCGATATCTTCTTTTAAATTTTCACCAACTTTTATTTTTATTACTCTAAATCCTTCTTTGAAAATTTTCACTGCATCATTTACTCTATCATCTATTGTACCAATTGAAACTGTTTTATCAGTTTCAATTTTTTCTCTAGCACCACCTAATAATTTATAAACTGGTAAGCCTATTTCTTCAGATAATGCGTCTAAAACAGCATATTGAACTGCTGCTTTAATGCTTGGAAAGGCAAAAAATTTATCCAAAATATCGAAAATTTGTCTGTAATTTTTGACATCAAACCCTTTTATCATATCATTTATAATAGGTTCAAGTGCAGGTAGAGTTTCTACTTTTTCTCCATTTACTCTAAAAGACGGAGATGCTTCTCCAAAACCAAGTATACCGTTTTCTAATTCGATACACACCTCAATGTTGCTTGTTTTAGTAGAGATACTATTTGTAATATGAAATGGTTTTTCATATTCGAAAGTATTTAATTTGAATTTTACTGATTTTATTTTTCCCATTTTTCATTCCCCCTTTATTTAATTTCTTTGAATGTTAAAATTTCAATTTCAGATTCTGTGTCTATAATATAGCCATCTTTACTTTCCATTTCGCCAACCTGGTTATCATATGGATCGTTTCTGAAGTATTTTTTCTTTGGATAAAAGTCAGCTTGAAAATCAAGATTTGCAAACATCCTAAATCCATCCAAATTACCAAAATAGAACATTCTCATTTCTTCGTTATCTCTTCTGCTTCCTCCAAAAGATAAATCTACTGGGATCCATCCAAAATCTTTAAGGTATATTAATGCCCAATCATGAGGAGATGCACCATAAGGGGTTGCAAACCATCCTGATTGCCATTTTGCAGGTATACCAGCTAGTCTACATATCGTTATGAATGTAATTGCATAAAATCCACAATCTCCACTAAATACTGTTGTAACGTATTCAGGAATATTGTCATAAAGAGCGTAAGGAAGAACATAGGAATAATAAACGTTTTTGGTGAGATAATCATATATGTTTTTTGCTATTTCATAATCATTTTTTGGTTTTACGCCTTTTAATATTTTTTGGAGAATTTCTTTCAAATATGGTGTGAATAAAACATGAGGAGGTTTTTCAGATAAATCAGCTTTTGTAGGTTTGTATTTGTACTTTGAATTTTCTCCAATCCACTCCGAAACATTATAGCTAAATTCAACCCAAAAAGTTTCAGTATCTTTTCCCTTCATGTGTACTGTTTTTTGTAAAATTTTTGGAGAAGACAAAACATAATCATGGCTTGCATTAGTTATTTTTACTGAAGTTTGTTGAAATTTTTCAAATGGTACAGGAAGCCAAACAGAAACATCTTCGTCTTTAGGATTTTTTCTTTTAATTGAGATTTTAGCAGAAACAGAGTAAGTTTTTTCTTGCTTAGTTTTTAATAATCTTACTATTGCTTCATTAGTTAATTTTCTAAGATCGCTCCTATTTTTATCTTTTTTCTGTCTTTTTTTGTATTCGTTTAGTGTAAACCCTACGTTGTAATGAAATCTTTCTTGGAATCTTTTTTTTCCGTTAATAAATCTAAAATCAATATATCCATTTTCTAGAAGAGTTTCAAATTCTTGCTTTTTTGCACTTTTAAAATTCTTTTTAAAAAGTTCAAAAGCTTCTTTTTCACTATATGGATAAGCTTTTTCTAAAAGGTCTAATCTAAAGAGTTCAAACTTCAAACGTTTTTTCAATGATTCTGGAATAGGTTTTTTGAGTCTCTTTAAAATATTTTCTTTAGCTTGCTTATGCATACCAAGATTTATAAGTTTTTCAATATCCTTTGGTATGGGTGTTGTCAAAAATTTCATGTTTTCCCCCCTATTTTTAAAATGATTTATCAAGTTTTTCAAGTTCTTTTAGATTTTTTATAATTATTTTTTTGTGATCTATTGAAATTATTCCTTTTGAAATTAATTCATTTAACGTTCTTGATACAGTAATGCGTGAACATCCAATTATATTTGCTAATTCTTGTTGGGTTAGAGGAAAGTTGATTATAATTTCATTTCCTTTTTTTATTCCCTGTTGAGCTGCTAGTCTAAGTATAGTATTTGAAATTCTACCAGTTGAGTCGTTAAAAGTCATATTTAACATTTGAAGTTCAATTATCCTTAGCTTTCTAATAATACTTTTCATGAAAAATCTGTAAAGTATAGGATTTTTTGATAAATGTTCTTCAATTACATTTTTTTCAAGAATTGAAATCTTTGAATTTTCTACTGCTGTAGTAATTATATTAAATTTACTTTCACCGAAATAATCAATTTCACCAAATATTTCTCCAGGTTGAAGATAAAATAAAATTTTTTCTAACCCTTCTTTGTTAGTAAGAAACTGTTTGATTTTTCCTTTAATAACTATACCAATAGTTGAAATAGGAAGTTCTATTTCGTTATTTTTTTTAATATCTACTATTTTTCCACTTTTTTCTAATAAAAGAAAAGTTTTTCTTAGTTCTTTTTGTTTTTCTTTATCGAATATTGATTCGTATAACAAAGTCTGCATATTAAAATCCTCCGAAGTAGTTAGTATATCAAACATTTGTTTCTCTAGTTATTGATTTTATAGCACAAGTTAGAGCTGTAACAATGTTATCTAAAGACATACTAGGGGTATTTTTCTTATTAATTACTTGTTGTGGTAAATATGGAACATGAATAAACCCACCTTTCATATTTTTGTATTTTTTGTTTATAAGATAAAGTAGCCCATACATTAGGTGATTGCATACAAAAGTACCAGCAGAATTTGAAATCGAGGCCGGAATGTTGGAATTTTTTATTTCTTCAACCATTTTTTTAATTGGTAAATTAGAAAAATAAGCATTTTCACCATCTTCGAAAATAACTTTATCTTTTGGAGTATTTCCTTCATTGTCTGGTATATTTGCATCATCAATATTTATTGCAACTCTTTCTACAGTTATTTCATATCTTCCACCTGCTTGACCTACACAGATTACAATATCTGGCTGTTCTTTTTCAATTAATTCTTCAAGGACTTCAATGCTTTTTCTAAATACAGTTGGAATTGATGCTTTAATTATTTGTACATTATCAATATTGTTTGGTAATTTTTTAACTGCTTCAAAAGAAGAATTGATTTTTTCTTCGCCAAAGGGTTCAAAGCTGGTAACTAAGATTTTCATATAATAACCTCCAATACATTATGTTTTCATTTAAATTATATACAATTTTTCTACAAAATTTTGTATCTTGTGATACAAAATAAGGATTAAGTTTAGAAATGTAATACATAATATGTAATCGCTTACAAAAAATAAGCTATTATTAAGAAAGTTAAGAATTTTAAAAATAATTATATTTAATTACTTGTAATATTGAGGGAATGGATTTGGAAAAATTGTTTAAAATATGATAATCTTCTAACAGTAAATGTAAGCGATTACAATAAATAAGGTGCCGAAATTATAAAAAAATCTTTAGTTATTTCTTTAATTTTTATTAATTTTTTGTATTTGCGATAAAATAAAATATTTTGGACCCTGGCCAAAGTAAAAAATAGGTTAAATTAGAATATAAAAAAAGGGCTACACCTGCTAAAATTATTTTTGTACC
>NZ_BHXD01000011.1:0-69655 GCF_003990895.1 Thermosipho globiformans
TTACTCAAAAACAACGTACCTTATGTACCTAATAGATAAATGTAAATAGTTTAAAAGAGAAGTTACATGTGAATATGTATATTTAATCCTCAAAAGCCATATTATATGACTAAATATTTTTGTTTTTTTCTTTATCTCTTGCTTGACTCATTACCGGAAATCTGCTATATTTAGTATAGTTTAAATTAATTCAAATTCATTCCAGAGGCTTTCACAGCTTGTTGAAACTCCAATAGCACCATTTTCTAATAGTAGTTTTGCCTGCTCTTTTGTAGTAACAAGTCCACCTGATATTATTGGCTGAACAATTTCTTCTTTAATCTTTTTTACAAGCTCTGGTATTAAACCGGGTAAAACCTCCACAAAGTTAGCTTTGTGCTTTTTCACCTGCTCTATACCAGTTTGAAACGCTTTAGAATCAATTAAAAAAATTCTTTGGATAGCCATTAAATCCAACTTTCTTGCAAAATCAATCAAATTTGAACGTGTAGTTATTATCCCATCTGCACCTACAAATTCTTTAACCAACTTAACACTTGCTTTATCTTTTCCTATACCTTCAACAAGGTCTACATGAACAAATACAAACTTTCCGTGCTCCTTTAATTTTTTACACGCTCTTTTAATTTCAAATATATCTCCTTCAAGCAAAAACACAGAACTTGCCTGCGTACTAATTATCTTTTCAACCATCTTTAAATTACGTATAGCAGGCACAATAGGATAAATAAATGGGTGCATTACTCTTCACTCCATTTCATGGATCTCTTTACAGCTTCTTTCCATCTTGAATACAATCTTTCGCGCTCTTCCTTTGAAAGTTGAGGTTCAAAACGTTTATTTAAATTCCATGCAATTTCTTCCTTACTCTTCCACAAACCAACTGCAAGACCTGCAAGATATGCCGCACCCAAAGCTGTAGTTTCTGTAACTTCAGGTCTTTCTACAGGAACACCTAATATATCAGCTTGAAATTGCATCAAAAAGTTATTATTTGAAGCGCCACCATCTACTCTTAATGTTCCCATATTAATTCCTGCCTCTTTTGACATTACTTCCAAAACATCTCTTGTTTGATAGGCAATTGATTCAAGTACAGCTCTAACAATGTGTGCCTTTGTTGTACCACGCGTTATACCTATCAAAAGACCTCTTGCATACATATCCCAATATGGAGCACCAAGTCCAACCATTGCAGGAACAAAATACAAATCTCCAGAATCAGGAACCGATTTTGCTAAATCTTCAGTTTCTGCAGCGTTATCAATCAATTTTAAATTATCTCTAAGCCATTGCACTGCTGCACCTGCAACAAATATACTGCCTTCCAATGCGTATTCTACTTTATCATCAACACCCCAAGCAATGGTTGTTAAAAGCCCCGAATTTGAATAATAAGGAGTGTCTCCTGTATTCATTAGTATAAAGCAACCTGTTCCATATGTATTTTTCACCATACCCTTTTCAAAACAGGTTTGGCCAAAAAGTGATGCCTGTTGATCACCTGCATCTCCTGCAATTGGAATTTTACCCCCAAAAATTTCTGTATATCCATATACATAACTTGATGGCATTGGTTTAGGTAAAATCGCCCTTGGAATGTTAAGGATCTCTAAAATTTCATTATCCCAGTCCAAAGTTTTTAAATTAAACAACATAGTACGAGAGGCATTCGAATAATCAATCACATGTACCTTTCCACCGGTAAGATTCCAAATAAGCCAGCTATCAACTGTTCCAAATAATATATCTCCACGCTCTGCCTTTTCCCTTGCCCCTTCAACATTATCCAAAATCCACTTTATCTTTGTCCCCGAAAAGTATGCATCAACCACAAGCCCAGTTTTTTCCTTTATAAGTTTTTCATAACCTTTTTCCTTTAAACCATCACAAATTGATGCAGTTCTCCTGCACTGCCAAACTATAGCGTTATACACAGGTTTTCCAGTCTTTTTATCCCAAAGTATAGTTGTTTCACGTTGGTTGGTAATTCCTATCGCAGCTATATTTTCTGCTCCAACTGTTTCTACTACCTTTTTTGCTACTTCAATTTGTGAATTTAATATGTCGTATGGATCATGCTCTACCCATCCAGGTCTTGGATAAATTTGTTTATACTCTTTATTTAAACCATATACATATTCACCCTTTTCATTGAAAAGAATAGCGCGTGAACTTGTTGTACCTTGATCAAGTGCCAGTATATACACCATATCCCCCCTTGACTTATTCTAATCATTTTTTAAGAACGGTTCTTGTAGCAATAAGGTTTGCACCGGTATTTAAGAGATCCTTTACTATTATATCACCTCTTTTAATAGGTGCTTGAACTTTTAAACTTTTTATATATGAAATAGCCTCTTCTAATATTTTCTTAGGAATAGGTCTATCTGTCCTTGTCGAAACAAGATCCATAACACCATTTTCTACCTTCACACTTATTGTAAGCATCCTTTGAGGATTTGTTACCTCATTTTTTGCATATTCAAATCCTCTTGGACATCTGTTTCCTTCTACTTTTATATCATCACCTTCCACATAAACAGTAAGCTCACAACCAATAGGACATGATATACAAGTTAGTTTTTTAGTCAAGACTGCTCACCTCCACGGTGATTTTACTATCAAAGCCCTCAAAATCTTTTACAACCAAGTCTATCATCTCACTTGGTCTAATCCTCCAGTTGAATTTTCTAATTATTTTATCTGAAAATTTTAAGACAGATTTTTCCAAGCTTTTTGTAGGCCTTATATACATCTTAAATGATTGTGCCCCAGTAAACTTTTGAGGAAGCATTACTCCAACATTTTTACCTCTTACAAACTCGTATTTTACTTCCGGCAGCTTTTCTCCCAATGCATACCTTGCTGCATACATTCCAGCAATCTTTCCTTCGTCATATACAAAATCAACCAAATCATGTATAGCAACGTTATTACCTGCTGCAAAAATCCATTCAATACTTGTTCTCATGTAATCATCTACAACTGGTCCTCTATTTATCGGATCCATTTCAACAAAGTTTTCAATCAATTCATTTTGTGGAATAAGACCAACAGATGTTACTAGTGTATCAACTTTAACAACTTTTTCAGTTCCAGCAATTGGTTTTCTGTTTTCATCTACTTTTGCAATTACTACCTCAGAAAGCCTTTCTTTTCCATGAATTTCAATTACTGTGTGACTTAGCCACAACGGTATATTAAAGTCTTCAAGACATTGTACAACGTTTCTAATAAGGCCACCTGGCTCAGGCATTATTTCTACAACCCCCACAACATCCATGCCCTCTATCTTTAACCTTCTTGCCATAATAAGGCCAATGTCTCCAGAACCAACTATTAAAACCCTTTTCCCTGGAAGTCTGTTGTATATATTTACCATCTTTTGTGCAACTCCTGCTGTATAAATACCAGCAACTCTGGAACCTGGTATTCTAAGAGAATTCAAAGGCCTCTCTCTTGCTCCTGTACTCATAACAAGAGCTTTTGGTTCAAATACAATTATCCCATCTTCTGAAAGGGTAATTACTTCTCTTGTGTTAGGATTAATCTCCAAAACTGTAAAATTAGGCCTTATTACATCCTCTTTTAATTCTTCCCAGAGCCTTTCCATAAACTCTGGACCAGTAAGTTCCTCTTTAAATACATGAAGTCCAAAACCATTGTGAATACATTGGTTTAAAACCCCTCCAGTACTTCTATCTCTTTCTAGCAAAACTGTTTTCGCACCACTTTCGGTTGCAGAAATTGCTGCAGCAAGCCCTGCTGCACCTCCACCTACTATCAAAACATCTACTTTTTCCCTTCTCATGCTCTCACCTTGCCATCCATGATCCAAGAATTTTTTGAATTAAGCTTAACTTCTTCCATTGGTATATTTAGCTCCCTAGAAATTATCTCCACAATCTTCAAACTACAAAAACCTCCTTGACACCTTCCAAAAGATGCTCTTGTTCTAAACTTTACTCCATCAAGTGTTCTAGCACCCCTTCTTATAGCTTCAACAATTTCAGCTTCTGAGACATTATTACAAAAACAAACTGTTCTTCCATATCTTGGATCCTTCTTCACAAGTTCTTCCCATTCTTTTAAACTTACATCTCTTATATTGGTAATTCTCTTCCTATATGGATTAAAGTCTTTCTTTTTTGAAAGATTAATTTTTAGCTGATCCTGTAAAATATCTTCTACCACATACTTTGCAAAAGAAGGTGCTGCTGTAAGACCTGGTGATCTTATCCCTGCTACATTAACAAATCCCCAAACTTTTGTAGCAGAAATGATAAAATCTTTTTCTTTGGTTTCCGGTCTAAGACCAGCAAATGTTTTTACTGTATATGAAAGATCCACTTTTGGAACAAGTCTTTTTGATTTTTCATATACCTCTTGCAATCCTTCAGGTGTCGTACCAAGATCGTACTTCATACTCTTTGGAAGGTCTTTTGCATTTGGACCTAACAGTATTCCACCATCTACTGTTGGAACAACTAATATTCCTTTTGATTTTTTCGTTGGTGTAGGAAATACAACTGTATTCACAAGACCTTTCAATTTTTTATCAAGCAGTATATATTCACCTTTTCGTGGGAAAATTTCAAAATCACCAACGCCAGCCATCTTAGCTATTTCATCTGCAAAAAGACCTGCTGCGTTAATAACTACATCTGCTTCATATTCTCCTTTGTTGGTTATAACTTTCGACACTTTTTGATTCCTTGTTTGAATATCTAAAACTTCTTCTTCAAGGTGCAAAATTGCTCCGTTTTCAACAGCGTTTTCAATAGCTGCTATTGCAACTTCCCAAGGTTCAGTAATTCCTGCACTTTTACAATAAAGTGCTGCAATTGCTTCATCGCTTATATTCGGCTCAATCTTTTTTAACTCACTCTTTTCAAGGATTTCTAGATCATCAACTCCGTTTTTTTTGCCACGCTCTTTCAACTCTTTTAAATAATTTATATCTTCTTCTTTAAAAGCAACTACAAGAGATCCTATTCTTTCAAAATCAAAGTCAAGTTCTTTTGAAAGTTCCTCATAAAGACGGTTACCTTTTGCAGCAAATTTTGCCCTAACGCTTTGAGGTGGATCATCATATCCACCATGAACTATTGCAGAATTTGCTTTTGTCACACCCCAACCAATGTCTGGAGCTTTTTCCAAAATATGAACTTCACAATCATATTTTGAAAGTTCCCTGGCTATAAGACTACCTGAAATCCCCGCACCAATAACAAAAACTTTCATATCCACACCTCCAAACAAAAAAGCCATATGCCAGGTCTTTCTGGCATATGGCTTCTCCATTATCTCTTAAGCCTGTGCTTTATTTACTTTCACAAAGTATTATATCACAAACATGAAAAATTTTTTAAATTACTTATTTTTGTTTCTTGATTTCATATCATAGAGTAGTTTATCTGCCAATCTATAAGATTCTGAAAAATTGCTAAATTTGACTATGCCGTATGAAAAATCTAGATTAATAACCTTTATTGAAAGCTTTCTAAGTCTTTCAACAAAACTTTCAGGATCATCTAAATTAACAATTAAAGCGAACTCATCCCCACCAAGCCTTATAAATAGATCTTCTTCTCTAATATTTTCTCTGATTAATTTTGAAAATTCAACAAGAACTTTATCACCTTTATCATGCCCAAATTTATCATTTAATTTCTTAAAATCATTAAGATCAATTAGAACAAAGAAGCCTTCAATATTTGAATTATCTAGCTTTTCCAGAATGTTTCTGTTATAAGCTTTTGTCAATGGATCAATGTATCTTGAATTGGAAATTTTGTTTGTTTCAACAATCACCTTCTCAAACTCATCAGTTAGCATTAAAATCACTGAAATTGAAAGGAAAGCCGCTGCATAACCTGTCAAAAATTCTTGAAAATGATATGATCTTACATACAAAAAATAAAGGATAATATGAATATAAGAAAATACTATGAAAAATGTAGAAAAGTAAAGTCCGCTCATTTTTAAATGCAAAACATCGAAAATTACATAAAACAGGATAACAAGCATTAACATATTTGAAACTGTCGAAAACTTAGCATAATCATTTAAATTAAATGAAAAGATCGGAAAAAGGGAAGCAAAAATTACATACCAGACAAGCCATTTTGTTCTAAATCTTTTTAATTTATATTTTTCAAGAGCTGCTATATAAAATAGCGAAGAAAAATATGTGGAAATCAAAAATATCTTTTTAAAAATCAAAAAGGTAATTTCATTAAAATGAAAAGTTCTAACTTGATAATCAAATAACGCTATAGCTGTTAAAATTAAAAATAAGGCAAATAAGTCATAAGATTGACTTATCTGCTTTGCTTTTAACAAATAACCTAAAAAGAAAGATATTATCCCTGCAACAAAAGAAATTCCAATTGAAATTATGTAAAAATCGTGCCTTAGAAAATTTTGAAAGTTTTGATATCTTAAAGCATTTATTCTATCTGTCAAAAAGGGAAATCTTGGCAGTCCTGCATCGTATAAACCAAAAATTTCAATCTTTAATATATTTTTATTTGAACTTAAATTTTTTAGTGGAACAACATACGTATAACTCCAAATATTGCCAGTTTTTGTTCCAAAAGAATATATCTCTTCTCCATTAAAGTAAACTTTAAACAAATTACCAATAACTTTTGGAATGACAAGAGTATCAAAACTAGTATTATTAAATTCAGTAACATAAACGCATGTACTAGGCTCATCAAGTAAAATTTGATCTGGAACCTTTTGATTCCAGTTATTTAAAACATATTTGTCTTTTACAAAATTACCATTAATCAATATACCTAACACTACAAACGTAAAAAGTGCAATAATAAGGTTCTTAACAATCTTTTTCATATCCTCACACCATTGAACATTTTCTAAACTTTAAAGGTCAAAACAAGCGAAAACAATGTCACGTTCAAATAAAAGTTTGGGAGCCAAAACTGGCTCCCATTTTTTTGGTGCCGAGGGCGGGACTCGAACCCGCATGGGGCGTCAACCCCAGTTGATTTTGAGTCAACCGCGTCTCCCAATTCCGCCACCTCGGCATAGACTAATATCACGTTAAATATTTTAACATATAAATCTAGTATGTCAATAACCAGAAGGTTAATTACTGTGAAAAAAAGACTAAACATAATAGAAACAATTTGATTTTATTAATATGATAAAATTAGAATGAATTAATTTAAGGAGGCAAAAGGATGGCTCAAAAGTTTTGTTCATTCTGTGGAAGATCGGCTGATAAAGTAGAAAAACTTATTGCAGGACCCGGAAATGTATATATATGTAACGATTGTGTTGATATCTTTCACGACATTCTAAGCGAAGAAAAGAGAAGTTTTTCTCCAAAAAAAGACAAGAAAAATCTTCCAAAACCATCTCAAATAAAGGCTGAACTAGATAAGTATGTCATCGGGCAGGAAAGAGTTAAAAAAATCCTGTCAGTTGCCGTATATAACCACTACAAACGTGTATTTTCCGATATTGATTTTGACGATGTTGAAATAGAAAAATCAAATGTTATACTAATAGGGCCAACCGGTAGTGGTAAAACTCTTCTTGCAAGAACACTTGCAAAAATTTTAGATGTTCCGTTTGCAATTGCAGATGCAACTCCACTTACTGAGGCCGGATACGTGGGAGAAGATGTAGAAAATGTAATATTAAGACTTCTCGAAGTTACAAACTTTGATATAGAACGCGCACAATACGGTATCATTTACATCGATGAAATCGACAAAATTGCAAGGAAATCACCAAATCCATCTATTACAAGAGATGTTTCAGGTGAAGGAGTTCAGCAAGCACTATTGAAAATTGTTGAAGGAACTATTGCAAATGTTCCACCACAAGGTGGAAGAAAACATCCGTATCAAGAATTCTTAAAAGTTGATACATCAAACATCCTATTTATCGTTGGAGGAGCATTTGATGGAATTGAAGAAATAATAAAAAGAAGAATTCAAAGCAGTGCCCTTGGTTTTAATGCTCCTGTAAAGAGTAAAAAAGAAATGAGGTTGGGAGAAATTCTTTCACATGTAACTCCAGAGGATTTAGTGCAATACGGCCTCATTCCAGAATTTGTTGGAAGATTTCCTGTAATTGGAGCATTAGAAGATTTAACAGAAGATGATATGGTAAGAATATTGACTGAACCTAAAAATGCAATTTTAAAACAATACAAAAAACTATTCCTTCTTGATAACGTAGAACTCGAAGTAACCGAAGAAGCATTACGTGCAATCTCAAGAAAGGCTTTAGAGAGAGGAACCGGTGCAAGGGCACTAAAAAGCGTCTTTGAGGAAGTTATGATCGATGTAATGTTTGAACTTCCCGATCTAAATAACATTGAAAAGGTTATCGTCACTGAAGAATGTGTAACTAACAAAGAAAAACCACAGCTGGTAATGAAGGAGTCAGCATAGATGATAGTTTTAGGTATAGAAACCTCTTGTGATGAAACATCAGTTGCAATTCTCAGCGATGGAAAAATTTTAAGTAACGTAGTTTCTTCACAAATAGATATTCACAAAAAATTTGGTGGTGTCGTGCCAGAAATTGCGGCAAGACACCACCTTTCTAATCTTCCAATAGTATTTAAAAATGCTATAGATATTGCAAATATATCCCTTGATCAAATTGATTTGATCTCTGTAACATATGGCCCTGGCTTAATTGGAGCACTGCTTGTTGGAATATCCTTTGCAAAGGGACTTTCTTTAAGATTAGGCAAACCATTAATTGGTGTAAATCACATCGTTGGACATGTATTTGCAAACTACATAACATATCCACATCTTAAACCTCCGTACATTGTCTTAATGGTATCAGGAGGCCATACTGAAATTTTATTAGTTAGAGAAGACGATAAAATAGAAGTACTGGGAAAAACTGTTGATGATGCTGCAGGAGAAGCATTTGATAAAGTAGCAAGAATACTTGGACTTGGATATCCTGGTGGCCCAGAAATTGATAAATTATCCAAAAATGGTGATGAAAATAAATTTAATTTTCCAAGGCCAATGATGGATTCTAAAAACTATAACTTTAGTTTTTCTGGATTAAAAACTGCTGTGTTATACACCGTTCAAAAATTTGATAAAGACAACATCCCAAAAGAAGATATTGCCGCATCTTTTCAAAAAGCCGTTGTTGATATACTTTTAAAGAAAACATTCAAAGCTGCAAAAAATTCAAATGTAAATACCATAGTACTTGCAGGTGGAGTCGCCGCAAATTCGTATCTTAGAAAAAAAGCTCAGGAACTCTCTGAAAAGCAAAACATAAAAGTTTTAATTCCACCTCTTGAATTTTGTACAGACAATGCAGCAATGATAGCCATGGCAGGATACAAATTATATAAAAAATGTTTATCTTCAGATTTAACACTAGAAGCTGTGCCAAATCTTAAGATTTAAAAAATACCATTTCGACTATAACACCTTTATCTTTCTCAGAAAGTATAACCAATTTGTCAGAGTATCTTTTCATATTTGGAAGCCCCATTCCTGCTCCAAAACCTAATTCTCTAACATGATCCGGTGCTGTAGAAAAACCTTCCTTCATGGCAAGATCAAGATTTTCTATACCTTTTCCCTTATCCTCAACCCTTACCACAATACTATCATCTTTTATAAAACAATATATTTCTCCATCACTTCCACTATGAATTACTACATTTGCTTCAGCTTCATAAACACTAATAGCAATTTTCCTAACGAGTTTTTCATCTACACCTTTAGAAAGTAAAAACTTTTTCAAGCTTGCAGCACCTATTCCTATCTGATTTATATCATAATAATTTATCTTAAAATAAAAATCGCTCTCTTCTTTTTTTAAGTCCATTCCCAAGATTAGAGATTTTTCTGAATTTTGAAGCGCCCTTTCGCGTCTTTCATCATGAAGGTACATTATTCCTAGTTTCATTGCTACACTCTTTAATATATCATTTTTTGTAACTATTCCTACCAATCTGTGCTCATCATCTACCACCGGAAATCTTCCATATCCATACTTTTCAAATAGTTCCATTACATCCCTAAGAGTATCGTTAACATTTACAACCACAACGTTTTTTGTCATTTTTTCCTCTACAAGTGCATTTAAACTATTTGCTTCAAGACATTTTATTATATCTTCAATACTTATTATTCCAACAACTCTCTTTTTGTAATTAACAACTGGCACACCGGAAATTCTTTTGAGTCTTAGAATTTCCTTGACCTGTGCAATAGTTCTGTTTGGCAATACATAAATTACATCACTATTCATAAATTCTGAAACTTTCATATCAGAAAATATATGTTTTACTTTATCAAACAAATCCATTTATATCAAACTCCTTTTAGTTAAACTCCTTAGGGGGAAACTCCCCCTAAGGAATTATTTTACCTCAAAAATATACTTAAATATCTCTAGATCTTTTCCAAAAATCACCGTTCCATTGTTTAGTATTGTATCATATGCACTTAAACTTCTCCAAAGTTCAAAAAATTCTGGATTAGTCTTATATGCAAGTGCATAAATTCTAGTAGCGCTTGCCTCTCCGTCTCCTCTAATTTTTTCTGCTTGACTTTGCGCCTGTGCCAATATAACGGTAACATTTTTATCAGCTTCAGCTCTTATTTTTTGTGCTTCTTTTTGACCTTCTGCTCTGATTTGTGCCGCTATACTGTATCTTTCCGCTTTCATTCTCTCATATACTGCACTTACATTTTCCGAAGGTAAATCTGCATGTTTTACTCTAACATCTACTATTTCTATTCCAAAATTTTCAAGATCAGCTCTTGAAAGAGTTGTTACTTCCTTTAAAAAACTTTCCCTTTTGTCTGATATTATCTCATCAAAAGAGTGTTTTGCAAAGACATTTCTGATATTCGAGTATACTATATCATCTATCCTTGATTCAGCAAGACCAATTGTTTTCATTGTCTCAATAAATTTCTTTGCATCGACTATTTTCCATAGAGCATATGTATCAACTATCAATGTCTTTTTATCTAACGTGATAATTTTTTCTGGTTCAATATCGTATAGAAGTATTCTCTTTTCAAACTTTACAACGTTATCTACAAACGGAGTTCTAAAATGTATTCCTGGTGTTGAATATGTATTAACTATCTGTCCAAATCTTAAAACTACAGCCTGTTGAGTTTGATCAACAACAAACATTGAAAGTGTTAAAAATACAATAGCGATTAGTAAAATTACTGATATCGTTATTATTTTGGCTTTCATTTTGTATCACCACCAATCAAATCATTAACATTCAAGAGTTTTATTGTACCACTATCATCAAGAACAAAGATATTTTTTGTACTTGAAAATACAGTTTGAAGTTTTTCAATAATCAATCTTTTTTTGGTTATTTCAGGTGCTATTTCATATTCTTTTAAAACGCTCAAAAATCTCTGTGTTTCACCCTGAGCCTCAAGTATTTTCTTTTGAGCATAGGCTTCGGCTTCTCTCAAAATCTTTTCTGCTTGACCTTGGGCTTTTGGAATAACATCGTTTGCATACTTTGTCGCCTCATTTATAAACCTTTCTTTATCTTGCTTTGCATTGTTTACATCATCAAATGCAGCAACAACCTGATCTGGGGGTGCAACCTCTTGCAAGTATACCTTGTTAATTAGAATACCTGAATCGTAGCTATCTAATATCTCCTGAACTTTCTCTGCAGTCTCAAGTGCTATTTTATCCCTTTCAACAGTTAAAACATCGTCAATAGTTCTTACAGCAATTCTTTCCCTTAAAACAGACTCTGTTGTAAACCTTACCAGTTCTTTACCATTTATAACATTAAACGCAAATTTTACAGGATCTTTTATTCTATATTGTACTGCTGCTTCAACACTGATGATATTTCCATCGCCTGTTAGCATCAGCGCTTCTTCATTTACAGTTCTGTATGAAATTTTTCCATAGCTTTCAATAGTCCTAAAGCCTATCTCTTCTTTTCTAATAGTCTCAACATCTACTATTACGTGAGACTGGAATGGATAAGGAAGATGAAAATGTATACCAGGGCCTGTTGAATGTGTATATTTTCCAAAAGTTTTAATAAGTGCAACTTCAGATGGACCAACTTGATAAACACCTGTCGACAAATAAATTAAAATGATAACTGCTAGAACAAGCCAACCAATTAATTTCTTCCACATCAAACCACCTCCAAATAAATAAATGGGGGATCTATTTCCCCCATTTACTTTAAAAGCTAATAATTAAAATTCAACAAATTCATCCTTTGGAGCACCACATACAGGACATTTTTCTGGTGCTTCATCTTCTACGGTATATCCACAAACTGGACAGATATAAATTTTTTCTGCTGGATAATCCTCACCTTTTTCAACTAATTCTTTTGCTTTTTTGTACATATCCGCATGTATTTTTTCTGCCTCCAATGCAAAGTGCGTACTTCTAATGGCATCTTTTTCATCTTGAAATTCTGCAGCATTTTTATAGACTGGATACATTTCTTCAATTTCAAAAGTTTCTCCATCAATACAGCTTTGAACGTTATCCTTCATATCATCCGAAAGTTTTTTCAAAACTTTAAAATGATTCTTTGCATGAACATACTCTGCATATGCAATTGCTTTAAAAAGTTTTGAAAGCTTTAATAACCCCTTATTTTCTGCCTCTTCTGCAAATATTAAATATTTCATATGCGCCATAGATTCTCCAGCAAAAGCTGCTTCTAAAAATTGTTTTGTCATCTCACGCATATTTTTCACCTCCCCTGCGTTATTATATCATTTTTTCTCTATTAGATTCAAATCTCCAAGTTTTAAAAAGAGTTTGTCCAAATTCTTTAAAAATGCAAGTCTATTCATTCTAATATCATCTTGCTTTGTCATAACAAAAACATTATCGAAGTAATTATCTATAAATGGTCTTAATTCAATCAAGTACTTTAATGCTATATCAATGTTTAGATTATCTATTGCCTCAAGTATCTTTGGCTTTTGCTCTATGTACTTATTAAATAACTCTTTTTCTGCATCATCTAGGAACTTGGTACTATCAAATTCATATGAATCAAATTTGCTAGAAATGTTATGGACACGTTCAAATCCAGTTAGAAGATGTTGAAATTCTTCTTGATCTACAATGTTAATCAATGACTCTGCTACAAGTCTTCCATACAATGGTTTTTTCCAAAATCTTTTTACCGCTCTTGCTATATCGTATCTTGTATTTTGATTAAATAACTCATACCTTGTTTCAAAAAATTCAACAAGTTCATTTGGAATATCTTTTGAAAACAAACTTGCAGTAAATTTTGAAAGATTTTCAAGGTCAATATTGAGATTATATTTGACTATAATTTCAAATATGGTATCGGTTTTTTTCCTAAGTCCAAATGGATCTTTTGAACCAGTTGGAATATTTCCTACTAAAAAGTTTCCCACAATAGTATCAATTCTATCAGCTATTGCAACAATTGCACCTGTTAAACTTTCTGGAACATCTTTATAGTGCTCTTCTATTCCAATTGCAACTTTATAATCTTCTCCATCTTTTAGTGCATATATTCTTCCCATCGTCCCTTGAAGTTCAGGAAATTCATATACAACATTTGATGCAATATCTGCCTTACAAAGATGTGCTATTCTTAAAATCCTTACCTTATCTGAATATCCAATACTTAAATCATCACACAACTTTTCTGAAATTTTTTCAATTCTTTCAACTTTATCCATTAAAGTTCCAAGATCCTTCTGGAAAATTATATCCTTTAAAGACTCATTAAATTTCTCCAATGGTATTTTCAAATCTTTTTCATAGTAATATCTTGCATCTTCCAATCTTGCATTTACAACTTTCTCGTAACCTTTCTTTATAATCTCTATATTACCAGTTGGTGAGTCAATAAATGAAAGAAATTTATTGGTTATCTTTTCACCTTCATATACTGTAAATGACCTCTGGTGATGTTTAATGGTTGTAGTAATTAATTCCTCAGGCAGTTTTAAATACTCTTTAGAAAAACTTCCCTCAACTACTTGAGGATGCTCACAAAGTGTTACTACTTCATCTATTAACTCTTCATCTTTTAAAACACTGTAATTTGAAAGAATACCTTCCACCACTTTTTTTCTCTCATCATGCAGAGCAATAACATTTGTATCTTTGAGCTTTTTAAAATAATCATCTATTCCAGATATCTCTATAGGTTCGTCTTTAACAAATCTATGACCAAACGTCTTATTGTCCGCCTTTAAATCAAAAATTTCAAAATCCAAAACTTTTCCATTATATAACGACAAAATCCAGTGAGGGATTCTAACAAAAGAATAAGTTCCATTACCCCATCTCATCGGTTTTCTAAAACTTAATTTTGAAATAATACTTGGAATATTTTCTTTCAAAATAACGTCTGAACTTTTTCCTTCTACCTTTTTTTCTATATATACATAGTTATCTTTTATTACAACATCTTCTAATGAAGCCCCATTTGATTTTAAAAAGCCTTCAAGTGCTCTTGTAGGCTGTTTATTTTCATCATATGCAATATTTACAGAAGGCCCCCTCTTTTGGACAATTTTATCACCTTGTTTTTCATCGAGATCTTTTATATAAAATCCAAAGCGTCTTGGAGCATAAAAAACTTTCAACTCACCATATGATAAGCCTTCATCACCCAAAAGTTTTGAAATCTTTTCATTCAATTGAACCAATATGTTCTCAACTTCTGTGGTTGGGAGTTCTTCAACACCTATTTCAAAGATGTACTCTGCCATTAATTTTCACCTTCCTCAAATTCTAAAAATCTTTTTGCACATTGCATAGCCATAGTTCTTATATCTCTAATATAATTCTGTCTTTGTGCAACACTAATTGCATTCCTTGCATCAAGAAGGTTAAAGGTGTGAGAACACTTGATTAATTGCTCATATGCTGGAAGAAATAGATTATTCTTTATTAATCTATTAAACTCTTCCCTGTATAATTCGTATAATTTAAATAACTTTTCAACATCAGCCATTTCAAAGTTATAAATTGAAAATTGTTTTTCGTTTTCTAAAAAGAGCTCCTCATATTTTACATCCTTATTCCACATAACATCATAAACATTATCTACACCTTGAAGATACATGGCAATCCTTTCTAAACCGTATGTAATTTCAAGCGGTATCTTTTTCAAAGATATGCCTCCAACCTGTTGAAAATAAGTAAATTGCGTAATTTCCATTCCATCGAGCCACACTTCCCAGCCAACACCCCACGCACCAAGTGTAGGTGACTCCCAGTTATCTTCAACAAATCTTATATCATGCTCTCTAGGATTAATTCCCAATGCTTCTAGTGATTTTAAATAAAGTTCTTGAGAGTTTTCAGGGTTTGGCTTTATAATTACCTGATACTGCAAAAATCTTTGCATTCTATTTGGATTTTCTCCATACCTTCCATCTGTTGGCCTTCTACTTGGTTGAACAAATGCAACTTTCCAATCTCTGTTTCTTAAGACTCCAAAAAAGGTTGATGTATGAAATGTTCCTGCACCCATTTCCATATCATATGGCAGGTCTATAAAACAGCCATTTTGAGCCCAAAACTCATCTAATTTTTTTATCACATCTTGCAAATACACCTCATATCTCCTCCTTTATCTTCCAGGAACATATAAACTAAATGTTTTCATCAAATTATTCACCTTCATATCCTCTATATGAACAATTTTTGTCGGATGAAATGATGATCCTACACCATAAAATAGGAGATATACTTTTCCCGCCTTTCCTACAACAATATCAGCATCTGGCGGAACTATTATATCGTAATCCGTCATAATCTTTGGACTTTTAAAGTAATAAAACTTATACTTTGAAAGTCCTGGATAAATTTCTCTTGAAAAATACGTCTTTTTATCATCTTTAACCGTAACCCAGCTAGGTTCATTGCCAACTACAAAAACCATGAAATATCCAGTTCCTGGCTCATCTTCAATATTATTTAAAATGTATTCTAGATCAGCTCCAAAATTTTTTAAATAATTAACCGAAAGTATGTATTTATCCAAAACTGAATTTGGACCAAATTTACTTTCAAGATCATTTAGTTTAGCTTCGTATCCATTTAATTTGCTCTCAACAAATTTTTTCAGAGCACTATAATCATCTAAAATTTTTCTATACCTGAAAAAATTACCAAAAGCAAAAAACACTGTTATTATAAAAAGTATTACTAACCCAAATACTAAAACATAAGGCCAAATACGCTCCCGTCTTCTTTTGTGAATCATAAAATCACCTTCCTTGATTTATCGACAAGTGCTAAAGACTTTAAAAGAAAACCAATCATAATCCCAAATATAAATGTTGATGTTCCACCATAGCTTAAAAATGGAAGTGGAATTCCAGTTACTGGCATTATACCTATATTCATTCCAATATTTTCAAAAACATGAAATGTAAATGCTGATAGAATACCTACAGAAACAAGTCTCCAAAAATTATCTTTAAAATCTTTCATCTTACTAAACACTCTAATTATAATAACTAGATATGCTGCAAGGACAAGTATACTTCCTAAAAATCCAAATTGCTCACCAATTGCTGAAAAAATAAAATCCGTTTCCATCTTTGGAACATAATTACCATTTACAGCCGGAGAAATTAAATACCCTCTCCCAAGAAGCCCGCCAGAACCAACTGCATTTTTCGACATTATAACATTGTAGGCGGCTCCTTGTGCGTATTTTTCTGGGTTTAAAAACGATAATATCCTTGCTCGCTGATAGTCTTTCAAAAAGAAAAAGTATATTATTGGAATAGCACCTACTCCACTTCCAACTATGGGTAGAATATACTTAAACGATATTCCTGAAAACAAAAGCATTGTAAACCATACAAAGATATGTAATACTGACATTCCTAAATCGGGTTCCCTTAATATCAAGAATACTGGAACTACTAAAATAAGGATAGAGAAAAAAAACGATCTTAAATCTTTCTTTACAAAGATAACTGATAACATAAGTATTAACGATAATTTTGAAAGCTCTGAAGGTTGAAAAGAAAGTCCAAAAAATCTAAACCATCTTACAGAACCATATACCCTAGTCCCAAAAATCAACACAGCAGCCAGTAAAACTACAGAGATTATATATAAAGGTATCACTAATTTTTTAATCAAATTTTCTTTAAGAAAATAAACAAAAATTGCTGCTCCTATTGCCAGCAAGTCCCAGAAAAATTGTTTAACAACCAAATATTTAGATACACTGTATAAATTCAAAAGTCCAAAAACAATTAAAAAAATAACCGAAATTAAAATTATAAAGTCAAATTTTTTATTCTCCCTCATTTTATTCACCAAAGAAATTATATCATAAATTATAAAATGTATATATTTAACATTCTTTTAATAAAAGACTTATTGACAGAAAAAATATATTATGTTAAAATCTGACTTGCGAGGCGACGTGGCCAAGCGGTCAAAGGCGGGGGTCTGCAAAATCCCTATTCGTGGGTTCAAATCCCACCGTCGCCTCCAAAGTAAAGTGGGCTCGTAGCTCAGTTGGCAGAGCGTCCGGCTCATAACCGGATGGTCGGGGGTTCGATTCCTCCCGAGCCCACCAGAAGGGAGCAATAGCTCCCTTTTATTCTGAAAAGCCCGTTCCGCCTAAAAGAGGTGGGACCAAAAGACCGAGGGAGGAGGTGCAAGGATGAGAATATACGAAACAATGTTTATCATCAAACCAGATATTGCAGAAGAAGAAAGAGAAAAGCTTGCAAACGGTGTTGTAGAATTTTTGAAGGAAAAGTTAAACGCACAAATTGACAATGTAGACAGATGGGGAATAAGAAAAACAGCATATCCACTTAAGAAATACAACGAAGCAGATTATACAGTAGTATACTTCAGAGCAGACGGAGAAAAACTTAATGAGCTTGAGATGTATTTCAAAGTCAGGCCAGAATTCTTAAGATGGCAAACATTCAGAAGATTCGACTTAGAAAAGAAAGAAAGAAAAGCAGCAAAAAAAGAGGAGACGGTTGAAAATACCGAGAAGGTGGAAGAGTGAACTATAATAAGGTCGTCCTCGTTGGGCGACTGACGAGAGATCCAGAAGTCAAGCAAACAATAAACGGGACAATAGTCGCAACATTTACAATAGCAGTAAACAGAAGTAACAAGAGGGGTAATGATGAAGTAGATTTTATAAGAATAGTTACATTTAGTAGATTAGCGGAATTTGTTCAAAATTACTTGACCAAAGGTAGGCTAGTCCTCGTTGAAGGAAAACTAAGAATAAATAGATGGCAAACAAGTGACGGACAAAATAGGACTACACCAGAAATTTGGGCTGACCAAGTTACGTTTATGGACAAGAAAGATGATGTTTCAATAGTACCGGAAGCTGAGAATGAAATCGAATATGACGAGTTGTTTGATAACAATGATAATGATGAACCACCGTTTTGATCTTTGAAAAAGGGAGGTAATATAAATGAGATATAGAAGAAAGAGAAAACCAAAAGTATGTAAGTTATGTCAATCAAAGGTAGAATATGTTGACTACAAAGACGTCAAACTTCTAAGAGAATTTTTAACAGAAAAAGAAAAGATAATTCCAAGAAGAATTACCGGAAATTGTGCAAAACACCAAAGAATGGTTAAAATTGCAATTAAGAGAGCAAGACAAATGGCACTTTTACCCTATGTAAAGTATTGACAGGTTCTTTGATATAAGGTATAATAGAAACCGCAGCGAGCCAGCGTAGCTCAATTGGCAGAGCGATTGATTTGTAATCAATAGGTTGAGGGTTCGAGTCCCTCCGCTGGCTCCAAGTATAGGTGGTGAGGTGCCCGAGTGGCCAAAGGGGGCGGACTGTAAATCCGCTGGCAGAATGCCTTCGAAGGTTCGAATCCTTCCCTCACCACCAGATTTTTTTAATAGGAGGGAAGACGATGAGAATACAAGTTGCTTTGAAATGCTCCGAATGTGGAAATAAAAATTATTATACGACTCGCGAAAAAAACAAGAAGGAAAAATTAGAACTTAGAAAATATTGTCCAAAATGTAATAAACACACAAAACATGTAGAAACTAAAGCATAAAAACGCAGGGGCGTAGCTCAACTGGCAGAGCACCGGTCTCCAAAATCGGGTGTTGCGGGTTCAAGTCCTGCCGCCCCTGCCAAATTTTTTTATGGGGGAGATGCCAGATGGAAAAATTAAGAAAATTTTTTAGAGAAGTAAAGACTGAAATTAAAAAGACACATTGGCCAAATAAAAAAGAGCTTTGGGGAGCAACTGGTGTTGTTCTTGTTATTTTGTTGGTTACCGGAGTTTACTTCTTTACTCTTGACTTGATTTTCTCAGGCGCATTGAGTGCTCTATTTAAGCTTTTTTAATTTTTGAGGTGGTATAAATGAAAAAAAGATGGTATATTTTACAAACATTGGCGGGGTATGAAGCTACCGCCAAGGAGAATTTGGAAGCAAAAATAAAAGCTCAAGGACTTGAGCACGTTATTTCTAGGGTACTCTTACCTGAAGAAGTTGTTATTGATGCTTCTTCAAAATCGTCTGAAAGACACATCGTATCCTTAAATGCTAAAATTCTTGTATCAAATGGTACTTTAGTTAAAAAAGGTGACGTTTTAGCTGAAGAGCCAGCTATAAGGGTAAGAAGAGATGGCATTGTAACTGATGTAAGAAATGCCAAAAAGGTTGTTATAGAAACAGAAGATAAGAAATTTACAAAAACATATGTTATTCCTCAAAAAAATAAACCAATTACGGGACTTAAAATTGGTGGACATGTAAAGCAAGGAATGCCACTTTCTAGTGATGAAGAAATTATTTGTGAAATAGATGGAAAAATTATTCAAACTGAAAATATGAAAAGAGTTGTTGTAAGAAATTCTATTAGTGAAATAGATGTATATGTTGTTCCAAATGAAACTTTTGTCTCCACAATTAAGAAAGGAACGCAGGTAAAAACTGGTCAGATATTAGCTGAGCCAAAAAAAGTTACCGCAAAAAGTTCTGGGAGAATTGAAATTATAGATTTTCCAACAAAAAAAGAAATAAAGGTTCAAAAAGTGAAGGTTAGAAAGCTTTTCCCTGGTTATCTCTTTGTTGAAATGATAATGAATGACGAATTTTGGCACTTTGTTAGAACCGTTCCTGGAATTATAGATTTTGTTTCTTCTGGTGGTAGACCAATTCCAATTGATGATAAAGAAGCAAAGGTTCTACTAAGACTCGCTGGTGCCGAAGAAACTCCACAGGTAGAAAAAGAAAAAGAAATAAAGATTGAGTTTGATTTTGAAGTTGGAGATTCTGTAAAAATTGTTTCAGGTCCATTTGAAGGTTTTGTTGGAAGTGTCAAAGAAATTAATCCGGAGCATAACGAATTGAAAGTTTCTGTTACCATTTTTGGTAGAGAAACACCAGTCACTGTTCATACCAGTGAAGTTGAAAAAGTTTGATATATTTGTTACCAAGTGGGAGGGTTAACCCTATAACCACAAGAAGGAGGTTGTATTATGGCAAAAAAGGTAGTTGCACAAGTAAGATTGCAACTTGAAGCAGGAAAAGCTACTCCTGCACCACCAGTTGGTCCTGCATTAGGTCAACGTGGTGTAAACTTAATGGAATTCTGTAAAAAGTTTAACGCAGCAACTGCTGATAAAGCAGGTATGATAATTCCAGTAATTATTACAGTATACGAAGATAGGTCATTTACATTTATTACAAAAACACCACCAGCATCATTCTTGTTGAAAAAAGCTGCAAAAGTAAACTCTGGTTCTCAAGAACCAAAGAGAAAGATGGTAGGAAAAGTAACAAGAGAACAAATTAAAGAAATTGCAGAAATCAAAATGAAAGATTTAAACGCAAATGATATTGAAGCGGCCATGAAGATAATTGAAGGAACCGCAAAAAGTATGGGAATTGAGGTTGTAGACTAATAAATTTTAGGAAGGAGGAGGCAAAATGCCGAAGCACTCCAAAAGGTATAATGAGGTAAGAAAACTTGTAGACAGAAGCAAAGACTATGACTTAAACGAGGCAATCGATCTTGCTAAAAAAGTTGCAACAGCTAAATTTGATGAAACAGTTGAGCTCCACATAAAAACAAACATCGATTACAGAAAATCCGACCAACAAATTAGAAGTACTATTTCATTGCCACATGGTACTGGTAAAGAAGTTAAGGTTTTGGTATTTGCAACTGGTGAAAAGGCTGAAGAAGCAAAAGCAGCAGGTGCTGATTATGTTGGTGCAGAAGATTTAGTTGAAAAGATACAAAAAGAAAACTTCTTGGATTTTGACGTTGCAATAGCAACACCAGATATGATGAGAGTAATAGGTAAACTAGGTAAAATTCTTGGTCCAAGAGGCTTAATGCCAAACCCAAAAGCTGGTACAGTTACAAACGACGTTGCTTCAGCAGTAAAAGAATTCAAAAAAGGTAGAATGGAAGTTAGAACCGATAAAACCGGAAACTTACATATTCCAGTTGGTAAGGCATCCTTTGACAACGAAAAGTTAAAAGAAAATATAAAATCAGCATACGAACAAATATTGAATTTAAAACCAGCAGGAGTTAAAGGTAACTTTATAAAGAAAGTTGTTCTCTCAACAACAATGGGACCTGGTATAAAAGTTGATCCTGCAACATTAACACAATAAAGCAAAAAATCTCCCTTTCAAATGAAAGGGAGATTTTTTTACTTATATCTATTACTTATATCTACTAAAAATAAATGTTTTAGCATTTATATAATTTTTAATTATCAATAAAAAATGCTCCATAGAATGGAGCATTTTTCATATAATTTTGATTTAACTTTCATTTTCATTTTGGAGCGGGCGACGGGATTTGAACCCGCGACCTCCTGCTTGGCAAGCAGGCGCTCTACCACTGAGCTACACCCGCATACTTCCTTCTTGGTGCGAGAGGTGGGACTTGAACCCACACGGGCGCGAGCCCACTGGATTCTAAGTCCAGCGCGTCTGCCAATTCCGCCACTCTCGCCCCTCTGGTGACCCGGGCGGGATTCGAACCCGCGGCCCCCTGATTAAAAGTCAGGTGCTCTACCTGCTGAGCTACCAGGTCAACCGTCACAAGCCGATTAAAATAATACCATATACTTTATGTTCTGTCAAGTTTCTACAAAACTACAAAAGTAAATTATTCTTTAATTTTTGTTTTTATCTTTGTACATCCTTTCATCTGCTATTCTAATAGCATCTTCAAGTCCTTTATCCAACATACAATAGCCAATTGATACTCCGACATTCACATCTTTATCTTGTATATTAATATTTCTTGATACATGTTCTTTAATTCTTTGAATTAATTTTTCTAGACCTTCTCTAGTTGAATTTACTAAAATTATAAACTCATCTCCGCCATACCTTATTATTAGATCGTCACTTTTCACTGTATTTTTTAATCTCCTTGAAATTATTCTTAATACTTCATCGCCAACAAGGTGGCCAAAACTATCATTAACTTCTTTAAAATTATCCAAATCCAAAAAGATCAAGTAATTATATTTACTATTATCAATATAATCTAAAACTCCTCTATTGTATAAACCTGTTAGTAAATCAATATTTTTTTCTTCTAATCTTTCTTTAACCCTTAAAATATTCAAAATTGGTTTTGATAATTCTTCAGTAATTATTTCAAAAAGCATTTTATCAATCTTTTTCAGTCTTTTTTTTCTATACCAATCAACATTTAAAATTGCATAGACTTCACCGTTATAAACCAATGGAATACCGCACCACGATTTTGTATCTATACCTTTAACTTCTTTCCAATACTTCATTTTCAAAACATCAGAAATAAAGTAATAGCGTTTTTTAAAAATAATTTGATTGAGATTATACGGTGTATTATTTTGAAAAAATTCTCCCAAAATCTCAAGCGGCTTATCATCCAAATTATAGTTCCAAACAATAAATCTCCACTTTTTTTCTTTTGGAGTTAAAAGAAGAGACCAAGCTTGAGCTTCTAAAATCTCAACTATAAACTCAAATATTTCCTTTAAAGTATCTATAGTATCATCTTTATCGTCATATCTATTAAAAATCTTATACACTCTATACAAAAAATTCTTTTCAAAAGCCTTTTTACATGAAAAATCAAAACATCCAACTTTTTTCAAAACTCTTAAATTTCTCCAAAAATAGAGAAATAAAATTAGCAAAAAAAATGCTAAAATAACAACAAAATATATCATTTTTTACTCCTTTTTATTTATCTAGCAAATCTTTATATACTCCTGGACTTGAATCTGGAATTTCAATTGCTCCAACTGCTTTCTTATAATATTCAACAGGTCCCGCATCCCCAATTATAGCGTATGCATATCCTACATTCATCATATCCTGTAACGCTCTTAAAAGCAAAGTTTTGCCAATACCTTTCTTTCTATATTCTTTTAATACACCGGTTGGTCCAAAAAAACCTCTTGATGTCGTATCATAACAAGCAAAACCAACAATATCTTTACTTTCTTTTTCATATGCAATAAAAACGGATATTGGATTTTTTGAAAATGCAACATCAACTTCACTTGCCCAAAGTTTTCCAAAGTTTTTTAAAGTCCACTCAACCACATGAATCTTTTCAGGACCAATAGGTCTTTTTATAAGAATATTTTCTGGTAAATCGTAACTAAAATCCAAATCATATAATTTGACAATTAAATCCGACATGTGTTCACCTCATTTCTATATTCATATTATATAACAAATTATGTTAAAATTAAAAAAATGATAAAAAAGGGGGATTAATATGCATTTATCTATGATTGTTGTTACAGACATGTTTGGGGGATTTGCCACCTCTGAATACGATAGAATAGATTGGGGATCTAAAGAAGACAAAGCACATTTTAGAGAGATTACAACAAAGATAGGAACGGTAATAATGGGTCGAAAAACGTACGAAAGTATTGGTTTTCCACTAAAAGATCGCCTAAATATCGTTCTTACAAGTAAAAATTATAAAAATTCAGAAAATCTTATTTTCTTAAATGAATCACCAGTTCAAGTAATAAGATTTTTAGAAAAAAATAAAATTAATGAAGCTGCAGTTATTGGTGGTAAATCAGTATTCAAGCAATTTTTTCCATACATTGATAAAATTTACATTACAATTGAACCAATTACTCTTGAAAATGCAGAAAAACTTTCTTTTTCATATCAACAATTTAAATTAATTTCAACTAATATTTTAAATGAGAAAGGAACTATTCTCCTGGAATATTCAAAATTATAATGAAAATCTTTACTTCTTAGTTGCCATTTTTCTATAATAATGATAACATAATTTTGATAAATATATTATTTTTAAAATATACGTGAGGTAAAAATGAAAAAACTTTTCTTTTCTATTCTTATATTTACATTATTATTCCTTTTTCTAAACCAAATAGTTAAAGTAGACGGTATACCATTAAATGATATTAACTTTCCATATACTACACTTAGTAAACCTTCGACAATAAGTTTGTCAACTACTATTAAAGTTGACAAGTTTTATAATTATCTTTTCTTTGGAAAGGTTTCCGCAAGCAAGATCAAAATTTTTGTAGAAAATGATGAAATATTTGATCTTGGATCAGTTTCAGGAAACTTATGGCCTAAAGCAATTGTTGTAAAAATCCCAGAAAAATTTAACAATCAAAAGGTAAATTTAAAAGTCGTTTTTTTTGGAACCTACGATATCGGCATACATTATACTCCAGTTTTAACAGATCAAAAAACTGCCAACCTTCATGAAACATTAATCAAAGTCTTCAGACAAGATTTCTATATCTTTTCACAAGGGATAACACTTATTGTTGGAATAATTTTGATCCTGTCATCTTTTAAACTAGAAAAAAACATTGAAGGATCTATTTTCTACACAGGGCTTTCTTCAATTTTTACATTTTTGATGTTATTCGACTTTCAATTTAGAACTTATTCAGGGGATATCTCAACATTCATATTCTTTAGAAAAATATTCATATCTTCTGGAATACTTGCCCTCTGTTTTAACATTATAGGTTTTAATTCCTTTTTAAACAAAAACAAAAAAATATTCTTAGTACCAACATCTATTTTATTGTCCATATTCTTTGCGTTTAACTCTTTGAGTTTATTCAATCTTTTAAGTAGTATTTTAAATGTTTACATAATAATTCTGTCTGTATTTATTTTTTATTTGGTATATAAAAACAAACTTAAAATGTTTTACTTTAGTACAAACTTTCTCATTTTATCAATTTTGCAGACAATATATCTTCTTTTTTCAAAAACATCCAGTGAAATTATGCTTCCATATGGTGTTGTAATCTTTAGAACTGGAATAAGCTTAATTTTAATAAGAAAGTTTGAAGAAATTGTAAAAGAAAAAGAAAACCTAAAAGGACTTACGGTCATAGATCCAATGACTCAACTTTTTAATCGTAATATAATTGAAAATGTTCCAAACAAAGGAAAGCTAATTTTAATAGATTTAGATAACTTTAAAAAATTAAATGATACTCTCGGTCACCAGTTTGGAGACAAAATTTTAAAAGAATTTGCAGATATTTTAAAAGAAAACACAAGATCAACAGATTATGTTATAAGACTCGGGGGAGATGAATTTGCTATAGTTACTGACACAAAAAACCCAGAAGAATTGGTTAACAGGATTAGAAAAATTTCAATTAATAAGCTAAAGTTAGATTTTTCATATGGAATTTCCAACAATTTAAACTTTGATAAAGCATATAGTGTTGCAGATAAAAGGTTATACACAATGAAGAATGAAAAAAAGAAGATAAAAAAGTAACCCCCTCCTTACCTACCTTTTGTTACGTTTAAATTGCCTGTGTTGTTTTTAAATTAACAAAGTAAATTTTATTTGACTAACTTTTATGTTTTTTGATATAATATTAACTAAGCATTACATCTTTTGAGAGGAGGGGATATGGTGGCTAGGCAAAAGTGGGGTTCCAGATGGGCTTTTGTTCTTGCGGCAGTAGGGTCAGCTGCTGGTCTTGGTAATGCTTGGAGATTCCCTTACATGGCATATTCAAACGGTGGTGGAGCATTCTATGTTCCATATTTTATTGCTCTATTTTTGGTAGGTATTCCACTACTTATGGCCGAATTTGCAATCGGTCAAGGGCTTCAAAGTAGTGCTCCAAAGTCAATGGCAATCATAAGAAAGAACGCAGAATTCATTGGTTGGTTTGCAGTTATTGGCGGTGCAATCATTGTATTCTACTATAACGTCATTATGGCTTATATTTTCAACTATCTTTATTACTCTTTTGGAGTTGCCTGGAAAGATGATCCAAATGGATTTTTCTTTGGAAAATTTTTACAAGTATCAAGCGGACCTGGCGAACTTGGCTCAATTAGATGGCCAATTGTAATTGGGCTTGCTCTAACCTGGCTATGGATATACTTTATACTAAGAAAAGGAACAACCTCAGTTGGAAAAACAGTTGCATGGACAGTTCCACTTCCAGTTATACTTCTTTTAATCCTTGGAATAAGAGGGATTACATTAGAAGGTGCTGCAAAAGGATTAAATTTCTTGTTTGAACCAAACTTTGCAAAACTTGCTGATCCAAGAGTTTGGGCAAATGCATTTGGCCAGATATTCTTCACATTAAGTCTTGCATTTGGTATCATGATCGCATATGGTAGTTATAACAAAAAAGATAGTGATATTGCAAACAACGCTATTATAACCGCCCTTGGAAATAGTGCAACATCTTACCTTGCAGGTATTGCTGTATTTTCAGTTCTTGGATATATGGCAACCCAGTTATCTGTTCCAGTTGATAAGGTTGTAAGTGGTGGAATAGGCCTTGCATTTGTTGTTTATCCACAAGCTATTTCTCTTTTCCCAGGTGGAGTTGTTGTACAATCAATTATTGGTCTTTTATTCTTCTTAATGCTCTTAACACTAGGTATTGACTCTGCATTCTCTCTTGTCGAAGCAGTGGAAGCTGCTGCATCAGACAAATTTAAAGTAAATAAAAAGGCATTCTTAATAGGCTTTTCAATCTTTGGATTCCTCGCAGGTCTTTTGTTCTCAACACAAGGTGGACTTTACTGGCTCGATATTGTTGACCACTTTGTAAGTGTTTACGGTCTTTTGATTGCTGGAATTTTGGAATCAATAATAATAGGTTGGTTGTTTGGTGCAGAAAAACTTAGAAAATATATAAATGAAGTATCGGAAGTTAAAGTTGGAAAATGGTTTAACTTCTCAATAAAATTCCTTATCCCAGCTGTACTAATTTTAGTTTTAGGTCTCAACTTCTTTGATGAACTTAAAAAACCATACGGTGGTTATCCATCATGGGCATTGTGGACTGGATTTTCAATGCTTATTATAAACCCGATCATAGCAATTATACTTTCAAAGATTCCTCCAAAGGATAAAGATTATTACAAAAAAGCAGAAATTGATCTTACGGAAGGAGGAAACTAATCATGAGTGTAAGTGCTATTATATTCTTAATTTTAGCAGGCGTTGTCTTGTTTGGTGGTCTTTTCTGGTCACTCAGTATTGCTGCAAAATCTCAAAAAAAGTAATATAACATAAATCTATATCCCCCATCCTTTTTGGATGGGGGATTTTTTATATACATTAATTCGCAAAACTAACTAAAAAGATGTATAATATAAATGGAGGTGGAAAAATGGAAAAAATAAAAATTGAAGATTTATTCAATTTTAATTTTTTATCTAGCATTTCATTATCTGATGATGGAAAGTATCTTGCCTTTGTAGTAAGTAAAGCAAATAAAGAAAAAAACAACTATACATCGAACATCTGGCTGCTTGATACAACAAGCCACAAATTAAAAAAGCTAACAACATACGGAAACGAAAGCAATTTTATATGGTTAGATAATAAAACAATACTCTTTCAAGGTATTAGAGAAGACGATGAAAAACAGAGAAAGCAAGATGGTGAGAAATTTTCTTCATTTTATAAAATAAGTATTGATGGAGGAGAAGCTGAAAAATACTTTGAGATCCCACTAATTGTCAAAAAAATAAAAAAACTTGACAGTGAAAATTTTGTAGTTCTTGGTGAATATAGTATATACGATAACGACAATGATTACGTAATATTAGATGAAATCCCATTTTGGTCTAACGGCGCGGGTTTTACAAACAAAAAAAGAACTAGGTTATATCTTTACAACTTAAAAAATAAAGAAATTATGCCAATATCTGGAGAGTACGAAAATGTTTCACATTTTGATATTGCAAAAGGTGGAAAAAATATATTATTCATTTCAAATGAATACAAAGATAAAATGGAAATACGCTCAGACTTATTTATATTTAACCTAGAAACCAAGGAAAAAGAAAAAATAACTCATGATGATCCATTTCGATACACATACGCATACTTTTTAGATGACTCAATAATATTTGCTGGAAGTAACATGAAAAGTTTTGGAGTAAATGAGAACCCAAAGTTTTATCTTCTTGATCTACAATCAAAAAAAGTCACGCTGATAACTCCTAACTTTGATTTGAGTATAAGAAATAGTGTCGGATCAGATTGCAGATATGGTAGTTACAATAATGCTGCTATCGATGAAAATTACCTCTATTTTGTAACTACTGAATATAGTAGTTCCTATTTAAATAGAATAGATAAAACTGGAAAAATAGAAAAACTTACTAATAGTGAAGGTTCTATAGATGGATTTGACGTAAAAAACGGAGAAATTTATTTTATTGGCCTAAAAAACTTTAAATTACAAGAAATATACAAACTTGAAAAAGTCGAAAAACAAGTAACGTTTTTTAATGAATGGATTGTAAACGAAAGAAAAATATCAAAACCAGAAAAGTTTACATTTATTAACAAAGATGGGATTGAGTTAGAAGGATGGATAATTAAACCGGTTGATTTTGAAGAAGGACAAAAATATCCAGCAATACTAGATATTCATGGAGGTCCAAAGACTGTATATGGAGAAGTTTTCTTCCACGAAATGCAAATATGGGCAAGTGAAGGCTATGTAGTTCTGTTTACAAACCCAAGAGGAAGCGACGGCAGGGGAAATAAATTTGCAGATATTAGGGGTAAATATGGAACAGTTGACTATGAAGATCTAATGAGCTTTGTAGATGAAACACTAAAAAGATATTCATTTATCGACAAAGAAAGGTTAGGAGTAACTGGTGGATCATACGGTGGATTTATGACCAATTGGATAATAGGTCATACAGATAGATTCAAGGCCGCTGTATCTCAAAGAAGTATTTCAAATTGGATATCCAAATTTGCAACAACAGACATAGGTTATTACTTTGTAGCAGATCAACAATCAACTACCCCATGGGATAATTTTGAAAAGCTCTGGTGGCATTCTCCTATGAAATATGCAGATAAAGTTAAAACTCCTACACTTTTCATTCACTCAGATGAAGATTATAGATGCTGGATTGCAGAAGCAATTCAAATGTTTACTTCTCTCAAATACTTTGGAGTTGAAAGTCGTCTTGTTATTTTAAAAGGAGAAAATCACGATCTTAGCAGAAGTGGAAAACCAAAAAACAGAATTGCACGCCTTAGAGAAATAACGAATTGGTTTAATAAATATCTAAAAGAGTGATGCAGACGCATCACTCTTTTTACAATCAATCAGTTAAAAATTTTAATCTAAAATACCCCAAAAATGCCTTATTAAGCCTTATTGGCCTCCATGCCATATCTCCAAGCATCATATCTTCAAACCTTACATATCTTATCTCTCCACCAGGCCCCGTGTGGTAAACAAAACCATTTGTTGTATAGATCATTACATGAAATGGAAAGTCTGGATCTTCTGGGTGGAAAAAGAAAACTAGATCTCCAACTTTTGCATACTCTCTTTCAAAAGAAACAAATTCAACGTTATACATTAAAAGATTGTAGGCTGTAACATACGGCACAAAATCTTTTCCATCAAAAAAGATATTAACTGAAAGTGGGGTGTTTGGATAGTTGTATTTTTTAACATCCTCAAAAATCGGTCCCCTGTATCCTGTTTCCTTTATCCATTTCATATCATGCTTTTTTAATGCCTCTTTTAATGAATAAAATACAAAACCTGCACAATCTTTTGTTTTGAATAACGGATGCTCATTATCTACGTTATCAAGAGCTATTGAGACAAACCAGAGTCTAAAGTTTAAACTATCATTCAAGTCTAATGCAAGCTTTGAAAAACCTTCATTCATTCCAATGGGAAATAATAAAGTTGTGCAAGTTACCATCAAAAACATTAAGAAAATCTTCAACTTCTTTTCTATCATATTCACTCAACCACCAATATATCAAACCTTCCTGGTATCTTTCATCTAAACCATATAATACCCAATGCAATAACTCATGAAGTAAAACCTTCTCATATACTCCTTTTTTCTTCAAGATATCTATTGGCTGCAAAATTATCTTAAAATCAAAATATACTCCTCCTACGCTAAAGGGCATTCCTGTAATTTTGTTAAATTCTTGCAATGACCTACTTTCAAATATAACCACGGGCCTTTTAGGAATAGTAATACTTGCCTCGCTTAAAAATTCATCTAACTTTATTAATACCGAATCTGGAATTTGTTTATCAAACAAAATTTGACTATTTAATAACAAAGGTATCAATATGAGAGATAGCGTAAGTATCTTCGTAGTACATATTGTAAACGTATGTAGGCCTTTTAATATATTTTCCACTAGAAGTCACTCTCCAGTAATATGCAAGTTTTCCAGGAGTAAGGTATCTAATAAAAAATGCTACTCTATCTTTTTTTACATCCCTATAGCTGTACCATATATTATTATCTTCATACCATCTATACGAAAATTTACTGTAATACTCCGGTGTTTTTTCATAGTAATATTTATTAACTTGTGCACATGCAGGAAGATATTCTTCAACCACTAAATATTCTCCGGTGCCATCAATGGTAATTTGCGTCTTTAAAAAGTCCCCTTTTTGAATTTCAAAATTATCATTTTCTACAAATTGAATTTCATAATATCCTTTATCAAAACTATACTCATTTCCTACAAATTTAAACGGTCCTTTTACAACCAACTTCCCATTTTCAAAAGAAAGTGGAGTACCTTCTTTCAACAACATTGAGATCTCTCTAGGCACTTTTGAAATCAATACTGGTGTTGAATCAACTAATTCCATACTAATTGGGATCCAACTGCTTTTCACTGGTAAAAACGCATCGATATACTCTCCATCGAATAAAAATTCATGTCTTTTAAAAATTTCTGTTTTTAACTTTATTCCATGATATTGATCTTCTTTTTCAATTCTTTCAGTTTGTTTTACTTCAATGAACCCTTCACCACTTACAATTACTTTTCCACCTTCACTTTTAATTGTTATATCACTCTTTATGTCTTTAAAACTACCACTCTCAAGAATCGCAAGAATAGAAGCAGCTGTATCTTTTGTAGAATACCAGAAGGGGCCGTTCTTTTTTGAAAGAAGGTAATTTACCATTTTTTCTCTTAAATCAGGATATTTCCCTTCTAAAGACAGAAGTCTTAACGCATAGCTTGTAAGATATACCGAAGAATAAAATCCATTCGACTCTATATATGCTACATTTTCTCCAACTTTTGCATATTTTAATATTTTTTCTGGGCTAGTAAATATTTCATCAATAATATTTTTTGCTTTAAAGTCTACTTTTTCTCCGTATAATTTTAATACAAACACTGCATAACCATTTAACTCTTGTTTTTTTAAATAATCTATTGCTTCGTCCAAAGAAACTTGCGGAAAATAATAACCATTTTGTTTTGCATAATATAATCCTTCCAAAACATAGCTAGTCATATAAAGATCACTTTTATCATTAGTCCACCAACCCCAACCACCATCTCTATGCTGCAATTTTAAAATTCTCTGAAGTCCCTTTAAAACTATGTCATCAATGTCTTTTCTTTCCAATATTTTCTTTGCAACCAAAGCCGGATAAAAAGAACTCATAGTCTGTTCAGTACATCCGTAAGGATAAGTTATTAACTTCTCAATAGATTCAGCAAGTAAATCTTTTAAATTACTTATAACCTTTATATCTACATCATTTTCAAATTCCATTTTACCTTTTATCTTTAAAACTTTACTAGATGTTTTTTCAATATAAGCTTTATTCACAGGCACTTTAATCTTTATAGCATCATGCTCGCCATTTAAAGTTGCTTCCAAAATAAGTTCTACATTTTCCCCGCTAACACCCTTAAGTGAAAATGGTATTCTTAAATCACGTTCTATTTTAAAAGTACCACTTTCAAAAGTCGAAGTTGCGTTTTTAACACTCAACCTTACATCTACTTTTCCTGGTTTTCCTGTATAATTTTTTACATAAATTACACAATCTGGTTGATCATTATTCGTTAAAAACTCTGGAACAAATAATTTTACCTCAAATGGCTTTGTAACTACAAATGTTGCGCTTCCTTCTGCAATGAAGTCACTTGAGATTTCATATGCCAGAACTCTCCATTTTGTTATGCTATCCGGTACTTTCACGGTTAAATTTTCTTCAAAAAGATTAGGATTCCAGTACAAAGTTTCTGGAAAATATTCTCTTATGTTTTTTTCTTCCGATTCCTTCGAACTTGCAAATATATGCTTTTCTTTTTCATTTTCAAATCGGCTTAGATAGTCTAAATAAATATATTTTGAAGAGCTATAGACCTCAAAAGTTGAATAATAAAGTCTTGGATATAACTCATTTATAACAGAACCTCTATCAGACAAAAGATAGAGACCTTCATCGATAATACTTACCACTTTTAATGATTTTGAATCTTTAAAAGAAACCTTAGCAAATTCTCCTGGTTTATAAGTATTTTTATTTGTCTTTATTTCTAATTTTTTTACTCTATCATGTAAAATATTTATCTTGATATTATCATTAAATTTTAAACCGTAAAAAGAAATAAAATATCTATCCGATATTTCTTCTTTTGGAATATTAACTTCTACACTTTCCTGCTTATTATCTATGATCTTAAACATATCAATATTTGTACCACCGGCAACAAGCACTCCAACATCGTCTTTAGGATCCACCGTTATTTTTATTTTTCCACCTGGTTCTATACTATCTCTATCAACAGTTAGTATTCCTGCTTTACTTTCTCTGTATTTTTTAAATACTAACTTTCTTTCCTTTCCAAATTGAACTTCAACGTACCACGTATTTTTTGGCAAATTCAAGAAACCTTTTCCATTTAAAACCGTTACATATTCTTTTTTTTCGTTTATTTTAATCAAAGCAACTCCATTTAATGGTGTACCAGAAAGATCAGTTATGTACAAATTCAAGTTATTATTATTTATCTTTGCATCTATATTTACGTTGTCTTTTTTTACATCTATAAAAACTTGTTTTTCATATTGTCTCCCTGAATCATCCACTACAAGCGACTGTATACGATAATATCCACCTTCTTTTAGATATAACCCATACAATGCCTGACCATTTTCATCTGTTACTGCCTTAGTTTTATTAATTAATCTTCCGTCTCTAAAAGCATAAAAAAGTACTTGGGCCATTTTTACTGGATCTCCATTTAAATATCTTGCAGAAAGTTTTACGTTAACAGTTTGTCCCACAAGAGATTGTGTGGCAGAAGGAGTAAGCTCTATTGTATAAGTAGGTTTTACATAATCTTGCAATAGAAAGTAGTGATAACCTAAAGTTTTTCCTTTTTCCTCTATTGTTAATACATAATTTCCAGTTATTATCTCATCTGTTGTCTTATATTCAAATGATACTCCTCCAAAATCATCCGTATTAAACTCTTTTGAAAAAATCTCATTTGAAAATGGATCCCTTAAATGTATGTAAACTTTCGACGAATATGGAACGTATTTATTTCCTTCTCTTTTAAATAAATTAACTCTAAACCTTAGCACATCACCAGGTTTATAAATAGGTTTATCTGAGAATACCAAAACCTTTTTTTCTGAATAAGGATTGTATGCAGAATATCTTGAGATAAAGACTACGTTGTTTTTATAAAAAAAGACTTTTCCTTTGTATTTTTCTATATCAGTTTTAAAAACAGGTCCTGTAATCCTCCTTAAAAAATCATCATCAAAGTAGAAAAGACTATTTACAAATTTTCCCTCTTTTGAATCATACACCGAAAAATAAAATTCTTTATCATTGCTTGCTATAAAGGCTTCATAGTTTGTAAGAAAAAATAAATTGGAGACATATTTATCTTGACCTTCTAAAATAACATAATATGCCCCTGGACTTTGTGGAAGAATTATCGAAAATACTTTTTCATCAGACTTTTCAAGCAAAAATCTTACTGATTTTCCATTTTTTAAATCCTTTTTAAATATCTCCTTTGTTATATCAAACTTGTATACCCTTACTGAAACAGGCTCATCTGAGTAAAACGATATAGTTCTATTTGGATAAAGTAAAACATCAGGTGTCCTAAAGTAGGTATAGGAAAAAGAAAATACTATGGCTGTTAATAAGAAAAACACAAAAAATTTTTTCATATTATTACCCCCACTAATTTGATAATACAAAACAATTATACCTCACTTTAATAGAAAAAATTAATTTTTTAGCTTAATATATCTTAATATTTTCAAAAACAAATTAAATAAACATTTAATAAAATCTTTTTAAGAAGTTTAAATTTTGCTCTTTATATATTTAAAACCAAATTAATCTTATTGAAAAATGAAAAAGTTGTTGGTTTTAATTCTTGTTGTGATTAGTATACACACTTTTTCCAAGGTAACTATTGAATTTTGGCATGCTATGAGTGGTTGGAGAATTGAACTTCTTGAAAATATGGCTAAAGAATTTATGGCAACTCACCCAGATATCCAAGTAAATGTTCAGTACACAGGTTCTTACAGAGATACATTTAACAAAACAATTGCAGCTGTAAAAGCTGGAAACGCACCACATGTTGTACAAATATATGATATCGGTACAAGAGCTATGATCGATGGAAACATAGCTGTTCCAATAGGAGATCTTATTGCCAAAGATCCAAGTATTGATTTAGGAGCTTTCTTGCCTCAAGTTCTAAATTATTACACAGTTAACGGAAAACTCTATTCTATGCCATTTAATTCTTCAAATGCAATTTTATTCTACAACAAAACTTTCTTTAAAGAAGCAGGGTTAGATCCAAATAGGCCACCAAGAACCTTCGACGAATTAATTGAATACAGCAGAAAATTGGTCAAAAAAGATAAAGATGGAAATATCATCAGATACGGTTTAACTTGGCCAACACACTCTTGGTTCTTTGAACAACTTATGGCAGTACAAGATGCACCACTTGTAAACTATGACAATGGTAGAGGAGGAAAAAGACCTACTGAAGCTGTATTTAACAGTCAAGCAGGTAAAAATATTTTCGAACTATTAGCAAAGATGACTAAAGAAGGGTTATTAATAAACACAAAGAGGGAAGATTGGAGTGGGGCAAGACAGATATTCCTCTCTGGTAAAGCTGCTATGTTACTTTACTCAACTTCAGATGTTAAATTCATAACTGAGACCGCAAAGGAAAATGGGTGGGAAGTTGGCACCGCATTTTTGCCAAAACCAAGCCTTTCTATCCAGGGTGGTGTTGTAATAGGTGGAGGTTCACTTTGGATTCTTAAGAATCATCCAAAAGAAGAAATAGATGCTGCGTGGGAATTTGTAAAATGGATGACAGAACCAGCACAACAAATTAAGTGGCACCTTGAAACTGGTTACTTCCCTGTAAGAAAAGATGCATTAGAACAACTTTTAATGGAAGGCTTCTACGCTGATCATCCAAATTACTTAACAGCTATATTCCAACTCCTTCTTTCAAAACAAACACCTAATACAAATGGCGCAATTATTGGTGTATTCCCAGAAACAAGAGAAATTATAGAAACAGCATACGAAAAAGTTATAAACGGTGAAATGACAGTTGATCAAGCTCTCAATTGGGCAGCAGATCAAGTTACTAGAGCATTGAAGAAATACAATAGACTATATGAATAATAAGTTCTTTCAATAATCTTTAGATGCGCCTCCTTTTTGGGGGCGCTTTTATAGAAATAGGAGGTGTTGTCTTGAGAAAACTAACACCATATCTTTTGTTAGTTCCAACCTTTTTAATAATCATTCTTTTTATCTATTTTCCAGCCTTTAATTCTTTTAAATTGAGCTTCTTTCAAGAATCTTTCTTTGGAGATAAATCTATTTTTGTTGGGCTAGACAATTATATTGATTTATTTACCGATAGTGAGTATTATAAAGTTTTAAAAACAACTTTTATTTACTCACTTTCTAGTGTTGGTATTACGATATTTCTCGCATTTCTAATCGCACAACTGTTAGTTAAAAACTTACCTGGTACTAGGATTTTTAGAACTTTAATGTTCTCACCATATGCAGTTTCACCAGCAATTTCTGCAACCCTTTGGTCCATGATGTTTACTCCAACTGCAGGTCTTTTGAGCTATCTTTTTCAAGTCATCTTCCATATCGACGTTGACTGGTTAACAACCGTTCCATATGCTATGATTGCATTAATAGCAGCAACCGTGTGGAAAATGCTTCCATTTGATCTGATCTTTTACATTGCTGCACTCCAAAATATTCCAGATTCAATCTTAGAATCTTCCCTCATAGATGGGGCAAGCTCTTGGACTCGAATGTGGAAAATTAAATTCCCACTTGTAACTCCTATTACCTTCTATCTATTTATAATGAATTTTACAACAACTATGTTTTCTTCTTTTGGAATTATAGATATTATGACTCGAGGAGGTCCACTGGGAAGTACAACCACAATGATTTATAGGTTATATCTAGATGGATTTGCTTTCCAAGACAACGGCCTTGCCGCTGCTGAATCAGTAGTAATGTTTGGTGTAATGTCAGTAATTACATATCTTTACTTTAGATTTGTCGAAAAAGGTGTACATTATCAGTGAGGTGATAATTGTGAATAGAAAAAATAAAGTTTCCTTTATTATTTCAGAAATCATTTTAATCTTGGTTACAATTATTATGTTTTCTCCAATTTTTCTTGCTTTTATGATGAGTTTTATGACTCCTGCTGAAGTATTTAGCTTTCCTCCAAAAATAATACCAAAAAGTTTGTATTGGCAAAACTATAAAGAAGCATTAAGACTTGTTCCACTAGGCAGAATGATAATTAATTCTGCTATAGTAGCTTTGTTTATAACCCTTGGGAAACTAATAACTGGGATTTTAGCAGGTTATGCTTTTGCAAATTTTAACTTTAAAGGCAAGAAAATCGCTTTTGCTACCTTGTTTATTACCCTATTTCTTCCAGCTGAAACAGTAATGATTGTCCCTCTTTTCTTGTTAATGAAATCTCTTGGATGGGTAAATACTTATTATGCCTTAATAATCCCATTTACTGCAAGTGCTACAAATACATTTTTAATGAGGCAACACTTTAGAACTATTCCTATGGAATTAAGTGATGCAGCAAGAATAGACGGTGCAAGTCCGATGCAATATCTTTTTAAAGTTTTACTTCCATTATCCAAAGCTATGATCGGAGGAGCTGCATTAATTAACTTTGTATATGCCTGGAACATGTATCTATGGCCTCTTGTTGTTACAATGGATGATAAAATGAAAACAGCCCAAATTGGAGTAAAGATGTTAATTGATGCAGAAGCTGCAAACAATTGGGGAACAATTATGGCAGGTACTATGATTGTTCTTGCACCAACACTTTTAGTATTCTTCCTTATTCAAAATCTATTTGTTAAAAGCCTCGTTAGCAGCGGTCTAAAAGGTTAATTTACATAAAAGCAAAATATTTACAAATAATGGAAATTCCTGTAAAATACAGGAATTTCCTTAAAATTTTTTATTTGATACAATATAAACTGGAAAGTAAAACAAAAAGGATGTGATAGCATTAAAACTCTCATTTTATACGGTACTGCTTTAGGAGTTGTTGATATAAGGAGCATTAAGAAAGTTTTGAACATGTATGAAAAAGTTTTAATATACACAGCTAAAGAGCCGCAAGGCAAAGCTAAAGAAATGCTTAAAGACCTTAAAAATGTCGAAATATATATAACTTTCAACTTTTACAAAGAGGCAAAGGCTAATGCAAAAAAACTTGGCAATTGCGATTTAAAAGATTTAGGTGATTTTGGTGAAAGGGCGATGATGAGAGACCCATGTTAGAAAACATAAGTTTAATTTTACTTGAAAGGGTTTCCTTAATATTGGTAATTACATATATAACTTTTCAAAGCTACTTTATCAAAAATATTTTTGGTAAAACCTTAGTTGCAAAAAATAAGCTTGTCTTAGGTATCATTGGAGGATTTCTAGGGATTTTAGGAACAGTTTTTGGAATACGATATAACGGAGCAATAGTTAATTACAGGGACATTGGAGTTATTTTCGCAGGAATGCTAGGAGGAATACCTTCTGGTTTAATTGCTGCTTTAATATCTTCAATTTTTAGGCTCTTTTTAGGTGGTACAACTGTTATTCCTTGCTTTCTTGGAACTATCACAGCTGGTTTTATCAGCGGTCTTATATCACAACTTTATGGGAGAAAGCACTTTACATTTTTTAGAACACTCTTTTATACTGTATTAATTGAAATCACACACCTTACATACGTTTTGGTTATGGTAAAACCATATTCTCTTGCCTTTGATATAACATTTAAAATACTTTTCCCCATGGTTATAACAAATTCTCTTGGAGTTTCTTTCTTAAATTACATGATTAAAAATATTGAAGAACAATTGGAGCAAACAGCAGAAAATACAATAAATACAATATTTGTTATCATGGAAAAAAGTTTAAGTTCAATTGAAGAAGGCTTTAACGAAAAAAACGCAAAATTAATTGCTGAAACTATATTAAATAACACAAATTTTGATGCAGTAGCCATTACAGATAAAAACAAAATATTGGCCCATGTAGGCATCGGCAGTGATCATCACGTTACTGGCATGCCAATACAAACAAATGCTACAAAAAAGGTAATAGAAAGTGGTCATGGTTTAAAGGTTGTCGGAAAGAAAGGAATCAGTTGCTCCGTTCATAACTGCCCTCTTTATTCTGGAATAATAATCCCTTTAACAGATTTAAATAACGAATTAATTGGGACCTTGAAATTATATTATTCAAAAAAAGGTGAAATTAAAAACTCTGATATAATATTTGGTAAAAAATTAGCCCAGACATTATCATTAATCATTTCTCTGGCAAAAATAAATGAAAGTCTAAAGCTAGCAACTGAAGAAAAACTAAGGGAATTAATGTCCAATTTAAGCCCTCATTTTTTATTCAACACACTAAATGCTATAAAATACATTTCAAAAAAGGAACCTGATAAGGTAAATTATTTTATTGATAACATCTCTGAACTATTAAGGTATACCCTATACGAAAATAAGAAATTTGTTTCTTTAAAGGACGAAATAAAATTCACAACTAATTATTTAGAATTAATGAAATTAAGGTACAAAGATAAATTAAACTATGAAATAATGGTAAACGTTGAAAATACAACAAAAATTCCTCCGTTTATACTACAACCCCTTGTTGAAAATTCTATAAAACACGGAATGAAGGAAGATGAATTGATAATAAAAGTAAAGGTTGAAAATGTAGATGAATATGTAAAAATTTCTGTTGAAGATAATGGTAAAGGGTTTAAAATTCAAAACAAAAAAGGAAAAGGTCTTGAATTAATACAGAAAAGATTAAACTCAATATATGGGGAAGATTATAGCTTTTCTATAAAAAACGGGCTCTTTTGTGGTACAACGGTTGAGATAAAAATTAAGAGTAGCAATATAAAGGTTGGTGAATCTGTATGATAAAAGTAGCTATTATAGACGATGAATACTATGCAAGGGAAAGCTTAAAAGATCTAATAAACGAAATGACAGATTTTGAAATAGTAGGTTGCTTTGAAAGTGTGCAAGATTTTTTGAAAAATAAAAAAAATAAAGAACCTGATGTTATTTTTTTAGATATTGAAATGCCATCTATAAACGGTATTAAAGCTTCAAAGTACCTTGATAAGTATGAAATAGTTTTTGTTACTGCATATTCAGAATATGCTGTTGAGGCTTTTGAGGTAAATGCCCTTGATTATTTAACAAAACCAGTGTCAGAAGTCAGGTTTTTCGAAACTATAAAACGAATAGAAGAAAAATTAAGTAAAAAAGTTATTAATACAATTGCTGCAGAAAACAATAAAGAAATAATTTTTTTAAGCTTTGATGATATATTATATTTTGAATATTTTGACAAAAATATCATCGCAATTACAGAAAATGGTGAATATGTAATAAAGCATTACAAAAGTCTTGGAAGTTTAGAAAAAGAACTTCCGCAAAATTTTGTTAGAATCCACAAATCATATATCATCAACCTCAACTTTATTGAAAAATTTATTAAAGAACCTGTCTCTCTTGAAATGAAAAATAAAAAATTACTTCCTATAGGAAAAACACATTTAAAAGAAGTCAGAAAAATTTTAAAAATATAGCTTTTGTCAAGAAAAATTAATATCTTTTGTTCCTAAAAAATGGCCATTTAGGCCATTTTTTTTAACGTATAAGATTAAGCTGCATATTCTAATGATAAATTAGATTTTGGAAAACCATTAGAGAGGAGGGCTATTTTATGAATTCTTTGCTACTGGCTATACTAGCATTCGTTGGTTATTGGGTAGCATATAACACATACGGAAAGTGGATATCAAAGAAGATTTTTGGACTAAATGACAAAAACCCTGTTCCTGCAAAAGAGTTTGAAGACGGAGTTGATTTTGTTCCAACAAAAAAACATATTTTACTTGGTCACCACTTTACTACAATAGCAGGTACAGGTCCTATTGTAGGTCCCGCAATAGGTGTTATATGGGGATGGGTTCCAGCATTTATATGGGTGTTCTTTGGTTCAATATTCATGGGTGCAGTTCATGATTTTACTTCTCTTGTAATTTCTGCAAGACACCAAGGTAAAACCATCGGTGAATTAACAGGAAATCTTATAAATGAAAGAACAGCTAAAATATTTTTAGTGTTAATACAATTTTTGCTTTGGATAGTACTAGCTGTCTTTGCTATGATAGTGGCTTTACTATTTATTATGTACCCACAATCTGTATTTCCAGTATGGATGGAAATTCCAATTGCTATGTGGTTAAGTTATATGGTTTACAACAAAGGAAAAAATGATACATTATATTCCATAATAGCAATTATATTAATGTATGTAACAATTGCTATTGGTGTTGTATTTCCAATTAGTGGTATATCACTCCTTGGCTGGATATACATTTTAATGATTTATGTATTTATAGCCTCTACTATGCCAGTTCATAAATTACTTCAACCAAGAGATTATATAAACTCTCACGAACTTTTAATTGCCATGGCACTATTAGTATTGGGGGTTATAATTGGACATCCTAAAATAGTTGCCCCAGCATTTCAAACAGTTCCAGATGCACCTCCAATATTCCCAATTCTATTTATTACAATAGCATGTGGTGCTATTTCAGGATTCCATAGTTTGGCAGCTTCTGGTACAACCGTTAAGCAAATGGAAAAAGAAACAGATGCTCATTTAATTGGCTATGGTGGAATGATCCTTGAAGGTGTTTTGGCTACAATAGTAATTATTGCTGTAACCGCTGGACTTGGAATGAATGGTGGAGGAGTACAAGCATTTACATCACATTATGCATCATGGGCAACAGCAAGTGGTTTGGGTGCAAAACTAGCAGCCGTTATCAATGGTTCTGCAAACTTGATGCATTCATATGGAATACCACTAGATTTAGCAAAAACAATAATGGCAGTGTTCATAGTTTCTTTTGCAGGAACAACTATGGACTCTTCAACAAGAATTCAAAGATTTGCACTGCAAGAGCTATTCTCCAACAAAAAAGGAGAAGTAGTAGTTAAACCTTTAAAAAACAGATTTGTCGCTACCGCGATAGTAATACTAGCAGCTTTAGCACTAGCATTATCAACAGGCGATGGTAAAGGTGCTTTAACATTGTGGCCAGTATTTGGTGCATTAAATCAATTACTTGCTGCTCTAGCTCTATTAATTGGTACGGTCTATTTAGCAAAAAAGAAAAAACCAATATGGATTACAGGAATACCAATGATATTTATGTTTATAATAACACTGTATGCAACCGTATTAAATCTCAAAAAATTTATAAGTGGAGGAAATGGTCTGTTAATATTTGTAACTATTTCAACACTTGTAATTGCTTTATGGATAATGATAGAAGGATTTATAGCTATCTTTAAGTCTAACAAAGAAATTGTACCTGTGGAAGAAGAAATTTAAAAAAATTTATCTCTATGCAAAAATCAATAAACAAACACTCTCAAAAAACAATAAATATACTGAACTCAAGAAATGATTCAAGATAAAAAAGAAATGAAAAACACCCCCAAAGTGGTACAATAAGGCTAACAAAGGGGGTGTTTTTCTTTGACTAAGAAAGGGCAAAAGTTTAGAAAACATCCTTTGAATATAAAGAAAGAAGTCATTAAACTTTACATGGATAAAAAACTTCCTAAGAAAATTATTGTTTCTCTCTTAGGTGTTACTGAAAGTAGAATGCAATTGTGGATAAAGAATTATTTAGCATATGATAGTACTGAATTTAAAAAAGGCAGACCAAAGAAAAAAAGAATATACACAATTCTACAATTAAGAAAGATATCAAGCGAGATTAAAAAACATGGCTTCGAAAAAGTTTAAAAGCCATGCTATTTGAAAAGTAAATTATTATCTTTTTTATTCGTCTCACTTATGGAAGTAAGTTCAACAAAAAAATGTTTTTATATCAACTTTTATTAATAATTTTCAATCAGCCTTTGAATTTATGGCTTCTTATATGATAAAATTATTATACCAATAATATGTTATTCAACATAATGTTAGCCAACATAATGTTTAAAAACATATAATAGTTGTATCGAGAGGTGATTTTAATGGAGTTTTATAATAGAAAAAAAGAGCTGGAATTTTTTGATGAAATTAAATCTCAAAAGCAAAAAAATCTTTTTATAGTTGTTTACGGAAGAAGAAGGATTGGAAAAACTACACTCGTAAGAAAAGCTTTTGAAAAAGAAGAAAATGTTTTCTACTATTTTGTGGATGTTTTAAATCCAAATAACTTGCTTGAAAAAATTAGTCTTTCTTTTTCAAAAGCTGTTTTTAAAGATTGGTACGATTTGTTTCTAGAACTTTTTGAAAAATTTGAATTTGTCATTTTCGATGAATTTCAAAATTTTAACAAAGTTTCCCCGGCCATACTTTTTTCTCTTCAAAAAGCATGGGATGAAATTAAATACAGAAACCATAGCACAAAGCTTATTGTACTAGGTTCATACGTTGGACTTATGAAAAAACTATTTTACGATAACAAAATGCCACTTTTTGGTAGAAAAGATTATTTAGTAAATATTTCCGAATTTCCATTAAGTGAATCAATAAAATTACTTTTAAACTTTGGATACTCAACAAAAGAAGCATTCGAGATATATTCATTAACTGGTGGGATCCCAAATTATCTTTTGCTTTTTAAAGAAAAAAAATCTTTAAAAAGTCATATTTTTGATCTGTTTTTAAAAGATTATGCTCCTTTAAAAAATGAAGGGGAAAATATCCTAGTATTAGAATTTGGAAGTGAGCACAAAAGCTATTTTTCAATTCTAGAGTCAATTTCAGGTAGCCCAAAAACTATTTCTGAGATTTCAGATTTATCAAAGATTGAAAAAACTTCACTTCCACGTTATTTAAAAGAATTAGAAGAAGAATATGAGATTGTAAAATCCATTGAACCACTTTTTCCTCAAAAAAAGAGAATGAAAAAATACAAAATAAATGATTTTTATTTTGACTTCTATTTTAATTTTATACGAAAATACATTTCAACTATAGAATTTTCTCCTGAAAAAGCGCTAGAGTTAATATGGAAAAATCTTCCACAATATTTTGGATTAAAATTTGAAACAATTTGTCAAAGATTTTTGAAAGAAACACCAGAAGTTTTAGGATTTATTCCAGAGAAAATTGGAAATACATGGGGAAAAGTTCCTGGAAAGAAAAATGAATCATTTGATATTGACATAGTTGCATATGACTCAGAAAATGTTGTTTTTGGTGAATGCAAATGGACTAACAAAAAAGTTGGTATGGAGGGTTATAAAAAGCTATTGATTAGAAGCAGCTATGTGGATTGTGGAGAGAGAAAGAAAAAATATATTCTTTTTTCAAAAGCTGGATTTGAAAAAGAATTGCTAGGTATCAAAGACTTAATTTTGTTAACCCCTGAAGATATGGTAGAAAAAATTAAATCAAACGTACCATAAAATTCTCACATTTATTGATACAATTTCTATGTCATTTCACCATTAGAGTAATATTTATTTGAATTTGTTTTTGTAAATCATTATAAAACACCAATACCATGAGTTATATGACTCATAACATTTGAAATAGAACCCAATATTTTCTTTAAGGATCGAGATTTAGCTTTTTAAATACTTTTAAAATTATCAGATACAACTTTTTTTATTTCATAAAAAGGAATTATTTTGACCTTTGTTTTATCCAATTTTTCTTCATGTTTAGAAAGCAAATTTACAACTATGGCTTCTTTTGGTTGATACTTTTGTATGAAACTTCTTAAAGCCCTTGTAATTTTAAATTTTTTTAGATTTGTATATTTAACTTCTATAGGAATATAATATATACCTTTTCTTAAAATAAAATCAACTTCAGCTTTGTCTTTTGTTCTCCAATAATGAATAGAAAAATCGTATTTTTTTGATAAATAATACAGATTTATATAAACAAAATTCTGAAATAAAAAACTGAAGTCATTTACATTCCCAAACTCACCAGATGCATAATTTTTTAAACCCAAGTCTTTAAAATAACAAACTGGTGATTTTGTTAATTCTTTTGCTTTATTGTGAAAAATGGTTGGATTGAATCAATTACATAAGTTTTTTGAAGATACCAGATATAATCTTTTAAAGTTTTTGTAGATATTCCCGTTTCTGATGAAAGATTCGAAAAGTTGAGAGTTTTACCAGTTAAATGTGATAGTATTCTGACTAATAAATTAAACTCACTAATTTTGGCAACTTTTAAAAGACTAACTATATCTTTTTCTATATAACTATGATAAATTTCTTTGATTATCTCATTTTTTCTTTTAAACTTGTTTCAAGTATAACTCGAGGATAACCTCCAAAATTCAAGTATTCTTCTAAAAAAGATAAAGTTTTAGTTTCTTCTAAACTAAAAAATTTTTCTAATTTATTTTCGTATTTGTAATCTGTCTTGTAATTTACAAACTCTTCAAAAGTTATAGTTGAAAGTTCAAAAATTCTTTTTCTTCCAGCAAGTGATTCCTGAATTTTTTCTTTGAGTTTAATACTTCCCGAACCTGAAACTATAAACTTATACGGTAAATTTATATCATATATTCCTTTTAAAAATAATCCAGCATTTTCTTTCCTCTGTATTTCATCTATAAATACATAACCTTTAGAATCTCCAATTTCTAATTCAATTTTTTTAATAAATCTACTTGAGATTTAAAATACTTCATTTCTTCTTCTATATCAAGATTCAAGAACAAAGTTTTTTCTCCAGATGAAATAAATTCCTTTTCAATAATTTTCATTAATGTAGTTTTTCCACTTTGTCGCGACCGATAATAACTGTAATTTCAGGTTTATTTAAATGTTCTTTTATCTCTTTAAGAAGCTCTCTTTTTATTAGATTCATATTTTCACCCTCTTTTTGAAAATATATCCATTTAAATTATAACACGAAAATTTAGGAAGTAAACTTCTAATTTAGTACGAGATTTTTAGAAGTATATTTTATAAATAGACCGATATTTTACGAAGTAGTTAATGACTACCTCCATTTTACACCTTATCAATTACTTTTTCTATTTGTTGCATACAACCAGAAAATGTTGCTTTTGGTAAATGCAATTAGACTGACCAAAAAAATTGATATGGAGGATTATAAAAAGTTGTTGATTAGAAGCAGTTATGTGGATTGTGGAAGGGAGAAAGAAAAATATATTCTCTTTTCAAAAGCGGGGTTAAAAATGAATTATCTGGTATTAATGATCTGATCTTAATTACTCCAGAAGATATGATAAAGTAAAGCAAATAGTAGTTACTTTGCTTATTTGATAATATACAAACTATTTTTTAACAATATATGAAATTTTAGTTATTACAACTTGACTTTTACAAAAAAAGTGTGGTAGTATTTTGTTAGATTGAATTTGTTTTTATATACTAGAACAAATAAGTTAATTGCTAATTTTATATAGTTGCAAAAAGTGATTATCAACAGCTTTTTATAAATAAAAACCGAAATGGAGAGTAACCGTGGAGGTGCACTAATGTCAAATATTGAATATATATTAGAGCAATACAAAAATAGACTAGTCGACATTTCTACAAGGAACAGAACTCTTTGTTTGACAAAATTATATAAGCGTCGCTCTTTTGATTTGTTTCTTCTTGAAGAATATTTTAATGGTATCATAGAAAAAGTTCTAGAACATATTATTAATAGAAATGGAAAGAAAGTTTGTATTTTAGATATTGAAAATATAAATATAATAAATGAAGATGAAGAAGATCTCATCAAGAATGAATTGTCGAATTTTTCTCATATTTTAAGAACTATTAAAAGAGAAATAGACCTAATTGAAAAAGAAACAGGAAGATATGAATTGTTTGTTGCATATCCTTTTATAGAAGGTAAATTTTTAGATGGTACCTATGTAAAATCTCCAATTTTCCTTTTTCCAGTAAAGTTAGATTATAGTAATGGAAAGTGGTATTTAGAAAGGATAAAAGATGAAGAGGTTTTACTAAACAAGGTATTTTTAATAGCTTTTAAAAGGTATAATTCAGCAAAAATTATTGAGGAAGATTATAAAGAAGATTTTTCGTTGGAAAGCATTATAGAGTATTTTAGAAATATTGGAATAAAATTAGCTTGGAATAATAGTACAAAAATAGAGAAATTTAAAGAGGGGAAAGAAAATAAAATACCTTCTGGGATTCTTGAATTGAAAAACTATATTATATTAGGGAATTTTAAGATAGCAAGTTCAATATATAGTGATTATATAAATCTAGAAAATAAAGTTATAAATAACGAACTTTTAAAACTACTGCTGACAGGTAAGAAAAAAGAAAATTTTTCCAAATACGAAAATTTAAAGGATAATGAACAAATTGATGAAAAAAATTTTTTCTATATTTCATCACTAGATTTCAGTCAGGAAAAAGCCATAAAAATGGCAAATGAAAAAGATGGTGTTGTAATATACGGACCTCCTGGAACCGGAAAATCTCAAACTATCTCAAATTTAATAGCTGATTTCCTTGCAAAGGGAAAAAGAGTTTTGGTAGTATCAGAAAAAAGAGCAGCGTTAGATGTGTTACTTAATAGACTTTCTCCTATCAAAAGCAAAGTAATGTTAGTGCACGACTCGCAAAAAGAAAAAAAAGAAATATATAACAAAATAAGGCAGGAGTATATAAAAGTAATAAACGAAAGTATTGAAGGCAAGCTTAAAAAGATAAACAATTATTCCAAAAAAATAGAAGAAAAATTGATAGAACTTGAAGAATTTTCAGATACAATGTACAAAGAAAGAGAATTTGGTTTAAGTCTTGCTAATATGTATGCATTAACAAGTAAAAATCTGGAAAATAAGGAAAGAGAATTATTTTTAGACTTTCGAAGTAATTTTAGTGGACAGTATAAATATGATGATATTAAAGAAAGTTGTAACCGTGTAAAAGGATTGTTAAAAAACTATATAAGATATAGAAATATCGAAGAAGAATATAAAAAACAGATAAAAGACACAAAAAAGGGATTGGATTCATTTTTAATTCAACACACTTTAGATGAATTTTCAAAATTACAATTTGAATGGAAAATAAATTTTAACAGCAAATACAAAGAAGAAATTAAAAGAGCACTTCAAGAAAAGGAAGAAATCAATACACTTGTGAAAGAAATAAATGAGAGCATAAATTTAGAACTTTTTAAAAAGCTTAAGAAAGTGTCAGAATTTAAATGGTATAATCCTATTCATATTATATTCTTAAAATTTAGAAGAAAAACGAAAGAAAAGCTTGAAAGATTAATAGAAGAAAAAGAAAGCGAAATCCTAAATGAAATAAAAAATGACTTCGAAAAAGGAAAAGAAATTCTTTCGAAAATAGGATTTCTAGAAAATGTTATTGATAATTTTTCAATGTTTGAAAAGAAAATCTTAGATGAACAAGATTTAAAAGAGTACATTGGAAAACTAAAAGATTTTCTAAAAGTATATGAAGAGTATTATACACTAGATTCTCAACTGTTAGAAATTCTAGAATTTGACAGGAAGATCCTAGAATTCATATATCAACAAAGAAATTATGGTATTGATTTTGTATTTCATAGAATAGAGAAATTTTTCATATTAAATGAAATAACAAAAATTGAAAAAGAAGAAAAGCCAAAAATAGTAAAATATAAATCATATAATAATATTGTAAAAGAAGTTTTTGAAAATATGGAAAACAAAAAAATAACAGTCAAAGAACATATCATTAATTATTGGAACAAAGAATTTTTAAACACCTTAAGAGGAGATGAGAAACTTTCTAAAAATTTTGAGAGACAAATTAATAAAAAATCAAAGTTATGGAGCATAAGAAAATTAATCGAAAATTTTAATTTGTTAGTTTTAAAACTTTTTCCTTGTTTTCTTGCCACACCTGAAACGGTCTCTGAGATATTTCCGCTTAAAGAGGGATTGTTCGATATAATAATATTTGATGAAGCTTCTCAAATTTTTATCGAGAAATCAATTCCTGCAATTTATAGGGCAAAAAAGGTTGTAGTTTCTGGCGACGATAAGCAACTAAAACCAACTTCAGTATTTATGATAAGAGAAGAGCAAGATGAAGAATTTGATATGGAAATATCTGCAGCTATGGAAGAGGAAAGTTTACTTGATGTTGCTAAAGTAAACTTTGATTCAACCCATCTTTTGTTCCACTATAGATCAGAATATAAAGAACTCATTGAATTTTCAAATCATGCTTTTTATGATGGAAGATTATATGTTTCACCAAATATATCAAATGAAAAGCCAATTGAAAGAATTAAAGTAAATGGGACCTGGAAAAATAGACAAAACTTGGAAGAAGCAAAAGAAGTTGTAAAACTTGTTAAAAAGATACTAAAAGAAAGGGAAAACAAAGAAACTATAGGTATAGTCACATTCAATTTAAATCAAAGAAATCTGATTTACGATTTATTAGATAACGAATCAATGAATGATCCAGAATTTCAATCATTATATGAAATTGAAAGTAATAGAGTCGAAAACGGAGAAGACAAAAGTATATTTGTAAAAAATATAGAAAATGTTCAAGGAGATGAAAGAGATATAATCATATTTTCAACTTCTTATGCAAAGGATCAAACTGGAAAATTCAGGTTCAATTTTGGACTTCTTTCACAAGAAGGTGGTGAAAATAGATTAAACGTTGCAATTTCAAGAGCAAAGAAAAAGATATATGTCGTGACTTCATTTGAACCTGAAGAATTAGAAGTTGAAAGTTCTAAAAACAGAGGTCCGAAACTTTTAAAAGAATATTTAAAATATGTAAGAGCAATTTCAAATGGAAACATTGAAGAAGCTAATAACATACTTTATAACCTTTCAAATGTTAAAAATAATAAAAGTTCGGAACCTGAAAAATTTGAAAGTCCATTTGAAGAAGAAGTCTACGAATATCTAGAAAATAGCCAAATTTTGAAAAAATATGACCTTGAATTACACACACAAGTAGTTTCATCAGGATATAGAATAGATTTAGGTGTTTATGACAAAAAATTTGGTAGATACGTTTTGGGAATAGAATGTGATGGGGCAAGATACCACAGCAGTTTAACTGCAAGAGAAAGGGATATACACAGACAAAGATTTTTAGAATCAAAGGGATGGAAAATAGTAAGAATTTGGAGCAAAGATTGGTGGCAAGATAAAGAAAGTCAAGTAAAAAAAGTAGAATTATTTATAGAAAAAGAACTTGAGAAATATTTAGATGCAAGTGTTTGAAAATACTTTATTTTTTACCTTTTTACTTTGGTCAGGATCATCATACCTTTTAAATGTACTTAACGAGAAACATTGATAGCCAAATAATAGGAGAAAAGATCCTTTGTTGTGCTCAAAGTGACAAAAGAAAAGTAATTTGGTAGAACTCCCTTCATGTCATTCTGTGGTGCAAAGCAACGAAGAATCTTGACTGATACTTAATTATTGAAGATTACAAAAAATTTTTTGTAAATATTTACAACACAAGCAAAAACCACAGTTTTCCTGTGGTTTTTTGTTTGTAACTGTTTGTTATACATAAGTTTTCTAAATTAAGTTTATATTTACTTTCTATTTTTTGGTTTTTAAAAAGATTAGTAATATTTAATAGTTTTATAACGCTTTAAGCATTTGCAGAACTTTCTTGTTTGTTTATAAGTCAAAATAATGTAACACAGAATAAAGTAATAAGTAATAAATAATAAATGCTGTTACAGACGTGATATTTTAAATACTAAAAAATCAATATAAATAAAATAATCTTGTTGGAATTACTATTAAGAAATGGACTTAGTTAAAGAGATCAAAAAAGGAGGTTTAAAAGTGAGTTGTGAGAATTTCGAAATATTTTTGACAGAATTAGAGCGTCAGTGTAATTTTGCAGGAATAGCTTTAGAACATATAAATATGGGAGTTAAAGCAATGAATTTGGAATTTGTATGGTATTCCATTCAAAGTTTTTTGATTGCAACAGCTAATATTTCAAAGATTTTGTGGCCAAGTTCTAAACGCTATAAAGAAAAGGGGGAAAAATTAAGAAAAGTTTTAGACATAAGTGAAAATTTTCTTATTAAATCAAGAGAATTCAGAAACCACTTTGAGCATTTTGATGAAAGAATAGATGAATGGATAAGGAAGTCTAAAAGTCATAATTTTGTTGATTCAAATGTCGGAGCTATTAATGAAATTCAAGGAATAGAACAGGAGGACATTTTTAGAAATTTTGACCATAAAAAATGGGAGCTTATATTCCAAGGAAAGACTTTTAATTTAGCAAAAGCAAAAAAAGAAATAGAAGAAATATATGGAAAAATTCAAAAGACAAAAAGGTAATATTATTTCTTAGAATTATAGAAGAAAAGAAAAAATGAAAGAGTATTGAGCAATGAATTTTTTGAAAAAGTTTTGATTTAATACAGAAGATTATAGACATATATAATGATTAAACAAATATACAGATTTCCAAGCTAGCAATTACTAAAAAACTTGATAATGTTCTTTTGGAAAAGATAAGAGTAATGAGCTAATAGCATTAAAATTAGGAAAAAACAATATCAAATTTTGTTATGCTATGGATTATCAAAGCAGCTTGCTAAAAAGGTTAATAGTCTAGCACCAAATAAAATAAGGAAAATTACAAATGTAAAAACATATACGATTTTATTTGGTTTTGAACAAAATACATATTTAGAAAAGATAAAAAACAATACATTTAATCTAAAAATAGTTCAGATTTAAATTACAAAATTTATGTGGAGGGAGTTAGAAAAATAAGTTAATGAGGTGATTTTTATGCTTAATAGTAAAGGTATAATAGATTTAGAGGAATTGTTGATTACAATCTATGATTCAGAGATAAAAGAACTTATGAGAGAAGCAGTTGATTGTTATAACGTAGGAGCATATAGAGCAGCTATTATTCTTACATGGAATGCAGTGTTATATGATTCGTATAAAAAAGCTAAATATTTAGCAGAAAATTTTGAAGATGATCAAGCCAATGATATTGTATCAAAGATTGAGACAAATCTAAAAAATGGGAATCTTAAAAGAGAATGGGATTTGGTAGAGGAATATACTGCTCCCCTGAAAAATTGGACAGAGAAAAAAGAGAGAGTATAATTTTTCACGAGGGGGAGTAAAAAGTATGAGAAGAAAGTTTTCTGCTGAAGAAAATTGTAGTTGTTCTTGAAGGTTTAAGAGGGCAAAAAGCTATAGCTGAAATTTGCAGAGAACACGGTATTTCTCAAGGACAGTATTACAAGTGGAGAGATAAGTATTGGTGCAAAGTCTGCACTTGAAAATTCTTCCAATTCTTCTCAAGTGGCACAATATCAAAGAAAGATACAAGAGCTTGAACAAATTATTGGTAAACAAGCTATCGTTATTGAGACACTAAAAAAAACAGTCATTCATCCTGGAGGAAAACAGTAAGTTTATTAATTGAAAAAGGATTCAGTATATCTGAAGCTGTAAGGTATTTGAAAATAAGTAGAAGTACGTATTATTACAAAACGAAAAAATACATGAGAATGAAAAATGATGAAAGTGTTCTTAAACTTATACAAAAGTTAAAGCAGGAACATCCATATTGAGGATATAGACGTATTTGTGCTATGCTTAGAAAACAGGGAAAGAAAATCAATCACAAAAGAGTCTACAGAATAATGAAAGAAAATGGATTGCTTCTAAAGAAGCACATAAAGAAAGCAAAAAGAAGTTTTCAAAGAAAGATAATTCCAACCAGGCCAAGGCAGGTATTGGGAATAGACATGACGAAAGTAATGACGAAGGATGGAGGCTGGGTAAATTACATAGCAGTAATAGACTGGAATACAAGAGAAGTACTAGGCTCACAAATAAGTCTTAGGGGAAGAACAGAAGAATGGCTAAAAGCGCTGAATAAAGCATTAAATGAAGGGTATAAAGATGGGGTAAGAGGAAAGGGAGTAATACTCGTAAGTGATAATGGTAGTCAGCCTACAAGCAGGAGATTTATGGAAGAGTGTAAGGTATTAGGAATACAGCAAATATTTACAAGTTACAATAATCCGAAGGGGAATGCAAATATAGAAAGGTATTTTAGAACGTATAAAGAAGAAGTAGTATGGCCGGTTGAAGAAATGAGTTATTCAGAGTTAGTAGTAAAAACAAAAAGATACGAAGAATTTTACAATAGTAGATATCCACACAGTGCATTGAAATACAGAAGCCCACGAGAGGTATACGAAGAATACTTAAACTACACAAAAATTTCTTGATTTCTGTCCAACTTTTCGGGGTGCATTACAACATCTTTTAGAAGATTCATTTGTAAAACACAAATTTCTTTGTCAGTATTAATGACAATGTTAGAACAAGATTAACTCATATTCTTGAAGTTAAGCAAATTGTTAATACTTTTTCTAGCTAAACACTACATTAACTGAAACAATAGCTTTTGATCATTATATTGGATATCCACCATTTAGCCATATTGGAGAAAGAATTTTGATTTTATAAAAAATACCTAAATAAGTTGAGTGATAAAGAACATTCTACTCCAACATTAATTTTGCACTTTCAATAAATCATTCTATTCCTCATCTTCTGTCTTTGATTCATATAAAATCAGATTTCCTATATAGGTTAGCTTTAGTGAAAAGTAATTTTTAGACAATTTTCCTAAAATATAAAAATTAATAGAAAATTTGGTAATTTTAGTATTTTTTGCTATAATACTAATTATAATTAGTATAATTATGATTAGTATAATTGTATTTAGTTATATTAAATGGGTGGTGATATTATTTTTATAAATCGATTTGAAGAAAAGAAATTACTCAATGAAATACTTACCTCTTCCAAAAAAGAAGTTTTCATATTATACGGAAGAAGGCGTGTAGGAAAAAGTGCTTTGCTAAAAGAAGTTTCAAAAAATAAAAGAACTTTATTTTATACTGCTAGAAAAATATCAAAAAATGAACAATTAAATAGTTTTTCTAGAAGTGTTGGAATTTTTTTAAATATGGGAAATATAAGATTTGAAAATTGGGAAGATGCTTTTAGAACCTTATTTAATTACTCAAAAAGAAAAAATATAGTTATCATTCTTGATGAATTTCAATATCTTGCAGAAAAAAATGAAGAGATAATTTCTATTCTTCAAATTTTACTAGATGAGTTTGATGATTCTAAAATTAAACTTATTCTTTGCGGTTCAAGTATAAGTTTTATGGAAGGAATATTGAGTTATAAAAATCCATTATATGGAAGAAAAACTGGGAGTTTAAAATTAAATCCCATTTCTTTTGAAAATTTAAAGCTTTTCATACCAGAGTATAATTACCACCAATTAATTGAAATCTATTCAATAATTGGAGGTATCCCCTATTATCTAACTTTATGGAATGGAAAAACAGATATATTTTCAAACATTGAAAATCTATTTTTAAAACTTGGTGCGCCATTAAAAGAAGAACCATATTTTATTTTGTATCAAGAACTAAGAGAACCTGCAATCTATCAATCAATACTTGAAGCTCTTGCAAGTGGTAGAAATAAAATCAATGAAATTACATCATTTATTGGAGAAAATGATTCTAGAAAAATACAACCGTATTTGAAATCACTCATTAACTTAAAATTGATAAAAAGAATTACTCCCGCACTTTTAAAAAATCCTCATAGAACAAAAAATTTCTTGTACGTTATTGACGATCAGCTGTTTAGATTTTGGTATAGATATATTTTCCCATACAAAGAAAGCATAGACTTAAATGAATATGAAAACGTTTTGAATTTAATTGAAAATGATTTTTCACAATATGTTTCATTTGAGTTTGAAAAGCAAAGTGTAAATTACTTAAAAAGGCGTTTTAATTTAATTGAAGCGGGAAATTTTTGGAAAAAAGATGTTGAAATAGATATGTTAGGAAAAGACAAAGAAGGGAAAATATATGCTGCTGAAATAAAATGGCGAAATAAAAAGATGAATATAAAGGATTTTTATAATTTGAAAAACAAAGTTGAAAAACTACAATTGAATGTAGACTATTTTATTTTAGTTTCAAAAAGTGGTTTTGAAGAAAATCTTTCTGAAATAGATGATAATGTATACTTTATTGAATTTAACAAAGAAAAAGGTTGGCAAGATTGGCACGGTGTAAAAAGATAACAAATTCTTGTTTTACCAGGGGCATCTAATAGCTGTAATTTAGATTTTCTAAATGCTCTCTTATTTTTCTCAAGTAATGTACTTTTTATCTGGTCTTGTATAATTTCAAAAAGTCATTAGGAGTATAAATTATTAAATCTTTAATTTCTTGAAAATGCTTTTTGTTTCCAGTAATTATTGGCACGTTTACAAATAAAGCTACTTCTATAAATGGTAGATCACCTTTATCTATTAAGTCCAACGAAATTGGCGGAGGAGACACTAAAATTGACGTCGATTCAATGAAATCAATTAGGTCATTAACTAACTTTTTTGGAAATCCAAACTTTTCTCTCAATAACACATTTCTATACTCGCTAACTATCCTACTGTCAGCACATATTAATAGTTTTTCTGAAAGAACTAAATTCAAAATTTTAGCAGGGAGGCTTTCAGGTTTTAATATTCCAGAAACTATTACATTAGTATCAACAACTACCTTCATCTCGCACCTCATCAATTACTTTGGCTATTTCCTCATCGCTGAGTTTATCTAATCCTTTTTGTTTAGAAATAAGTCTCATTTCTTCAAGGGCTCTCATAGCTTTTACCTGTCTAAATGCTGCTAAAGTACTCTCAATATCTTCGATATCGTTTTCGATACGAATAACAATTGCTTTTGGCTTCCCATTTGAAGTAATAATGGTTTCATTTTCTTTCCATAAAGTAGCGGGGTTTGAACGTATTTCTTTACTTCTTACATAGCGTATTTTACGCATCATATCACCTCCAATATCCTACTTTAAATCATACCATATTTTATATTTTTATCAAAATATGAATAATTTCTTATTTTTTAAAGTTCAAAATAAATTTTTCATAAAATAAAATGCATTTATTAACAGTACAATGAAAAACGCACGTGTATCAAAATATAATTTTACTTTTCGAAAATCATGAAAAAGAATTGAATAAGATTTAGATACAGAAGATAAATATTAGCTTTAAATAAGGCATGAAAACACAAATACTTATTTTCAAGTTTGCAAGTCCTTACATTTATTAAATGAGTTTAAATAAAATAGTAAATATGTTTATTTATTTGAATACAATTATTATCGACTGTTTTTACCACAAAAAACCAAGTACCCACAATGGAATTTTATTTTTGATTGGAATGTCAAGATCATCTCTTATCACAAAATCTGAATTTTTTATCTTTTTGTTTTTACCTCCAACTTCTATTTTATAACTGTCAAACACAAAATCCCCCTCTTTTTCATTTTTAATTGAATATACTTTTCCAATTTCTTTCAAAGCAAAAACCACAAATGCTTCTTTGAAATTACCAATTTCACCATCAAAAATATGGTAAAATGATGGATCAGAAAGAAATATTTTATCACCTTTTGTATTAACTTTATAGTTCTCTTTTTTGTTCACTATATTTATTAGTCCTGATTCTTGTAACACATATAGTATTTCGTATAATTTTTGCTTTCCAACGTTCCATTCTCTGCACATTGATTCAACATTAATAGTTGGAATTTTTGAATAAATTAAATAGCTAACAATAGCCCACATTAATCTTAAATGGTTATCTCTAATAGTTTCTAGAAAATATGGAATATCACTATAAATTGTCTTTTCAAGAACATTTTTCATTTTTTCTGAAAAATTTCCTTCAATATAAAAAGGACGAGTTCCTGAAGTTGAATAATTTTTAAAATATTTCAAAATATCTATATCCTTGGTTATCGAAATGATATATTCTCTATCAAAATCAAATGGTGAAGAAATTTTATTAAATTTTATTCCAGTTTCAAAGTATAAATACTCTCTAAAAGATAATAACGGTAGTTTTACTTTAACAAATCTTCTTGAAAGGTCAGAATTTCCTTTCCTTAAAATAATGCTACTGCTATCACTTATCCAGATTTTTTTATTTGGGAAAGAATCATACAACGATTTTATTTGAATGCTCCAGTTGTTTAAATAATGGACTTCATCAACAATTAATCCATTAAAACCTTCTTGAAAAACACTTTCTCCAAGTTCATAAAGTGAAATTTGCGAAAACAGTGGATCGTCTCCTGAAACATAAAATAGATTGTTCTTTTTTGCGCTCATTAACAAATAAGTTGTCTTACCTACTCCCCTTGGACCATATATTAACAAACCTCTTTCTCTTTCAAATTTTTCAAAATTTTCAAAATAAAGTCTTTTTTTATTAGGAAGAAAATTAATCATTCTTTCTTTTTTCTCTTCAAATTTTTCAAGTATTTCTACTCTTTTCATATTTTTACCCCCATTAATTCGTTCTATAACAAAACTATTATACTATATTATCGTTTTATAATAAAACGTTATATAGGCTTAATATTAAATATCGTTTCAAAATAAAACGATATTATGTAAAAAAACGTTTTGAAACAGAACGATTATTTAATGTATGAATAAAACTTTTGAAATTTTATAAAAGAGTGTTATAAAGAATAATAAAATAGCAATTTTCATACCGGTCCAAGAATTTATTTTTCAAAGGTTGCCCTCTATGTTTTTTTATCATCATATTAATCCATTAAATTAGAGCATAATAATTAACTTTTCATTTTTAGTCAATACAGTGACTAAATTAGGCCCAATTTGGTCAGTGAATTGACTATATGTTATAATATAACTTACCCAGGAGGTGAAAACATGGATTTTTCATATGTCTATAACCAAAATCCATGGTGGGAAGATAGCAAATCAATATATTTTGATATGCATATAAGAAAATTTGAAAAAAGTAAATTTAAGTACATACCTTGTTTTATGAAAAATTTAAAAAACTACAAGAATGGTATTTACATATTAAAAGGTCCAAGGCAGATTGGAAAAACAACAGTATTAAAACTTCTCATCAAAGATCTTATTGAAAAAAATGTTAATCCATCAAATGTCCTTTATGTAACCCTTGATTTAATAAGCAACGAAAATGAACTTACGCAAATTCTAATTGATTATTTTTCCATTAAAAACAACATAAAAGAAAAAAAGTATTTGTTCCTTGATGAGATTTCAAGTGTAAATAATTGGCAGAAATCTATTAAATATTTATATGATACAGGAAGACTAGAAAATGCATTTGTAGTATTAACTGGCTCTTCATCATATGATCTGAAAAAATCTTCTGAAAGGCTTCCTGGAAGAAGGGAATTTGGGAAAGATATAGTGTATTTACCAGTTTCTTTTAAGGAGTATATTACTCAAAATCATAACATCGACTTTCAGTATAAATTGGAAGATTTATTCGAAATGAGTGAAAAAGAGTTAAAAACATTAAATCTAAAACTTACAAGGTTTAAAGAAGATTTTAAAACATACATTAATACTGGAGGGTTTCCAAAAGTAATTAACGATTTCTTTGAAAATAACTCTATATCTGAAGAAACTTTAAATACATACACAAACTACTTGTATGGTGATATTGAACGATTTAATCGCTCGAGGTTAATATTAAATCAATTGCTTTTTAAGATTCCAGATATAATAGGTCAACGTTTTACCTGGAATTCTCTTTATAACGAAATTGAAGGAGCTGGTTCGAAAAATACAATTGAGGATTACTTTACCTTATTAAGTATGAATTTTCTTTTTGGGATTTTATTTTTCTATGACTTTTCTAAAAAAACAATTAAACCCAAAAAACAAAAAAAGATTTATCCAATAGATTTAATTATAACATTTGTTATAGAAAAAATTACTAACACCCAAATTAAATTACCTGCAAAAATTGAGCAAATTGTCTTTACCCACCTTTTAAAATACTCAAAATATTTACCTGAGGGATTAATGTTATATAACGGACCATATTTTTGGTACTCTCAGAAAGGAAAGGAAATTGATTTCTTAATTAATCTAAAAAGTGACATTATTCCAATAGAAGTTAAATTTAAAAACAACATTTCTCCTTCTGATTACTTAACAATGAAAAAAGTATTTCAAAAAGGTATTTTAATAACAAAAAATACTGTATTTAAAAAGGATAATATAGTAGCACTTCCAATTGAATCATTTTTACTTATTACGTAAAATTTCAGAACCGGATTTTTATAATTATAGTTTAAACTATAATAGTCTAAACTATAATAGTTCTTACAATAATATGGTATAATCTTTTCGAGGTGATATTATGAAATTTGTTGATAGAATTGACGAAATAAAATTCTTAGAAAAAGAGTATAAGAGAAAAACTTCTTCCTTTATAGTATTGTACGGCAGAAGAAGAGTGGGAAAGACAAGACTTATAAAAGAATTTATTAAAAACAAGGATAGTGTATATTTTTTGGCAACCGAGGAAAGTGAAACAGAAAATATTAAAACATTCCAAAATATCCTCTATTCAAAATATAAAATTCCACTGCTTGATAATAACAAATTATTAGGATGGAATGACCTTTTTTACATAATTTCAACCTTAAAATTAGAGAAAAAACTAATCATAGTGATAGATGAATTCCAGTATTTATTAAAGTCTAATAAAGGCTTTTCTTCTATTTTGCAAAAATCATGGGATGAATATTTGAAAGATAAAAATATAATGCTAATTATTTCTGGATCAGCACTTTCTATGATAAAAAGAGAAGTTCTTTCATATTCAAGTCCACTATATGGAAGAAGAACTGGTCAAATAAATCTTAAGCCAATTAAATTTAAATATTTCAAAGAGTTTTTTGAAAATAAAAATATTGACTTAATAAAACTCTATTCTTTAACAGGGGGAATTCCAAAATATGTAGAAATATTAGAATTAAAAGAGGATATATATGATACTATTAAAGAGAATTTTCTAAACGTTAATTCTTATCTATTCGAGGAACCCTATTTTTTACTGGAAAAAGAGTTGAAAGATATAGGATCATATTTTTCAATAATAAAGGCCATTGCAAACGGAAATAATAAACTCTCAAAAATTTCAGCAAGCCTTGGCATAAAGCAAACATCTCTAAGCTATTATCTAAACAATCTAACCGAGCTTGATATATTAGAAAGAGAAGTTCCAATTTTAGAAAAAAATCCACAAACAAGTAAAAAAGGAATATATAAAATAAAAGATAATTTTTTAAATTTTTGGTTTAAGTTTATATATCCGTATAAAAGTTATATAGAAATTGGAAACATTGATTTTGTTATGAACATAATAAAAAAATCCTTTATTGAAAGACATGTAAGCTTTATATACGAAGATATTAGTAAAGAAAAATTGATAGATTTAAATTTAAATGATAAATTACCAGTAAAATTATCAAAAATTGGAAGATGGTGGGACAAAAACTTAGAAATTGATATTGTAGGAGTAGACAAAGAAAATAAACCAATTCTTTTTGGAGAGTGTAAATACACAAAAAAACCAGTAGATTTAGACGTGTATTATACTTTGGTAGAAAAATCAAAAAAACTTTTAAAAGATAACAATCATAATAATTTGTATTTTGCTTTCTTTTCGTATAATGGATATACAAAAGATTTTACAGATAAAGTAAAAAAGGAAAAAAATATACTTATTTTTGAAGGAGATTTATCCGAAAATTATTAAAGTTTTAGCAAAGTAAAAAAACTATCTAATTTTAAATCTAAAACTAATATACTCTCTAATTATAACATCCCGTTCTTATTTCAATTTTTCAAACTTCTTCTAGTAAAATTACCAAAACTTAGAATAATTTTATTTATTCAATGAACGAAAATTTTGATATATTCATTTTCACAAAAAGTGCAAATATCAAAATTTATCGTAGCAATAGTTAAAACATCTAAAAATTAAAAAATACTAAACAAAAGTGTCGTTATTTATAGAATAGATTAGACAAAAGCGTGCGCTTTTATCGAATGTGGTCGAAAAAAAAGAACAGTTTGTGTTATAATTTTATTGAAAATTATGCAAAAAGGGGATGAATAAAATGAATTTTGATGATTTATACATAATGAACCCATGGTGGAAAATTAAAAATGAAGTTTATAACGATAAACACATAGTTTCATTTGAAAAGAGTAAATTCAAGTATTATCCAGAAAAATTATTTAGAGAAATAGATTTATCAAATCCTGGTATATACACATTAAGAGGGCCCAGACAAATAGGAAAAACTACATTTTTAAAGCTTTTAACAAAAAAACTCATTGAAAATAACATAAATCCGTTAAATATTTTCTATCTAACATGCGATGGTTTAAAAGACAGATATGAATTAACAGAAATTCTCAAAGTTTATTTTCAAACGTACAACACATCTAAAAAAGAGATGAAATATATTTTTCTAGATGAAGTAACATCAATAGAAGATTGGCAATATTCAATAAAGTATTTGGTTGATATTGGAATTTTGGATAACTCTTTGCTAATTCTTACAGGTTCATCGGCATACGATTTAAAAAGCTCAAGCGAAAGACTTCCTGGAAGAAAGGGGTATGGAAAAGATTTAGTTTATCTTCCAATAACTTTCAGAGAATTTTTAAAAAGCTTAAATGTTGAAATTGAAAAAAAAGATATTGAAGAAATTTTATCTTCAACAGAAGAAGAACTAAAAACATTACAATTTAAATACTCATTTATTCAAGAATATTTTCTAAAATATGTAAATTGTGGCGGCTTTCCTAAAATTATTGATGAATTTTTTGATACTGGAACAATCAGTGAGTTAACAAGAAAAATTTACAAAGATTTTGTATTGGAAGACGCAGAAAAATACATAAAATCAAGAACGAACATTATAGAAATTTTCAAAAAAATTCCAGATATAATAGGTCAGCGATTTTCTTGGAATTCTTTAAAAGAACATTTAAGTGGTCTTTTTGAAAGTGTTGATACAGTTCAAAAATACTTTGGATATTTTGGATACAGCTTTATCTTTTCAACTGTTTTCTTTGTAGACATTTCCAAAAAAACAATAAAGCCAAAAAAACAAAAGAAAATTTATCCTATGGATAATATCGTAAATTTAGCAATTTACGACTTGACCGGCAAAGAAATAGGACTGCCTCAACGCATTGAAATGTTAACCCTTAACCATATTTTAAAAAATGAAGACGTAGTTGATAATGGTTTAAACTTATACCACGGTCCCTTTTTTTGGTATTCCGATCGCGGTAACGAAATTGATTTTGTTTTTGACTACAAAGGAAAATTAATTCCCATTGAGGTAAAATACCAAAATAAGATAAATAAATTTGATTATTTTGGCATGAAAAAAGTTTTTAAAAAAGGGATTTTAATAACTAAAGATAAAGTTTTTAAAGATGAAAATATAGTGGGAATTCCTGCATGGTTATTTTTTTCTGTTAAAGAGTAAAAATAATTTTGGGATTTTTTACACGGCGCTTTACAAAATTGACAAGATTAACTTTTTGGATAAATCACAATCAGTATAAGTAACTTTTATTAGTGTTTTTTACTTTTCTTAAAACCTGAATTTTTTAAAACAATTTTTCTTTTGTCACAACTAAATACATATTTTCTACAAATGTCACATTGTCACAAAATATGATATAATGAGTTTAGAGGTGATCAATGTGGAAAATAAAAAACTTAAATATATAGTTGAAGCATTGTTTGACAAACCTATTGATGACAAAGAACTTTTAGTAAACAGGAATAAAGAACTTGAATATTTAAATAAAATCGCATATTTTCAACCCATGGGCATCTTCGGAGTATGCGGTGAAACCGGTGTTGGGAAAACAACTACATTAAACTTTATTGATGCAGAAAATGCAAAAAAGCTATATATACTAATAACTGAAAAAGACTCTAAGGAAGTAATAATAGGGGATTTTCTATACAAACTTTCTCTTTTACAGATAAATTCAAAAAATAAAAAGATTAGAAAATTAGCAACTGAGGCAAGGAATTTTATACTGAACGAAATGAGCTACAATACCTCATACGGCGGTGGAGTTAGTTTGGCCGCCAATGTTTCATATGAAAAATCAATAAACAATAAAAAGAGATTTAATATTTATTCAGTTAAAGAATACATTGACATTCTCTTATCTTTGCTAATAGAAGAATATGGCAAAGTATTGATAATAATAGATGAGTTAGATAAGGAAAAGAAAGAAGAAGTTTTAAATATTTTAGATTCTCTGAAAAGTGTTTTGTTTAAAGAAAATATAATAACAATTGTTTCACTACCATTTTCTATATATAGAGAATATTCAAATGATAGAATGAGATGGAATGAAAGTGGTAATTTAGAAAATATATTTAAAGATATGGTCTATCTTGAACCATTAACATCAGAAGATATTAAAAAGATGATTCTAAAAAGAATAAAAGAATACCCTGATTACTTTGAAATGGACGCACTAGATGAGATAGCAACTTTCAGCGATGGAAACCCAAGAGATGCTCTGTGGATCGCACAGCAAGTAGTACTCTTTAATACCGATAAAAATAAAATTACCAAAGAGTTAGTAAAAAAAGGAATAAGAAAAATAATCTCTCAAAACCTTAATAATTCACTGTCTTTTACAGATATACAAAAAACAATATTAAAAGAGCTTGCAAAAGAACCAGTAGATAGAACTACACTTGTCAAAAGACTTGAAAAAAAAGTAAAACGCCAAACTGTTTATACATATATAAACAGAATGAAAGACGAAGGTATAATACTTGAAAAATCTGGAATACTGTACTTGCCTTCAAAAATAAAATATTATGTAGAAATTCTTTAAATTTGTCACAGTTTTAGACAAAATTATTCAATTGTCACAAAGTCACAAATAAAAACTATAAAGAAATTACAAAATTTCATTTTCCTATCCGGCACTTTCCCGGCATTATCCGGCATTCCTCCGGCACTATCCGGCAACCTGTAAATTATTATTCATCACTTATAAATTTTAGCACTTTCAATATTAATATCTTAATTTCCAGAAGATAACCACAATTTTATATCAAACTTTTCTTGAAACATAAAGGATAACTTTGATTTCAGAGTTCTCAAAATCATTTAATAAGATTTTACTAACAAAAATTATTTCCTTTTTCTGCAAGGTATTACACTAGCAAAAATCTTCTTAGAAAATGAATCTTAAAGTTTACTTTTTAATCAAATGGTTTTGCACTAACCACCTTAGCTGCAATATATGTCAATTCTTGCTCTTCAAAAACTTTATTTTTTTGACTTATTATGTATAAAAGCAGTGAAAGTTTTCCCTTAAAGACAGGCATCGAACAATTTTTTACTTTTATCCAATTTGACCTTGGAAAAACAACTACAGGAAAAACATAGTCTTTAACCTTTTTATATAATCTTTCCGAAAGATTGTTTTCAAACCATTTTAAAAGTAGTTTAGCATGTCTTTGGTTTTGTTTTGAAGGACTTGAAACTTCATGCCAAGTGTTTCCTACCTTAAGTCTCCAAATATCTTTGTCACATATCAAAGCTCCATTCCAATTTTTTGTCTCTATTACAAATATCCCTTTCTTATGAAAAATCAAATGATCAATCTGAATAAACTCACCTTTTGCTATCTCTAAAACAACATCATTAACAATTACTGCCTTCCTTGAAAGCAACATCCATAGAAAAAAAGAAACATCGGTTTCTCCATTATCACCCTTTTTCTTTTTTGATTTTAATTCATAAGTATACCAAATATTTGCAAATGGTTTTAAGATTTTTAAAAATAAATTTTTATCAAATTTTTCAAGAAAAATTCTCTTTTGATTGTTCTCTTTTTCACTAATTAGGCTATAAAATTTTTCTTTGATTTCCCTATTTTGTCTTAAAATTCTTGCAAACATAAACCTCCCCCTTGCAATTTAAAACAATAAAAAATTAAGTTGGTATGTAATTTTTTATTCTGTTTAATTATTATACTATTTAACTATTAACTTTTCAATTTGCAAAAAGTACTTCCTATTTATGTAATGCTTATCTTTAGTTTACCCCAATCTATTTTCTACTTAAAAATAAAAATTCCCCACCTTTGCATTCATCCAAAGATGGGGAATCTTTTAAATGATTTATTTTCTAAACTTTATATCATTTACAGTATATAACTAATCTCATCCTTTATAATACTTTTGATTTTTCAAAAGTTGCTCTTCTGGTACATCTCTAAATTCTTTTGCGGGAACTCCTGCAAATATTTTTTTAGGTGGCACATTTTTTGTAACGACAGCACCTGCAGCAATTAATGCATCTTCCCCTATTTCAATACCAGGTAAAATCGTTGCATTTGCACCTATTCTGGCGCCCTTCCTCAAAGTTGGTCCCTTAAAGTATTTCTTTCTTTCTTCTGTCCTTCCAAGAAAGTTATCGTTAGTAAATGTAACTTCCGGTGCTACAAAACAATAATCCTCTATGGTAGAAATTGCCGTTATATAAGCTTCTGTTTCTATTTTTACATACTTTCCAATCCTTGTTCTATTTTCAACAGTAACGCCTCTACCAATAATTGTATATTCACCTATTTCTACATCTTCTCTAATGCTTGCAAGGTCTCCAACAAAAACAAAATCTTTCAAAACTGCTCCTTTGTATATAACACAGTTAGCACCTATTGTTACATATTCTCCCAAAACAAGAGGTGGCAAAGTTTTCTCTTCAGTTGTAGCTGAGGCACTTGCTTTAAAAGGCTTTTTACCTAAGACAGTGTTATCTGCTATAACACAGCCTTTCCCAATAACTGTGCCCTCTTTAACTACTACATTGTGCCCTATAACTACTTCATCACCTATTTCTACATTATTTTCAATCACAACGTTATGTCCAAATTTTACATTCTCACCTATTTTTGCAGTTTCAGAAATATACATGTAAATCACCCCTCGTATAATTAGTTTAGTAAAAAGTATAAATTGGTCATTGAAAAGTAAATAGTGTTATGTAATTTCAAATAGTTAAAAATAGTTAATTTTTAACTATTTTGTTTATTATCATACACCTCTGGTAAAATAGTTTCAGGTTTTCACCCCTTGAGACTTAGGTCTCTTAAATAAGATTGCCTAACTAGAGTACATCTTTTTACTTGCCGGAAAATGTTTTTCCTCGTATTCTTATATACCGCGAGGTTGTAAGGGTGTACTCAATACCGAGGTGATTTCTATGGCTATTTTAGCTATTGATGTTTCAAAGAGCTCTCTGTCTTTTTACTCTGACTTTATCGGTAAAGGTTTTGTTGATAACTCTCCTCAAGGCATTTTTGACTTATTTAACAAAGCATCTGAGGCTTCTTCTGACTTTATTCTTGTTCTTGAATCTACTGGTATTTATTCTTTTGGTGTTGCTAACTACTTTTTTCAAAATCATATTCCTGTCTTTTGGGTTAAAACTGACAATATGAAGCTTTATTGTAAAATTCTTAATCGTCCTAAAACTGACAAAATTGATGCTAAACTTATTTTTGATATTGCTTCTAAATTTCCTGATTCTTTAGTCCCTTTTGTTAATAACTCATATATCATTAATGAGCTACGTAACCTTACAAGACTTTATTTAAAACTCAACGAAGATATTGCCAGACTAAAACTCAGACTTTATTCATATGTTTCTCTATACTTTCCAAAACTTGATTTTAAATTGAACAAAACATATGAATCATTACTTAAAGATTTTACAGTTGAAGAAATTGCTACTATGCCTCTTGAAGAATTATTTGAGTATATAGCCAAAGTTTCTAGACACATTGTTTCTTCTAAAGATTTAGCTGAAAAGATTCAATCTCTTGCCAAAAATGCCTTGAGGCTATCTCCTAATCCTTTTAATACTTTAAGACTTTCTATTGTATCCACTATCGAATTAATCCAACATTATGAAAAGCAAATCAATTTAGTAAAGAAAGAAATAAGCAAATTGATTAAAAGAATTCCAAATACCCTAACTACAGTCAAAGGAATTGGCGATATTACTGCTGCCGGTATAATTGCTGAAATAGGTGATATCAACCGTTTTAGAAATGCTTCAGCTTTAGCTTCATATGCCGGACTTGTATGGAACATTAAACAAAGTGGTAACTACAAATCAGAGAATACTCAACTAACCAAAAAAGGAAATAAGTACCTTAGAACATACCTTGTCATGGCAGCAAATTCACTAAGAATATATGACCCAATTTTCAAAGACTATTATCGAAGAAAATATGCTCAAACAACTACACACAAACATATGAGAGCTCTTATTTTAAGTGCAAGAAAGTTGGTAAATTTAGTGTATTACTTACTCAAAAACAACGTACCTTATGTACCTAATAGATAAGTGTAAATAGTTTAAAAGAAAGAATTACATGTGAATATGAATATTTAATTCTCAAAAGCCATATTATATGACTAAATATTTTTGTTTTTTTCTTTATCTCTTGCTTGACTCATTACCGGAAATCTTGCTAAATAATCTTTTGAATATTCCTACAAATGATCCTAGACCATATGAAATATGTAAAATCAAAAATGAAATGAATGAATAAAAAAATATCTTTAAAGATTTTTCTTTTAAAGCTATTTTTATAGAGAAAAACATGTTTAAAAATAAATATAAAGCTAATATTGAAAAGTACACGATTTTTAAAAATGTAAATCTGTAAACAAATAAGATTGAAAGCAAAAAAAATACAAAAAACAAAGGAACAAGGTGTCTTAAAGAAAAAGCTTTTTTTGCATACTTTGTAGATAAAATAACCCATAATCCATTTTGAAAGTTATTTTTAAATAAACTTTTAAAATTATCTCTTGCATAGTAATAGCTCTCTGCATTTGGAACAAGCAATATTCTCATCCCTGCATTTTTAATTCTTAGGTTCATTTCTATATCTTGATTCCTCACAAGATTTGGATTAAAAGTTCCAACCTTTTCAAATACTTCTCTTTTGTATATTCCATACGCTACTGTATCAACATACATTGCTTTTTGAGGATTAATTCTATACCTTGCACCACCTATTCCAAATGGATGCGATAGTACTTTTGAAATTGCTATCGCCTTTTTTGTATCACTTCCCGGTTTTGTTATAACCCTGCCTCCAGCTATTTCACATTTTCCTTCATCTAATCTTTTTATACATTCAGAGATATAATTTTTTGAGTATGTTGAATGTGCACCTGCTATCATAATGTAATCTCCTGTAGCATTTTCAATTCCAATATTAAGTGCAATTGGAGTAATTTTTTCTGAATTGTCAATTATCTTTATATCTTTATATCCTTTTAAAATTTCCCTTGTTTTATCGATACTCATTCCATCAACAACTATTATCTCTTTTTCAGGATAATCATTTTCTAAGATTGAATTTATACATTTTTCAATATGTTTCTCTTCGTTTCTTGTCGGAATTACAATTGTTACTTTTTTCATCTCAAGCCTCCACTAGTCTAGTACAAAATTAATAAATTCTTTTTCTTTTTCATTATCCCAAACAAATTTATCTTTGTATTTTTTTATGTTTTCTAGAAGTTTTTCATAATTTTCGTAAGCTTTAAGTATCTTTTCAACAGACTCATCTACATTATTTGGTTCTATAACTACACCTATTCCATATTTTTCAACTTCTTTTGCCATTGACACGAAAGTATTTTTAACTATTACAGGTGTTTCTGCAGCTATAGAATCATAATATTTATGAGGTAATGCAAATATATCATTTTTATAATTTTCATTCATTACAGTATTGTAGGAAATCAAAGAAAATGCAGATTTTGAAAGTTGCTCCATCATATCCTCATATGGCAAATAAGTAGTATATTCATGAGAAATATCTTTAAAAACATCTGAATCCATTCCGATAATTTTAAACTTAAAGCCTTTTTCTAAAAGTTTTTTAATTATTTTCTTTTCATTTGCCAAGTTTCTTGTTACTTTTCCAACAAAAGAAATTACTTTTACTTTTTCTCTGCCTTCAACAGAAATACTTGCATAATTTGGAACAATTAAGTAAGGCTTATTTACTTTCAACTTTTCAAAGATATCACTTTGTATTTCTTTTGATACAAAAACAAGTTTATCAGACATTTTTAATTGTCTTTCAAAAATTTTCCACATTACTTTTTCTTTTAAAACTTTTGCAATGCCCCTTAACGCATTTAAAAAATTTTCAGGATGGTATTCATGAATATCGTAAATTACTACTTTATTTCTTTTTTTTGCTATTTTAAATGGTGCAATGGGTCTTGATGCAAGAAAATGATGAAAGTATACTATATCATAGTCATAACTTTCTATCATTTCTGTTATCTTTTTATCTAATTTTCTTCTACGTATTAACTTTATTATTGGGTTGGCCTTAATATTTTTTTCATATTTTATAGGTTTATATAAAATATTCCCTTCTTTATATTCTGTTTCCTCTTTATCAGTCCAATATTGATATATTATCTCATTATCTTTAGATAATGCTTTTACCGTTCTAAAAACCCTTTTATCGTATTTTGGATGCATATAACCTATTATCAATATTTTCACATTGATACCCCCAAAGGTTATTATCTTTTTATCTGGCCTCTTACATAAGAAATTACATCTTTATATAGTAACAAATAAATAA
>NZ_BHXD01000012.1:0-50043 GCF_003990895.1 Thermosipho globiformans
TGCTAATTTTTCAATGTTACTTTCTTCCTTTTTCTTCCTCTTTACCATTTAAAATACCCCCTTCTTGGTTTTATTTTACCATACCAAGAAGAGGGTTACCTATTTCCTATATTTTTCATTTACACAAAATTTTTTATGGTCTCTTTCTGCTCATCCTAAAATGATTAGATTGATTGAAAAATAATTTTTACATTGGCCAGGGTGACTTAGTGTCCTGAGTTAATAGTTTGTATTACTACAATTATTAACTTAATTTAAATTTTTGAACAGTTTCTACAAGCTTTTCTGCAATATTTGATAAACTTTCTGATAGGTTACTAATATTCTGACTAGAATCAGATAATTGTTTTAATGCTTTTGTTATTTCTTCTATTTCTTGTGCAACAGAAGTAATTGAATGTGTTGCTGAGTCCATTGCACTACTCATTTCTTCAGTTGCTGCGCTTTGTTCTTGCGTACTTGCTGCTAGATTTTCTATTTGCGTTACTATAGTTGATATTTCATTGGTTATTTTATTAAATTGATTAACTACTATATCTGCACTTTCACTTATGCTTTCAACGACTTTTACCGTTTCTTTTGTTGCTTCGTTTGCTTTTAATGAACCTTGGCTTATTTGATTTAAAATATTGCCAATCTGCTCTGTTGCATTTTTACTTTCTTCTGCAAGTTTTCTTATTTCATCAGCAACAACTGCAAATCCTTTTCCGGCTTCACCGGCTCTTGCAGCCTCTATTGCTGCATTTAATGCAAGTAAGTTTGTTTGTTCTGCTATAGAGTTAATTGTTTCAAGGATTTGGCCTATGTTTCTTGCGTGTTCACTAAGTTCTTCAACTACATTTGCTGTTTGTGAAACGGTATCTTTTGCATGTTTGATTTTTTCTACAATATTTTTTACTGCTTCATCTCCTTCTTTTGTTGCGTTATTCACTTCTGTAGAACTTTCTGATAGTTCTTGTGCTGCCTTCGAAACATTTTGTGCACTTGATGCAATTTCTTCAATTCCACTGGTTACTTCTTGGATAGAGGCAGATGTGTTTTGAATTGATAGATTTATTTCTTCCATTTGTGAAGAAATTTCTTCTGAAGATGCACTCATTTCCTCTGCAGTAGATGCAAGATTAGATGAAGAGGATGAAACTTGGATTGAAGAATTATTAATAGCTGTGGCAGTTTCTTTTAAATCTTCAACCATTTTATTTAAATAAGTTCCAATTTGACTAATTTCGTCTTTACCGTTAACTTGAAGTTGAACAGTAAGATCTCCTTGTGATACTTTTTCAAGTGTGGCAATAATTTCTTTAACCTTGGTTACCATAGTTTTTGCAAGTAAAATTAGGAATAAAAGAGTAGCAACTAATACAATAATTGATGTGATTATAGTTAATTTATAACCTTTTATCTTTTCATTAACAACTTTGCTTACATCAGATTTAGTCAAGATTGCAGCCACAACATTTCCAGAAAAATCTACCAAGGGAAAAGCTTGGTAGAAGTGTTTATCTATAAGTTTATATTCGCTTTTACCTTGAAGTATTTTTTCAAAATTAAATTCATTAGAATAGTCTGTTATTGAGTCATCTTCTTTAATAGCAATATCAATACGTTCACCTTTATTATTGTAAAAAACGTAAAGGATGTTTTCGCCTGGAAGTCGTTTAAGAAAAGTTTTTCCTAAATCTGTACCAAGTTCTACGGTTCCAATATGCATGCCGTTGTATTCAAGAGGTTGAACTACCCTGAGTCCTAACCCTTCAACTCCAACCTCGATTCCGATCACTATTTGCTTTTTTTGGTTTGCTTCAACTACAGTTTTTCGAAATGCAGATAGATCATCACCATATTTTTCAGGTTTTTGAACACGAAGAAAACTATGATTATCTGGTGTGTGAAAGTGAAGTTTGGGAACCCCTTCTTCCTTTAAAACTTTAAAAGCATCTTTTGTCAGTGAGTATAATTTTTCTCTATCATGTTTTGCAAATGCTTCAATAATTTCTTTATTAGAAGTAATTATCCCAAGGGCTCTTTCTAACCCCTGAAGTTCACTATTAAGAGTTGTTTCCACAAGTTTTTGGAAACTACTAGAGTAATTATTCATCCATGCATTGTCAAGATTATTCTGAGTTGTTTGATTTATAAAGAATATTATTCCTATAGCAGCTACTAAGATTATTGGAATAATAAAGTAAAGTGCAGTTGATAACTTCATTGTATCACCTCCTATAATTTCAAAAAAACAATTAAAATAAGATATAACATCTAGGGAGTACAAAAAATTACTTGCCAATTAATCTAATTATTTTTGATTAAATATATGTAATCTGTCTATTATCCTTGCTTATTTATCTTGCTTGCATTAAATTGCAGTTTTATTTATATATATATTTTATTTTGGTAAAATACACCTTGGCCAAAGTAAAAATTATTTTCAATCAATCTAATCATTTTTGGATGAGCAGAAAGTGTGCCTTTTAACATTGTTAACTGCTGCCCTAGTAACATATATATATAATCTGTGCCTTTAGCGTCCTTTCATTCATTCATACCTCTTATCTTTATCCTCTGTTTCAGCCTTTCTATATACCATTCTATTTCCCATCTTTTGCTATATATCAACCTATTTATTTCTCTTTCCATAAATTCTTTCCCTTTTCTTCCCCTAGGTTTGTTTTATTATGGAATAACAGACCTATTTTAAATTACCTTTAAACTCATTGTAATTTTATCACGAATAAAGTAATTTTAAAGTTTCTTATATATTTCTTTTTTGTTAATGATGTAGAAAAATAAAAAATAACCTTTTGTATGATTGTGAATAATTGATTTGTGAGTAAGCTGTTTTCAGAATAATATTTTATTGATTTGTTTTTTTTAGCAATAATAAAAATTTCAATAAAAATATTGAAAGATATGGAAATTCTTATTAATAAAATGTTTTATTGAAAATTCAAGATATCTGTGTCATTTAAATTTATGAAATTATATAAGAAAGATGTTATAATAAAAAATATGAAAATAGAAAGAGAGAAAAAGTATCTTGTAGATGAAAAACTTTTTCAAAATCTTAGGAAAAAAGCAATATATAAGCTGGGGGTTATCCAGTGGTATCTGGAAAAATGTGTATTTATTAAAGAAGAAAAATGTAGAATAAGGTATACTATAGATTCACAGGGCTGTGAAAATTGGATTGTTGCTTTTAAATCCTCTCTCTTTGGTGATTATAAAAGACTTGAAGAAGAATATGAAGTAAAATTGCAGGATTTATCCATCTTGAGTGGAAAGCCGGTAATTGCTAAGATAAGATATCTTCTATTGATGGAAAAAGCAGAAGTAATTGTTGATGAGTTTATAGAGCTTGATTATCCATTAAAAGTTAAATATTTAGCAGAGATAGAAACAGATGAAGATTTTAAAAAATTTGAAGAGATGTTTTCTTTGTCTAAGGCAGTTAAAGATTTTGAAGAATATACTAACAAAAATCTTGCAAAAGTTAGTAATTTTTCCCCTGAAGAGATTATTAGAAAAGTACAGACTATGCTATAATCAATTAGACACAAAAAAGAGGAGGGTGAATATGAAGGCTTTGATTTTATGTGCTGGAAAAGGGACAAGACTTAGACCACTCACATTCACTATAGCTAAACATTTAATTCCAATAGCAAATAAACCTGTAATATCATACAGCCTTGAAAAAATAAAGAGTGTTGGAATTGAAGAAGTCGGTATAGTAGTAAATCCAGAAAATATAAAAGACTTTAAAAATTTTTTTGGAAATGGTGAAAAATTTGGTTTGAAAATTGAATATATTCTTCAGCAGGAGCCAAAAGGACTTGCTCATGCTGTTATGGTTTCAAAAGATTTTCTTAAAGATGATGATTTTTTGATGTATCTTGGAGATAACTTGATATTGGATGATATAAGTTCATTTGTTGAAGAATTTGAAAGTGATGAGGATATGAAAGCTTCTATATTACTTTCACCAGTTAAGGATCCCTCAAGGTTTGGTGTGGCTGTTGTAAAAGAAGGAAAAATAATAGAAGTTGTAGAAAAGCCAAAAGAACCAATATCTAACCTTGCTATAATAGGACTTTACTTATTTAGAAATACAATTTTTGAAGGAATTGCAAATATAAAACCTTCATGGCGCGGAGAACTTGAAATAACAGATGCAATTGGATATTTGATAAAGAATAATTATAAAGTAAAAGGGCATGTTGTTTACGGTTGGTGGAAAGATACTGGAAAACCTGAAGATTTAATAGAGGCCAACAGAAAAATTTTGGATGATAATCATTTTAAAGTGCAAATTGATGGTATAGTTGACACTTCAAGTGTAATACAAGGAAGGGTATCCATTGGAGAAAATAGTGAGATTATAAATAGTACTATTAGAGGCCCTGTGGTAATTGGTAAAAATTGTATAATTAAAGATTCTTACATTGGGCCATACACGTCAATAGGAAATAATGCAGTGATTGAAGATTGTGAGATAGAAAACAGCATATTGATGGATCATGTAAAACTAATGAATCTTCCATACCCTATTGATTCATCTCTTATAGGTAAGAATGTGCAGATAGTAAATAATGAAAAAAAGCCAAAAGCTATGAAGTTTGTTATTGGTGATATGGGAAAAGTCGAAATAGTGAGGTGAAGTCTGTATTGATAAAGTTAATAATTACTGATTTAGATGGTACATTATTAGATGATCAAAAAAACATACCACCCCAAAATGCTTTTGCTTTAAGGAAAGCTATGGAAAAAGGGATTCATGTAAGTATTGCAACGGGTAGAAATTATTATTCAGCTAAAAGGTATATTGATGAATTAGGTTTGGATGTCCCTGTTATACTGCAAAATGGTGCTTTTGTCTACATGCCTTTGGAGAATAAAGTTTTGTACGAGTCGTTATTAGACTCAGCCATTGCAAAAGACCTTATAAATTATGCAAGAAAATTTGATCTTGATTATATTTTGTATTCATATTTTTTAGATGAGATTGATATGTATATGGACAAGGAGCATAACGGTGGATTTGTAACCTATATTAAGCAAAATAGTTGGAGAATAAGGTATGTGGATGATGTTTTAAGGTATATAACGAGGGAGAAGGTAGCACAAGTAGTTTTAATAGGAGATGAATCAAAGATTTGGTATATAAATGATATAATAAAGCAAAAGTATCCAGGAAAATATAGTGTTGTAAAAAGTACAGTTGTTGATGGCTGGAGCTTTATAGAATTTTTTGGTCCAGGATCTTCAAAGGAAGAGGCTGTAGCTTTTTTGATGAATTATTTTAACGTAAAAGGTGAAGAAACTATGTTTTTGGGGGATGGATATAACGACCTAGGAGTTATGAAATTGGTTGGTTTTCCGGTTGCTGTAGATAATGCCTGTGACGAGGTAAAAAAAGAAGCGCGATTTGTTACCCTTTCAAATAACGAAGGGGGAGTAGCTTTTGCAATTGAAAAGTTTGTTCTTTAGCTTAATTTTACTTTCTATTTTTTCTTTTTCGTACGATATGCTAGATCTTCAGATGGCTGTTGGTGAGAGAAATCAAGAAAAAGTATTGAGTATACTTAATTCATTGGAATATAAAAAATTACCTCTTGAATTTAAATGCGAAGTGATTCTTGCATATACAGATTTATATTTTTGGGGTGAAAATATACCAAAAAAAGATTACCAAGAATTAGCAAAAAAATACGTAGATGAGCTTTTAGAAAAGGATCAAACCTACTGGAAAGTTTATTACACAGCAGCTCTTGTATACGGGCATTATGTTCAAAAAAACTATCTTTTAGCACTTTTTTATTCGTCAAAAGTTTTTAATTATGCAAAAAAATCGGTAGAACTTGGGCAAGATCAATACCTTGCCCATCTTTTATATGGTATATTAAACCTTGAAACACCATTTGGAAAATTAGAACTTGCTGAAAAGCATCTTTTAAAAGCACTTGAGCTTAATCCTAACCATGTTTATACCTATGTAGAACTTGGAAAGTTGTATGAAAAGAAAAAAGAATGTAAAAAGGCAAAAGAGATGTATGAGAAGGCACTTAAAATACCTGGAATGAAAATTTGGAGTTATATAAACAAAGAGGGTAAAATAGAAGCAAGGCAGAGACTTTCGGAGGTGGAAAAACAGTGTACAAGCGAATAAAAGGTACAGAGGATATTTTTGGAGATGATATTAAGTACTGGTATTATATTGAAAATGCTGTTAAAGAGACTGTAAGGCTATATGGTTATTCAGAAATAAGAACTCCCATTTTTGAGGCTACAGAGTTATTTATAAGAAGTGTTGGAGAAGAAACGGACATAGTTCAGAAAGAAATGTATACTTTCGAGGATAAGGGGCAGAGAAGCATTACGTTAAGACCTGAAGGAACTGCCCCAACCATTCGAGCTTTTATTGAAAATTCAATGATGGCAACGGGATTGCCAAAAAGATTATTTTATATTGGTCCTATGTTTAGGTATGAAAGACCTCAAAAGGGTAGGCAAAGACAATTTCACCAATTTGGTATAGAATTAATTGGTTCTTCTTCGCCGCTTGCAGATGCAGAAGCAATAATTGTTGCTGATAGAGTTTTAAAGAATCTTGGACTTTTAAACTATACTATAAAGATCAATTCTATTGGTTGTGATAAATGTAGGGCAAATTATAAAAATGCATTAAAAGAGTACTATTCAGATAAATTGGATAATGTGTGTGATGACTGTAAAAGAAGATATAATACCAATGTTTTAAGATTGCTCGATTGTAAAGTTGATGTTGAATATGTAAAAGGCGCTCCAAAGATTACAGATTATCTATGTGATGATTGCAAACATCACTATGAAGAAACTAAAAGATTGTTAGATAATTTAAAAATTAAATATGTAGAAGATCCACTTCTTGTAAGAGGTCTTGACTATTACAATGGTGTAGTTTTTGAAATTCATCATGGAGACCTTGGAGCGCAAAGTGCAATTGGTGGTGGGGGAAGATATGATAAATTAATAAAGGAACTTGGAGGAAGTCAAACACCGTCTTTAGGTTTTGCAATGGGAATAGAAAGGCTGATTATAGCGTTAAAAAATGAAAAGATTCCAGTTGAAGATATAAAGAATAACGAGATATTTGTTGCTCACCTTGGGCAGCAAGCAAGAATTGAGGCATTAAAAATAGCCGAAGATTTAAGGGACAATGGCATATCTGTAGTATTTAGTACAATGGAAAGAGGTTTAAGTGCCCAATTAAAACATGCATCGAGGTTGAAGTGTAAACTCTGTGTAATTGTTGGTGAAAATGAACTTGAAAGGAATGTTGTGATACTCAGAAACATGGAAACAGGGGAGCAGATAGAAATAGAGAGAGATTATGTTGTAGGAACAGCTAAAGAATGGATTGAAGAGTGAGAGTATGAGTTATATAGAGGCAGTTATAGCTATTGTCCTTGTTTTTATAGCTGTAACTGCCGTTTTCACATCAATTGAGTATCAACAAAAGATGTATTCTGAAATACTTGAGCGTGAATTACTTCAACTATATTCAGAAGATCTTTTCTGGATAACCCTTTATAACCTACCAAATACCACACCTTTTGATTCTTTTGAATCCTCCTATTCAACCAAAAGTGCATATGTAGTTAAAGATTATGAAAAGGTAGAAAAAGAAATTAATTGTATAACCTTTACTTTTCCTGGTGAAAAGTCAGTGAAGATATATTATTTTAATAAATAATATTGAATATGAGGTGATTCATATGAAGAAGTTATTTTTAATTTTGGTTTTAGTAGTTGCTTTTATTTCGATTTTTAAAGTAGTAAATAATGTACAGAATATTTCAGAAAAAGATTTGATTTATAAAAATATATCAAGTCTTTCGGTTGATAAAAGCACTTTTTCTTTTTGTGTGTTGGGAGATAATAAAAATTCTATTTCGACTTTTAATGAGATTATAAAAAAACTGAATGATGATTCTTCAATTAGTTTTGTTATAAATACCGGAGATTTGGTTTTTGATGGTAGTCCAATAAAATATTCCTTTTTTTTAAAACAAGTTGAAAAATTGAATAAACCATTTTTTGTTGTTCCTGGAAATCATGATGTTTCTGACAATGGAGTTGAAAATTATATTAGAATATTTGGACCACTTTATTATTCTTTTTATGTTAATAATTCTTATTTTATATTTTTGAATAATTCAAATGAAAAAAATTTAGACTTATTTCAATTAAATTGGCTTGAACAAGAGCTTGTAAAGTCTCAAAGATTTAAATATAGATTTGTTTTTCTACATGTTCCATTATTTGACCCAAGGGTGAAAACACAACCGGGACATTCGATGAAAGATTTAGAAAATGCCCACCTTTTACTTTCCATGTTTAAAAAATATAACGTTACCATGGTTTTTGCAGGGCATATTCATGGATTCTTTAAAGGAAATTGGGAAGGAGTACCATATATCATAACTGGTGGTGCTGGTGCAGAGCTAGTTGGTTTAGATAAAAATCACTATTTCTATCATTATGTTAAAGTTAATGTTTCAGAAAATGAAGTTTCATATGAGGTAATTAAGATGGACTCACCGGATTTTAATGTGTTTGATAGGATATTTGCATTTATTTGGTTGTATTTATATTCATTTGTTGTTATTAATTATTGGGTTATTATTTTGCTTATTTCATCATTTTCTTTGGGAGTTATTCTATTTTCATATGATAAATTTAGGAGAATTGTGTTGGCATTTTTAAATAGAGTTAAAAAGGCGAAAATAGTAAAATTCTTGAAAAGCCTCCATGAAAAAATGAAAAAATTATAGATTAAAAGTTACTTGACATATAATTTCATATAGGATATAATTTCAATGGAATTGAAATAAATAGTAATAAGGTGATAATATGAATGAACTTTTAAAGGTAATTTCATCACCACAGCTTTTTGAAGTGCTTAATTTTTTGAAAAATAATCCAGATATGAACCCAAGTACAATTGCAAAAAAACTAGGTTATCATACTTTTACAGTTCAGAGGTACCTTGAAGTAATGGAAAAGTTTAATATAGTATCATTTAAAGAGGAAAGAAAAGTCGGAAGACCTTCAAAAAAGTATAGATACATTGGTGGAAAAATAACTATTGATATAGATGAAATTTTGAACATTTTTAATCTCAAAGGAAAAAGAGTAAGGGAAAAGGCTGGAGATTTTAAATACAGTTATGATTTAAATAAAGAGACAATAAAAGGTGTAATTTTGAATAATAAGAAGATTAAATTTAATGAAGTAGAGGGGAAAATACTATTTTTAATTCCACCAGTAAATTCAAATGGGATAACAGCTTGTGAAATATCAAACAAAATAAGCATCAATGAATTTGATATTTTATTTGCAATTAAAAAATTTCTTTCCTTGGATTTGATTGAGGTGGTTGAATAATGCTTGAAGTAATATTTACACTCATTTTTATAGTACTTTTTAGGTTTATTATTTTAAAGTTTCTAGGATACGATAGAAAAAGTATCTTGTTAAGAGATAGCGAGTTTTGGTCAGCCTTGATATTTATTGGTATTGCACTTTCCATATTTTTGGACAAAAGTAATTATTTGTTGTATATTCTTGTTTTATTAGGTATTTTGATGAATGTTTTTAATTATATTAGTTATAGATTAACATTTACTTCAATGCTTTCTAGAATATTTATATTTCTAATTTTATTGTTTCCTAAATATATTTGGATAGTATCTATTTTTGCAATATTTAGTGTTTACAGAATGAAGAAAATGCCGATATATAATTGGATTTATAATTCTAAAGTAGCAGAGCAAATTGCAAAAACTTGTGAAAAAGGAGAATATACAAGAAAGCCAATAATTGTATTTGCCCCTTTTAATAGATCTGCTATTTTCTATGGTAAAGGATTTACAGTAAATGTAAAGGAAGATAAAGCTATTTTTAGAATTTCTCGTAAAACACATAGATTGTTGGGGTCTCCAAAATTAAGTGAGTTTTGTGAAAAATTTTCCGAATACATTAGGGGGTGGTTAAATGATAAAGGCAAGGAATTTAACTAAGAAATTTGGAAGCTTTGTAGCAGTGGATAATATTAATTTAACGGTTGAAAAGGGAAAAATCTTTGGATTTCTTGGCCCAAACGGTGCAGGTAAAACAACAACTATTAGAATGTTAACTGGTTCTTTAAGGCCAACAAGTGGCGAAATTGAAATTCTTGGACTTAATATGAAAACACATGAGCTAGAAATAAAGAGAAGAATAGGTGTAGTTCCTGATGAGCCTAGGATTTATGATCATTTAAAAGGATATGAATATTTAGAGTTTGTAATGGATATTTATAGAGTAAATGGAAAAGAGGTAAAAGAGAGAATACAAGAATTATCTGCAGCATTTGGAGTTAATTATCTGTTTAAACAGGTCTCTGATATGTCTCACGGTATGAAGCAAAAGTTAATGCTCATTAGTGTTTTGATGAGAAAACCGGAAGTAATATTTTTAGATGAACCCACGGTAGGTCTTGATGCAAAAAGCGCAAAGATTCTAAAAGAGCTTTTGAAAAAATACTCTTCTCAAGGTACTACGATATTTTTGACCACACATATTTTGGAAATTGCCGAAAAAATGTGTGATGAAATAGCAATAATTGATAAAGGAAAGATAATTGCTCAGGGAACTATGGAAACTTTGAGAAATGGTGAAAATAAATCTCTTGAGGATCTATTCTTAGAACTTACAGCCCAAGAAGAAGATATAAAAAATATTGTTGAAATGCTATAAGGGGTGAAATAATGAGGGAGTTTATAATTTTATTAAAGTATCTTTCCAATCCTTATATGAATACTACAAAGAGTAAAAAATCTTCTGTTAGTAAAAATTTTTCAAAGCAACTTCTTGGTTATGCAATTGGTTCTATACCCCTTGGAATATTTGTGTTTGTTTTCTCAAAACAGATCTTTGAAAAACTTTATATGGCAGATCCTGCGGCTTCAAGACTTATGTTTCTTTTTTGGGTTTCGATCTTGTCTTTATTTTTCATTGTAGGATTTATAGGTCTTGCAATGTATTCTCTTTCTCGAAACGATGAATTAGAAATTTTATTGACAATGCCGATTTCAAGAACTACCTTAACGGTATTTCAGATATTTACAGCTACAATATCTCAAATTTATGTTCTCGTCTTTTTTGTATTTGTGACATTAGCTTATTTAATTGCAACTAAAGGAAATATTCTTTTAGGGATTGTACAATTAATTGTTCACCTATCATTTTTACTTTTATTATCATCTACAATAGCAATATTGATTGGTGGAAAAACTTCTAAATCATTTACAAGAAGGTTTTATATGATAATTGTTCTTTTATCAATATTCTTTTATTTCTTTGTAGTTGCACTAGTCGATGTTGATGTTGCAGAATTACAGAATTTAGTGAAAATGTTTTTGTTTTCTACAAAAGAATATAATATTTTGGCATGGAGTTTTATTTCAACAAAAACATTGATTTTTTCAATTATATCATCTGCAATATTATTTATGTTATTTAGAATGATATCCAGCAAAATTGGATTTGAACCTATTCAAAGAAGTTCTAAAAAAAGATATGATATAAAAGGAACAGGTTCAGTTTTGAATGCGATAATAAAAAAAGATTTAAAAGCTACAATAAGGTATGAGCAATTTTTATACTTTGTTTTGTATCCAATTGGTTTTGGCATTTTCATGATGTTTATTAATAAAGATATTTTAAGTCCACTTATGTTTACAATTCCTATTTTCACTTTTTATATAGCACTTGAAACAGGAATATTAATGATATCTGAGATTTCAAAAATAGAGTATGTATCGGTATTCCCAGTTAAGTTTTCAACTCTTGTATTTTCAAAAATAGCTATACCAGTTTTTATTAATATTATACTGCTTCTAATTATTTTTATTGTATCAAGCATCTTCTATTCATTAGATTTGTTAGTGCTGTTAGGTTTGCTTTTTGCACTTTTGTTATTTACAATGAGTTCTATATTAGGAGCATATTTTGCAATTTCATCTTCTAATTTGAAGATTGTTAATATGAATAGAATTTTTTCTATCTCCCAAACTCTTATACTTGAAGCAGTTACCATGGGGCTTGCGTTTGGTTCAATAATTCCGCTTGGTATTTTGATTCAACAGCAAAGCTTAGAATGGTGGGGTTGGTTAATAATGATTTCTTCACTAGCAACAATAGTTTTGATTTCTATCTTGTTTTTTGGAAAATTAAAAAAGAAAATGGAAGTTAGATTATCATAAATAAGAACTCCCCTTACAAAAGGGGAGTTCTTTAAAGTATATTAATCATTGCCTTTTTTTCCATTAATAAACCTTACTTCACCCTCACTCTTTAGCGGTATGGTTTTATATTTTAGATTATGATGTGATATTATCCTTCTTAGTGTTTTAGTTTTTGATCTCATGACAAGAGATTCGGTTATAGCAATGTTTTTTGAATACTTTACTCCTCTTAATAGATCTCCATCTGTAACACCAGTAGCTGCAAATATTACGTTATCACTTTTTATTAAATCATCTGTTTTATATACTTTTTCAAGATCATAACCTTTTTCGATTAAATCATTTCTTTCTTTTTCATCTATTGGCCATAGTTTAATTTGTATTTCTCCACCTAAAGATTTTAATGCAGCAGCAGCTAAGGTAGCTTCTGGAGATCCACCGATTCCTATGTAAATATCAACGTAACTTTCAGGCAGAGCAGTTGCTATTGCAGCAGCTATATCGCCATCGCTAATGAGTTTTATCCTTGCACCAACTTTTCTAACTTCTTCTATTATTTCTCTGTGCCTATCACGGTTCAATATAACAACTGTAAGCTCTGAAATATCTATATTTAATATAGCGGCTGCAACCCTCAAGTTTTCTCTAATCGACGCATTGATATCCAATTTTCCTGCAAGTTCTGGCCCTACTGCAAGTTTGTAAGAGTAAAAGGTCGGTAAATATTCTATAGCCCCCCTATCTGTAGCAGCAATTACACTGATTGCATTCGGAAGTCCGTATGCAACAAGTCTTGTGCCATCTATTGGATCTACTGCGATATCTAGTTCTGGAGTGTTTGGTTCCCAGTTTCCAACTTGCTCTCCGATATATAGCATTGGTGCTTTGTCTTTTTCGCCCTCACCGATTATAACAACACCTTGCATATCTATATAGTCTAGCATTCCACGCATGGCATCACTAGCCAATTTATCGACCATTTCTTTGTCGCCTCTACCTAAATATTTACTAGCCATAAGTGCGGCTGCTTCAGTTACTCTTACTAGTTCTAATGTAATTTCTTTAGATAGTTGACTCATCGTTACACCTCCCCACAATTTACGGAGAAATTATAACATTATGTAACTTAAAAGTAAAACTTTTTTGATGAGTGTTTTTTGAAAAAAATTACACTTTATCAAAGATAATTATGATTCAAGAGCCTTTTTCGCTGTATTATAGTCTATTTCTTTCCATTCCCCCAAATTTAGGTTAAAGTCATTTAAATTGAGTTTTCCTATTCTAATCCTTTTAATCTTTTTATATTTAAGACCTAAGAAACCTACAATTAACTTTACTTCATGGAATTTTCCTTCTGTAATAACTAACGAGATAGTTTCATCGTCAATTTTTGTGATCTTTGCCGGTTTAAATTTGATACCATTATTGAGAGTTATGCCATTACTTGCAATTTCAATCATTTTTTTGGTTAGTACTCCTTCTATTTTTACAATATATTCTTTTTCTACATTTGATTTTGGTGATATTACTTTGTGGGTAAAGTTCCCATCGTTGGTTATTAAGATCAGGCCTTCTACGTCTTTATCAAGTCTACCTACTATATGTAATTCGTCAAGGTAAGGATGATCTATAAATTCAAAGATGTTTCTTTCATATTCAGATTTACTTGATGTAAATCCTGAAGGTTTGTTAAAAACAATATAAACGTCATGATGAGGTGTTACCTCAATATCATCCACAAATACCTCATCATTTTCATCTACATTAAACTCAGGTTTTGTTACAACGTTTCCATTTACTTTTACTCTTTTTTTCTTTATTAGTTTTTTTACTTGTTTTCTTGAACCAACTTTTGCGTTGGATAGAAATTTATCGAGCCGCATTTTTAATCGCCTCAATTACTTTTACTACTCTATAGTTTTCTTTTACGTCATGAACTCTTATTATATCTACATCTTTCATTACTGAATATGCTGTTATGGCTAAAGTTCCTTCGAGTCTTTCTTCGACAGGAAGGTCCAATATCATACCTATCATAGATTTTCTACTTGCTCCAACGAGAACAGGATATCCAAGTTTTTTGAATTCATCAATATGTTTTAGGATTAAAAGGTTATCTATTAATCTTTTTCCAAAACCAATACCTGGATCAATTATTATTTTTTCTACTCCGTGTTTTTTTGAAAATTCAATTCTTTCTTTTAAGAATGTAATTATTTCACCTACTGTGTCTTCATAGAAAGGATTTTGTTGCATATTCCTTGGTGTTCCTTTCATGTGCATTAATATTACGGGGCAATCATATTTTGTTGCGACGTTTACCATGTTTTCATCGAATCTAAAAGCACTTATGTCATTTATTATATCGGCTCCTAATTTAAGGCTTTCCTCTGCAACCTTTGATTTATAGGTATCAACTGATACGATTATGTCAAAGTTATTTTTTATAATCTCTATTGCAGGAACGACTCTGTTTAATTCTTCTTCTAAAGATACTTCTTGTGCGCCAGGCCTTGTGCTTTCACCACCAACATCTATTATTTCTGCTCCATTCTTAATCATTTGAGAGACTGTATCGATTAGCCTATCACGATCAATTCTACTTCCAGGATAAAAAGAGTCTGGAGTTACATTTACTATTCCCATTATATAAGTGTGATCAAAATTAATTTCTTTTCCATTTTTTAATGAGTATTTCATACTCTCCCTCCTCTCTAATTATATTTTACCTTTTATATTGAATTTGTACAAATTAATAAAAAGCTGGTGTGCTTTTTAATATTGGAGTATAATAATAGAGTATATAAAATTTTTGAGGGGGAATTATATGAATTTATTAAAATTTAGCACTAATATAAAAACGGTGGAAGTATCACAACCAATTTTTCTTGAGGGGAATAACGGTATAGGTGTTTTACTTATCCATGGTTATACTGGCAGTCCTCATGATATGAAATTTTTGGCAGAAAAATTAAATGAACAAGGTTTTACCGTTTATGTTCCAAGACTTCCTGGCCATGGTACATCAAGCGAAGATTTTTTAAAAAGTAATCACAGAGATTGGCTTAGAAGGGTCATAGACAGTTATTTTGATTTATCTGGAAAGTGTAAAGAAGTTTATGTAGCTGGTCTTTCCATGGGAGGCGTATTAACATTAATTCTTGCAAGTATTTTTAATCCGAGAAAGATTGTTAGCATTGCAGGCGCAATTTTTACTACTGAAAAAAAGATAGCGTTAACTCCATATATTTCTCTTTTTTTAAAGAAAATAAAAAGGGAAGGATATAACGGAACTTATGAAAATAAAGATTTGCAGTATCTTTCAAAAGAATATTGGTCATATAATTGGCCACTTCAGGCAAAGTATTTGTATAAATTAATGAAAATTGCTAGAAAAAGATTAAAATATATAAACTCTGATATTTTAATTCTTGCATCAGAAAAGGATTTGACGGTTCCGTTAGAAGCTGCGCATTACATTTATAACAACGTTTCTTCAAAAAGTAAAGAGTTGAAAATCTTTAAAAAAACAGGACATGTAATGACAAATGATATAGAAAAAGAAGAGGTTGCAGAAACAATTATTGAATGGTTTAAAAAATAGGGGGTGGAATTATTAAACTTTTTACCGTTGGTCCTGTTGAGATGGAAGAAGAAATTTTAGATATAGGCGGAAAGCCTATACCATATTTTAGAACACCTGAATTTTCTAAAATGATGTTGGAGATAGAGGATATTTTTAAAGAGGTAATAGATGCACCTGAAGATTCAAAATTTGCAATTTTGACTGCTTCAGGTACGGGTGCAATGGAAGCAGCTGTTATGAATATTTTTTCAAACAAAGATAAAGTACTTGTGATTAACGGAGGAACTTTCGGGGATAGATTTGCTAAGCTTTGTAAAATTCACCAAATTAGTTATGATGAAATTAAATTATCCTTTGGTGAAAAACTTACAAAAGCTCATTTTAAAAAATTTAATGGAAAAGATTATACGGGGCTTTTAGTAAATATTCATGAAACATCTACAGGACAACTATATGATATAGAACTTTTATCGGAATTTTGCCGTCAGAATAACATGATGCTTGTTGTTGATGCAATTAGTTCTTTTTTAGCCGATGAATTTAGTATGAAAAAGTATAATGTTGATTGTGTGATTTTAAGTTCCCAAAAAGCTTTAGCTCTTGCTCCGGGGTTATCATTTTTGTTTTTAAGTGATAGAGCTTATAAAAAAGTTTTAGAAAACGAAGTTAAAAGTATGTATTTTGACTTAAAAGATTACTTTCAAAACATGGAAAGAGGACAAACACCGTTTACACCAGCCGTTTCAATTGTTTATCAATTATATGCAAAATTAAAGAGTATAAAAGAAAATGGGATAGAAAGTTATATTTTAAAATCAAAAAGTCTTGCACATCATTTTAGAGAAAGTGTTAAATCACTTGTAAAGATACCAGATTACCCACTTTCAAATGCACTAACGCCAATTTTAGTTGACAATGCATTTGATATATTTTTAAGACTAAAAGAGGAAGGAATATATGTGACACCAAGTGGAGGAAAGTTAAAAGACAAGCTTCTTAGAATCGGACACATAGGTAATCTTACAAAAAAGGATAATGAAGTTTTAGTATCATATCTAGAAAGGATGGTAAAATGAAAGCTATACTTCTTGCTGCAGGAAAAGGGACAAGAATTTCTAGAAAGATATCTAATATTCCAAAATCTCTTGTAGATATAAAAGGTAAACCACTTATATTGAGAACGATTGAGATGTTGAAGCATAATAACATAGATGTTTCGGTAGTTTTAGGTTATAAAAGAGAATTATTTTTAGAAATACTTGATGAAGTTAAAATTTATTATAACCCTTTTTATTCTGTTACTAATAGTATAGCTTCACTTTGGTTTGCAAAGGATGAATTTTCTGGGGAAGAAGATATAATAGTTGCAAATGCCGATGTTTACTGGGATGAGGAAATTTTGAAAACTTTGTGTAATTCAAAAGAAGACATTTTAATGTTGTACGATTCTTCTAGAAAAGAAGAAGGTGATTATTTATTTTATGTAGAGGATAATATACTAAAAGATCACGGAAAAGAGCTTTTGCCTGAAAAAATTTCAGGAGAATATGTAGGTGTGTCTATAATAAGAAAGGAATTTCAGGAAAAGTTTAGAGAAAGATTAGAACTTTTGGTTTCTCAAGAAAAGTACGATCTTTGGTGGGAAAATGTTTTGTATTCTTTCATTAATGAGAGAAATGTTTATGTTAAAGATATTAAGGGGTTATTCTGGGGAGAAGTAGATTATATAGAAGATTACTATAGAATTGTAAATCATCTTAATGGGTTTGAGGTGAAAAGATGAGATATAAAGAGGTTATGAAGTATTTTGATACTCCAGCTGCACCAATTTGTTACGTTTTTGTTGATAGAGTGGCTTCACTTTTTGTTTGGCTTAATGTTAACTTTTTGAAGATACATCCCAATTATATCAGTATTTTATCTGGAATTTTTACAGTATTTTCTATTGTTGATTTTTCAAAAGGATTATTTGTTAAAGGGGCTGTCTTTTATTTTCTTGCGTTTTTATTTGATGCTATTGATGGCCCTTCGGCAAGGGCATTAAATAAAACGTCTATGCTTGGAGTAATACTTGAAGTTTGGACAGATTCTTTAAGACTTGTTGGGAGTACTGCAGGGATTTCATGGTACTTGTATAAAAGTACTTTAGATGAGAGATGGTTATTAATATTATTTATATGGCTTGTTTCATTTTCAGCAGGTCTTTGGCTTTATCCTAAAGCAAAAGAAAGTTTTAAAGATTTCAAAAAAGAAAAGAAAGTAGAAGGATACTACATTTCACCTGTCCCGACCTGGATGGATTATGAAATGTTGGCATTTTTCTTTTTACCTTTGTTTGGTCAAGTTAAGTTGGGGATGTACATACTTGTGATTGGTTATTTTATTTCTTCACTTGGCATGTCCGGATATTTACTCCTTTTGGGAGGTAAAAAGAAAGAATGAAGAAAAAATTAATATTAAACGCAATAATTGCAATTGTACTTAGTTTGGGAATAATAATTGCCATACAATTTTTTCAAGGTGATATATCTGGATTAAAAAATATACCAGCATATATATTTGTTTATACGCTAGTAGGTTATATTTTAATGTACCTAATTGGAGGGCTTAGCACAAAAATTTTTTTAAAGGTTCTTGGATACAAAGTAAGGTATATAGATTGCTTTGAGAATTATTTTTTTGGTAACTTTTTTTCTTACATTACGCCCCTTTATGTTGGAGGGCAGCCTTTTCAGATTTATCATCTTTCAAAATTGGGAGTTAAGAGTGAAGATGGTACAAATTTTATTTCAACTAGGTTATTTGAGACTTTTGTTGTAAATATAATTTTGGATGTTTGGATTTTTAAATATGCATTTAAAAATTTGAATTTTGGAAATGTTAGTAAAGTTATAATTTTAATTGGTTTTATAGTTCAAGTTGCATTGACTGTAGCGATTTTAATTTTCATGTTTTTCCCACAAATCTTTCGCTTTTTAATAAAACCGCTATCAAAATTATTTAAACTGGATTTGACAAAGTTAGAAAATTGGCTTTCAAATCTAAAAGAAAGTGTCTTTAATATGTGGAATAAGAATGCATACATAGTTTTGATTGATACGGCCTTTTGGTTTGTTATAGTTTGTTTACATGCCGTGCCATTTTATCTCATGTTCAAACATTTTGCACATATGGATATTTCTTTTTTGAGACTGGTGGGAATTTTATCACTTATAAACACGGTTGCATATTTTGCCCCTACTCCTGGCGCAGCAGGAGGAATTGAGGGGATGTATCAACTATCTTTAAGAGGGATAATTTCTTCGTCTATAATTTCTCGTGCTATACTTTTGTGGAGACTTTTTAGCTATTATATTCCAATATTTTTAGGTCTGATATTTATATGGCGTATTAAAGATTGGATGCAAAGATAAAATATATAACCTTCTTTTTATACAAAACAATTTTCTAGCAAATTTGATACCAAATACATTAAAATTTAAAATACTACCACCATCTTTTTACTCTTTCCTTTTTTAGAGGAACTTTTTTTAATATATAAGCACTTTCAATTTTTGCATTTTCATATATTTTTTGTGTTGGTCGTCTTGAAATTACATTCAGTACATTAAATACAAAGAGAGTTGGAGAAACATACTTTTGCGTTTTAACAGATGCAAATATTGGAATTGCAAGGAGCCTAAGTATACCTTCAATTACAAAGTAAATTTGTATACCAAATATATGATAGTCATTGATATAAAAATTGTATTTGTTAAATATTGCGGCAAAGTATCCACCTGAGAGTGACCCTATAAGTCCACCAAGTCCTCCAAAAAAACCAAATACTGCAAAATACATAGGGGATATTCTCTTTGCAGCTTCCATTGGAAGTATTAATAGTGAGAGGTTTATGGCGGCCCAGCCTATCCCAGATATTACGGCATCAAGTCCCATTGCAATTGGCCAATATTTTTCATTCATTAGTATCCATATAAATGGCGTAAATGATACAATAAGGATACCAGAGACCATTATAGTTTTATTACCTAATTTATCACTCATTTTTCCCCATATGAAATAGAAAAGCATGGATATAAGTGTCATTACTATAGTTGCATAACTTATATATGTCATGGGAATATGAAGGTTTTTAAGCTGATGGTATGAAAAAAATGGTGCGGTTAATAATAAGATAAAATTCCAATACATATTTGCAAATGCTAGTTTCAAGAAGTTTTTTTCACTAAAAACTTCTTTTAATTCACTAATAGTTCCTAAACTCTTTAAAGGTGGATCATCTACGGGAATTAACGATATAAGTCCCAAAATTGTTCCTATTAACGTTATTGAAATTACGTATATATAATTATATGGTTCAGGAACATTGTCTATAATATATGAAAATAGATAGAAAATTAGCAGTGTTGAAAAAGAAATTAAAACACTTCTAATACCAAAATATCTTCCCCTTTTTTCAGAAGGAATTATATCCGAAACAAGTGAAGACCAGGTGTTCCCTGCCAATGAAGTAAAAGCTTGTGAAATTGCAAATGTAAGTATTAAAATTACTGGGGATTTTTTACCAAGCATTATTGAAATGACAACAACAAACCAAAGTAGCTTGAACGAATTGAATAACATTAAAAGTCTTTTACGGTGTTTGAATTTTTCTATAATAGAAGGAGTGACTATTTGAAGTAGTTGGAATACCATAGGAAAGGCAGCTGTTATACCCAAAAGCACTTCATTAAAATTAAAGAAAAGTGCAATAGAGGTAAAAACAACTCCCTGAGTCAGAATAAAATAAAAATTTGAAAATATCCCTTCCACTATTAATAAAGATTCGTTTTTGGTCATCCTTTAATAACCCCCAGAGGAATTAATTTGGCAACTTTTTTAGAAAGATTTAATTTGTCTACAATTTCAACAACTCTGTCTATTTTCTTATAAGCATCAGGAGCCTCTTCTAATATTGTTTTTTTAGATTTACTTTTAACTATTATACCTCTTTTTTGAAGATTTGAAAGGACTTGGTTTAAACTAAGTTTTTTTAAAGCTTGTCTTCTGCCTAAAACTCTTCCTGCTCCGTGAGCTGTGGAAGAGAATGCAAAATTTTTGTTTGTCCCTACCATTACATACGAAGCAGTTCCCATATTGCCAGGAATTAAAACAGGCTGGCCGATGGATTTATATTTTTCAGGAATATCTGGATTGTTTGGCCCAAACGCTCTTGTTGCACCTTTTCTATGAACTATTACCTTTTGATTGTCATGTATTTCAACTTTTGCAATATTGTGTGCAACATCGTATACGATTTCAACTTTTGAATATTTGGAGAAAACTTTTCTTATGTAATGTGTGATAATCTGCCTATTAGAAAACGCATAATTTGCCGCACAATTCATCGCAGAATAATATTTTTGCCCTAGATCACTATCAAAATAAGCGTAAGCAAGTTGTTTGTCTGGAAGGTCGCTGTTTAAATTTCTCATCAGCTTTATATAATCAGTTGCAATTTGGTGTCCAAAACCTCTGCTACCTGTGTGAATCATTATTACTATTTGATTTTTATAAAGCCCCAAAATATTTGCTTTTTTCTCATCATATATTTCTTCAACTTTTTGAATTTCAATAAAGTGATTTCCAGCACCAAGTGTACCTAGTTCTTCTCTGCCTCTTTCATATGCTGTTTTAGAGATGTCTTCCATACTTGCAGGAGAAATTTTTCCAAAGTCTTCAATGTATTCTAAATCTTCAGAAAGCCCATATCCCATTTCAATTGCTCTTTTGGTGCCTTCTTCTATTATTTTTTTAAAAGATTTTTTATCAAATTTTTTTGATGTTGCTCCAACTCCAACAGGTATTACATCATAGAGTTCTTTAATAGTGCTTTCTATATATTTTTTAAAGTCATTATAGTCTATTTGTGTTTTAAGCAATCTAACTCCACAGTTAATATCAAAGCCTACACCACCAGGACTTATTATGTTAGAAAAAGCAGCAACACCTCCAATCGGAAATCCATACCCCCAATGAATATCAGGCATTGCATAAGCGGCTTTCACTATAGTTGGAAGAGAAGCCACGTTTTTAAGTTGTTCAATTGCTTCGGATATTTCTGATAAGTTGTCAGTTAAAACAAAAGCATCAACTTTCATATTCCCAGTCTTTTTAATCTTGTGAATGTACATTTTTACCCACCCCACAACTTAATAATTTCATTTGACAGGTCAGATTCATTGATTTGACTGGTTAAAAACTCTTTAATGATTTTTGCAGGTCTGTTTGAAAGAACGTATATTTTATCGGATAACATTAATGCTTCTTTTAAATCATGAGTTACAAGAATAGTAGTTATATGATTTTTATCTATTTGAGTGTTTAGATCCTTTATTAAATTCCATTTTATGTGGATATCAAGAGATGAAAATGGCTCATCAAGTAATAGTAATTCTGGTTTAATAAGTAGTGCCCTTGCAAGATTTACCCTTTGCTTCATACCTCCGCTAAGTTTAATAGGATAATAATCTTTAAATTCATATAGTTTTAGAGATTTAAGAATATTATCAATCTTTTTACTATCTTCAGATACAAATTTGAGATTTTCATATATTGTTTTCCATGGGATTAGTCTTGGTTCTTGAAAGATATATCCTATTTTATCAAAATTTTTCTCAATTTTTCCATCGGCATTCTCTAGACCTGCTATTATCCTCAAAAGTGTAGTTTTACCACATCCGGAGGGTCCAAGAAGGGCAACTTTTTCTCCTTTTGAGATTGAAAGGTTTATGTTTTTAAAAATGCATAATTTTCTAAAGTTTTTGGAGACGTTTTCTAATTTAAGAAGCATAATAAAATTCCTTCCTTTTTATAATGAATTTTATTAGCCTTTCTGAAGATATTCCCAGGAGTATAGCAAATATAGTTAAAGCATATACTTTTGGAACGTTTACATATTGTCTTGCCCAAGCAATTTGAACACCAATGCCTTCATTCCCTGCTAGATATTCAGAGACTATTATAACTTTCCATATGTTTCCAGAGATGACCTCTAGTGCGGTAAATAGAAACGGGATTACTGAGCCTATGTAGATATCTTTTACTATTCTTTTTTTTGGAACATTATAAACATATGCCATTTCAATTAGTTTCTTGTCAGTATTTTTGACTCCTTGAGCTATTGCAAAGGTCGTGTTTGGAAGAAGTGATAGAACAGATATTACAATTGGTCCTTTAAAACCAATCCCCCAAACAAATATTACTAAAACAAGCCAGGATATTACAGGTACTGATTGAAAAATAGTAAATGCAGGTCTAAAAAGTTCGTATAGCACATCAAATATTCCCATTAAAAAGCCAAAGAAAAAACCAAGAATGATTGTAATTATTAGTGCAATAATACCTTTAAGTACTGTTGAAAGCAGAGAAGACCATAAGGTTTTGGTTTGGGCAAGATCAATAAAAACCCTCCCTACAGAGATTGGTGTAGGGAGGATGAGTTGAGAATCTATTATTATCGAAAAAATCCACCAAATAAGGATGAATAAAATTAGTCCGTATAAAAATTTCATTTTAGATAGAAACCCTCGTCAGGTACTTGTGGAATGCCTTCTGGATAAAGCTCATGCATTGTTTTCAAAAAGTAATGAACTTCATTTTTACATTCGTTAATTGGTATATATTTAAATGTTGTTCTTTCCAGTGATTTTTTTAGAATAACAGATGGAATAGGAAGATATTTACTTGTAATTTCAAGTGCTTCATCTATATGACTATTTGCATATTTAACGCTTTTTTTGAATGTTTTTTCAACATCATTGATTACGTTTTCAAATTCTGTAATTTTACCTACTACAAATAATCCTGCAATAGGAATACCTAATGATGAATTTGATATTTTATTCCATTCTTGTTGGAAGTCAAGAACTATTTTTCCACTATCAAGACACATTGATACAAAGGGTTCTGGAAGAGCTGCATAATTTATTTTCTTTGATTTAAAAAGTGCTACAATTTCTTGAGGAGCCGCATATGCAAATTTTACGTCAACATCTGGTTTAAGGCCGTTTTGTACCAAAAGATATCTAAGTAAAACATCAACTGTTTGTCCACGGCCGTGAGCAGAATATACTGTTTTTCCTTTAAGTGAACTTAAATCTTTAAAGTCTTCGTTTGCAATTAAATAAAAAACTTTCCATTCATGTACACCAACTAATTTTATATCTACTCCGCTTGAATATATATTTGCTGCCGTTGTAATTGGAAGTACTACAAACTTTGAATAATTTGATGATACCTTTGAGATTACTTCATCTAGATTTTTCCAAAGCTCAATTGAAATTCCAACTTCTCCTTTTACTTTTTCGCCAAGGATAGGTGCTACTGGAAAAATAGTTGGGCCAAAAGGATTTAATAAACTGATTCCAAATTGTAAAATGCTAAATAATAGTATAATAGTAATAACTAATTTTTTCATATACATCCCTCCCGATTAATCGTTTAAAATCTTTATTATAGCATCTTTAAATCTTTTACCCCAAAAATATTCATTGTGTTTTCCATTTTCATCTATTCTAAAATAAATTTTAACAGAAAAATCGTTTAAAAGTTCTTTCATTTTGTTTGCAAGTATTACCATTTCTTTATCTTCAAGTTTTCCTACATCCATATAGATTTTTCCTTTTGGAGGATTATCTTTTATATATTCAAAAATTTTCCTGTTTGCAAAAAACAAAGAAGGACTCATTACAATTGCACCTGAAAATATTTCTGGATATTTTGCCAAGGCATATAAAGATATCAACCCCCCCATAGATGAGCCACCAATGAAAATTTTCTCTTTATTTGTTTTAAAATTATTGTCAATAAAGGGCTTGAGTGTTTCAACGATAAATTTTATGTAGGAATCACCTTTACCACCAGCTTTAAATTTCTCATCATACCATGGGCTATACTCATAAAGTCTATTTTCTGTGTTGTATATTCCAACAACAATGATTGGTTCAATTTTTCCTTTATTTATTAATTCATCTAATGTTTCATCTATTTTCCATTCTATTCCTATAAAAGATGTTTTTTTATCAAATAGATTTTGCCCATCGTGCATGTAAATTACTGGAAGGTTTTCTTTGTGTTTTGGTGGGATATATACAATAATATCTCTAAAATTTTTTAGTTGTGGGGAATAAAAATTTTCATATTTTATTAATTTTCCTTTCATATCACTAAATCCTTTTACAAATAACTTTATTTTAATATTATCCTTAAATATACGTGCAATTCTGACACTTCCAATTTCAGATTTATCTTTACTACCTCTATTTACTGTAAATTTTATAATCCCAGAAAGTTCAGTCTTTAGGATATATTTTCCATTTTTAAATTCAAACTTGAAATTTGGATCACCATATTTCCAACTATTAAAAGAACCAGCTAAAAATATGTCATCTTCAAGTTTTTCTAAGTTTTCTATTTCAAAATATACAGTATATGAAAATATGGAAATTGTAATGGATAAAGTCAGAACTAAGGAAAAGAGTATTTTCAAAAGAAAAGCCTCCTTATATATTATAACACAAAAAGGCCTCTTAAAAGAGGCCTTTTGGAGCAGGCGGTGGGACTCGAACCCACACCCTCCTCCTTACCAAGGAGGCGCTCCACCTCTTGAAGCTACGCCTGCAACCTGAAAATATTTTAACAAATTAACTTTTAATTGTCAATATCTTCGTTTTCATCATCAACTATCTCAAAGTCGGACATTTCTTCAAACATTTTTGCAACTCTGTTAAATTCATCTTCGTCTTCGATAGTATCAAGGAATACGTTTCCTTCTTCATCAACGGTCTTTTTGAATATGTAAAGTTCTCCAAAATCTGTTATTTCTTCGTTTTCCACAAATATTTCTTCACAAGCCCAATAATCTGAACCTTCATTTTCAATTTCGGCTAATAGTATAAAGTTGTGTTCGTTTCCTTCTTCATCATAAAGTGTAAAAGCCTCTAAATGTTCGTGTTCATGCTTATGTTCGTGATGGTGATCATGCATACTCTTCAACTCTCCTCTTTAAAAATTGTTCAGAATAAGTATATCATAAATAAAATTGTTTGTATAGTCTAGATACCGAAGCCAAAGCTAAAACTCAAACCAAATGAGTTTGCACTGAATGGTGAGATATCGTGAGAAATGAGTTTTAAGTTAACATTTAAGTAAATAATGTGAATATCAAACTCGCTTCCAATAGTGTGTACAAATGCTTTTGCTGGATTTATATAATCAATAAAATAATAAGGATACAGAATTTTAAAGTTACCATTAACAAATAATCCTGCTTTCCAGTTGAGATTTGTTTCATCTAATACATAATTTCCTCTAACGCCAAGGTTTATAGTTTTTCCGGAAGTTTGTAAATATGCACTTATATTAGGAACTTCAAAAACAGAAATGCCGTTTTCTTGAAAATTTTCTAGCGTGGTAGTTGCATCAAAATTTGGAGATATATCCAAATTGGAAGCTTCATATGTTAAGGTAGCAAGCATAGTAAGAGTAGTTCTGTATTTTGCAGTAGATGGTTTTATTTTTACGTTGTTTATGGAAAAGCCGAAGTTATCCGAATTATATCCTAATGAAAGAGAAATGCCTAAGTCATTCGTGTCGAGCGAATTGATAAAGTTATTTAAGTCAAAATTATCAGAAGATATTTGATCCAACGGTAAAATTGAATATATACTTGCTTTGCTGTCTAGATTAAAATAGATTTTTGCAGGAGATGATGAAGAAGTGTATTTGAAATATAATGTTTGTTGATCGTTTTTAACAGGTGTATATAGTATAGGGACATAAAAATAGGGAGCGATAAAGATTTTTCCAACGTTTATTGTTAAGCCAATGTTTGAAAAAGAATTTGCAAGCAAAAATCTTTTTCTATCATCTAATTGATATTTATATGTTTTATCTATTTCTATGTCTTTGTTGAGAATAAAATTTTTAATTTCATCTGGAATGAACAATCCAAGATTTCCATCAACATTAAAGAAAGGAGAAACTGCAAAACCTCCAAGTTTAAATGTTCCGTATGCTGAGCTGTTAACTGATGAATAAAATGAAATCTTTTTTATATTGTTTAAATTTAATATTCCTTGATTAAGTAATATATTTAAATCTTTAATTGTTAATAGGTCTTGTTTAAAAAACAAATCAAAATAAAAGTTAGCACCAGCAAGATAGAAATTCTGTTCTAGCACAAGACCAGGATTTGTATAATTTCCAAAAGGATTTAAAACACTCGCAAAAATTGAAATAGATAGCACAAATAAGAATATCAAGGTCATCTTTTTCATAATTACATCCCTCCTTCAAATGTAACGTTTGTTGCAACTTTCAAATCTAATATTAAATACGGTGCAATATCAATAAAACCTTCTGAATTAAATTGTATGAAATTATCTTTAGGTAAGTAAATAGCAATATTTGGAGAATTTATTAATCCTTCTAATTCTGTCTTTGTTAAAGAAATTGTTGGTGTGGATTTTCCAATTAAGAGTTCTTTTCCGTTAATTGAAGCTTTTGCTTCTAATCCAGTTGAATTTTCCCATTTAGCAAACGTGATTGTTGCTGAGTCAATTATATTAACCAATGGAGAAATGTTGCTTAAGTCTAACGAATTATCGTTAGAACTATTGTACAATTCAATATTCTTTGTTGGTGTTCCGGCAAGAGGTATAGATACTAATGCATCAAAACCAAAGATAGAATCTTTTGTTAAAACCCCATCACTTGTCACAAGTGATGCTGATATAGTGATAGGTGAAGCATTTCTAAGCAATTGTTCAATATAATTACCTATGTTAACAGTTCCACTATTTGATGCAATTTCAAATTTTTTATTAGATAATAATAAACTTAAGGTTGCATCTATTGAAGTGTTTGTTGCTACGAATTTTAAGGGCATGTCAATATCTATATCAAGGCTAGAAAGAATATCAGAAGCATCCATTGTTGATAAGTCAACGAGTGTAGTTTGTGGTAATATTTCTAATTTTTGAGATTTTACGTTGAAATTGTCGAGATCAAAATTCGGAATAGAAATTGTCAAATCAATACCATAAGTTTTTCCCTTTTTTATATTCCTTATTATAGGTGTTCCGGTTGCCTCTATAGAAATGTTTATTTGGCTTAGGGAGTTAAAATCAAGAGTGTTTATATTATTACTTATTGTAGCATTTCCAGAATCGCTGAGTAGAATTTCTTTGTTTTCAAAGAAGTTCGATTGGACAATTAACTTTAAGTCAGATATATTAGTTGCTGCATAATCCATGTTTATTACAATAGTTGCATCGACAGAATTTAGAAAATCTTTAACTTCAGTAGGAATTTCAAATGATAAGTTTTGCTTTGAAGAATTTAAAAATTCGTTTGAAATTTTTGCTTGTTCAATTTCAAAATCATCAGATAAGAGCCCAGAAAAAGAAATTTGATTGCCTGTAATTTTTCCTGAGATAGTTTGTAGATTTATAGTAGCCGGCAGAGAAATGCCTGAGAAATCTATGTATGCTATTGTACCTGAAGATGTTATTGAATTAGTAGTCGTGCTATCAAAAACACTTCCAGTAACTTGTAGATCTGAGAGCCCACTAAATTCTAAATTAACAGTGCCTGTTCCTATTTTTGTTTCAATCAAATTTGCTGGAAGCTCTATAGTTTGTCTAAAGTTAATTGGGTAATTTTGTATTTCTGTAATTGAGGTATTTGGAATAATTGAGTAAGTAATCGGTTTTGAAATATCTAAATCTACACTACTTCCCGAAAGTGTCAATGTAGCTTCTATTGTAAGAGGAATCGTAGAACTTATTGATTTACTTTCGTCGAAAGTTACAGGGCTTCCTGAAGCAATGATCTGACTTTCGGATTTAATAACGATTTCTTTTTCTAAATTCAAATTTGTAGCGTTAATTAAAAAGTCAGATAAAACATTTCCAGAAAGTTTTATCTGATATTCTTTAGTATCGAGTGCGTTTAAGGATATAGGTGTTATTGTTACTTTGGAATTTATACTGTTTATACCTGTTCCTTTGTCAATTTTTAAATTGACGAGTTTTACTTCAACATCTGCTGTAGTATATACTTCTGAACCTGTATATGTTCCGACTAATGTTATTGTTTGGCCATTTTCCAGTGTTAAATTTGCAACAGAATCATTGTTTTTAAATTCTTTACCAGATATTATTATTCCCAATTCAAGATCAGGGTTAGTGCTTGTTAAAATTACGTTTCCTGCATTAAAATGTATAGAAGAAAATTTGTCTGTTTCAAATGTTACATCAGTAGACACAGAACTTTGAGAACTACTTAATGGGATCTTAAGTGATAATAGAGATAAGTCATTAAAAGATATAGGATCTAAGTTAATTTCTCCTGTCAGTGATGGAACATTAGGTAAAGTGATCGCAGTTGATTGTGCAACAATATCAAAGGCTTGATCAGCAGAGAATGAAAGACTTACACTATTTTTAAAATTTTCCAAAAAGCTGTTGATTTGTTGTTCAAAATCATTTAGCAAATCTTTTGGTGAAAATTCTATGTTTGTAGCGTATTGCAATGTTACGGGATTACCATTAATAACACTAATACCTTGTTCTTGCATGCTATTAACTAAACTATTAGTGATATCTTTTGTTTCAAATTTAAATGTTGTTATAGGTAACTCTACGTGTTTTGTATACTTGACTTCAATATTTTTAGGAAGTTCATTTGGAATTCTCAATCCACAGGACCAAAATAGAAAAGTTAAAGCTATAAAAGAGATTATTAAATAAATAATTCTTTTCATATAAACCACCTCCAAAAATTAAATTTCAAATTTTGGTTTTACAAATTTTTCCCAATATGCAACAACAAATATCAAAAGTGGAACAGCAAAGAAGGTACCAACAAGCCCAAATATCTGATTAACAATTATTATAGCAATTATCATTAAAACAGGATTCAAGTTAAGATTCATCTTCATAACATTTACAAAAATTATGAAAAGTGCAAGATGAATAGCTATAACAAAAATATTTACAATTATAAATCCTTTTAGGCCGAGTGTTAGTGAAAATAAAAACACAGGTACATACTCAAAAAATACTCCAACTATTGGTATCAAATTTGTTATACCTGCCCAAAATGACAATATAGCTGCAATTTCCTTAAAGTAAAACGATGACACGATATAAAAAGCTATAGCTGTTATTACCGCATTAATTACCACAACGTTTACAAAATTAGAGAGAGTAGAGTATACTTTGTCAAAGAAAGTTGCTACATCGTTTCTAATATCTTTCGGGAATAAATTAGGGAATGTGTTTTTTAACCATGAAGAGTACAGTAGGATGTATATTGTAAGTAGGATTGAGTAGAATATAGTTATAAAAAATGTAGGCGTTCCTTTTGCTACGTTATTTAGCAGAGAAGTTGTCAGATCATTCAATTTTGGCCTTACCCAATTCATAACGTCATTTACTCCGCTGAGAAGTTCGGGGTTGTTCTCTAGATAACTTTCCCATGCTTTATTCTCAAAGACCGAATTTATTGTAGCAATAAATTCTCCAAATTGTTGAGCCACAGATGGGATTATTAATATTATACCATAAATAATTATGAAAAAGTAAATTATCAATCCCAAAATTATGGAACTCTTTGTAGAAATCTTAATGAGTTTAAAGAATTTAGCGATCAGATTCACAATCAAAACAGACATTAATGTAAAAACAAAGATATTTAGAATTGTATCGAAAATAATACAGAAAATAAGAAAAATTAAAGCGTATATTCCAACAAAAAAAGCAGCCTTTAAATCTTTATCCTTCATGTAGTATAATCCTCCTTGAAATGTTGGGTTCAAAATACTGTCTTATTTCGTCTAAGTTATTTGTTTTTCCAAGGACAACCATCAATTTTATCTTTGCTTTTTGTCCTATTGGATGTTCACTCATAATAGCACCTTTTTTCCTCAAATCAGCTCCTCCGCCATCATATCCATACACAGGGTATACTCTACCTTTAAAACATCTTGAGGTAATTATTACAGGTATTTTCTTTTCTTTTACAATTTCCTCAACCGCTTCTGCTACTAATGGTGGAACATTTCCTCTTCCAAATCCCTCAAGTATTATTCCTTTGTAACCTATTTCTGCAGCATATTTTAATAGTCTTCCATCGTCTCCAGTAAAAGTCTTTATTAGTGCCACCTTCTCTTCTATTTTATCGACTAAAATTTTTTCCCTTGTAAGAGATTTTCTGTAAAATATGACATTATCTTCATCAACAATTCCTAAAGGTCCATAGCCTGGAGAGTCAAAAGTTGCCACGTTGCTTGTATAAGTTTTTGTTACTTCTCTTGCTGCGTGGATTTCATCGTTTAAACAAACCATTACCCCCATTTGATTCGCTTGCGGAGATAAAACTGTTAATACAGAAGAATAAACATTTCTTGGACCATCTGTTCCAAGTTCTCCGATATTTCTCATAGCTGCTGTACAAACAACAGGTTTTTCAGATTTTAAAGTCAAGTCTAAAAGATAAGAAGTTTCCTCAAGTGTATCTGTACCATGGGTTACAACAACACCAATAACATCATCATCTTTTTGAATTTCATCTATAGTTCTTGAAAGCTCCCACATTTTCTGTGGAGTCATATGAGGACTTGGTATATTTGAAAATTCTCTGACTTCAATTTTAACACCGAGATTTTTGAGCGAAGGTATTTCACTTATCAAAGCACTACCCTTGTCGTATGGGACTACACCTTGTTCATTTTTAACCATTGCAATTGTTCCACCGGTTGTTAATATTACCACTTTTTTCATATATAATACCTCCTCCTTACCCTACTACCAATAATCATTCCGTATATGAAACCACCTGCGTGAGCCCAATATGCAACACCTGAACCTGTTATGTTAGATAATGTTCCATTTAGAATTTGTATAGTAAACCAAATAAAAAGATAAATAAATGCGGGAATTTCGATTAAAAATGGAACAAACCATATTACCAGGGAGACAATTTTTGAATACCAAAAATTAACAAAGTATGCTCCCATAACTGCGGAAATAGCGCCTGATGCACCTACAAGAGGGTAAGGAGAGAAAAGATTGAAGGCCATGTGGAAAAATAATGCAAATAGTCCACCTGTTAAATAAAAAAGAAGGTAGTTAAAATGTCCCATCCTATCTTCAACATTATCACCAAAAATCCACAAAAACCACATGTTTCCCAGTATGTGTGACCATCCACCGTGTACGAACATATGGGAGACAAAAGGAAAAATAGGGTTTGAATAGATTATATTTTCTATTAGATTCCATTGGTAAACATACTTTATTTTATTTGTTAATACGTGGGTATATCTTAGTGGAACTACACCATAGTTGAAGAAAAATTGTTGAAGCTCGGCGTTATTAAGCATTAGTTCATATAAAAATACAACGATATTTATAAATATAATAGTATATGTAACATACGGTTTTTTTCTACTTGGAATGGTATCATACAATGGAAACATAAACTCACCGTCCTTTCGTTATGGAGTACCATTAAATCGCAAATATAATAGTTGCCAGATTTTTAATAGTATAAAACTACAGATTAAGAACACAATTAACACTATAGAAATCAAGCTTCCTTTTTTCATTTAACCACCCTTTAGAATCCCAAAAAATTCATGAGTAATTTGGGAAAATGTATAAAGTGCTTCTGCAGAGGGAAGGTAATCTAAGAAACTGTTTCTATAGTCTATTGGATAGTCACATACAATAGGAATTATATTTTTTTTTGAGTATTTTTCAAAGAGCATAATACTTCTTTTCATGTGAAGAAATGAAGTTACAAGTATAATATTTTCAAAATTTTTTTCTTTTGATAGTTTTGATACAAAAATTGCATTTTCTTTTGTTGTTCTTGCCTTGTCTTCAACAATTATATCATTAATATTTACACCGAAAGTTACTAAGATTTCTTTCATTATAGCACTTTCGCTAATTCCTTTTCCAATTACACCACCACTAATTATTATTGGAGCATTGGTTTTTCTATAAATTTCAAAGCCTTTTAGAAGTCTTTTAAGCGTATGATTTCCTACTTCATATTTTCCGTCAAAAAAAGTAATACCGCCGCCCAATATTACAATTACCGAATTTTGTGAGTTGGGAATATTTTTTTCTTTTATATAGAAACTTGTTGAGAGAAAATATACGAAAAATGGAGAAGAAATAAGATAAAAAATTATTGATAAAATAAGAAAAAATCGCCAAATTTGGCGTTTTTTTAAAAAGTAATATATAGTTAAGAGAGAAAAAAATACTATTAAAATTCCAGGGAATTGAACAAAGCTTCCAATAAACTTGTACAAGTATATCATTTTTCCCCTCCAAAGAAGTGCTTTCTTTCGGCTATTTCGTCTATATTTTTAATGTCTTTTCTTTGAAGTTCTATATATTCTTTATTTTTAAACCTTTCTTTAAGCTTTTCCAAAGACTTTCTTTCTTTTCTTTTTTCAAGATAGTCTTTTAAAACTTTTTCTTCCATTAATGATATTTCGTAAAGCTTATCTTTTAAGCTTTCTATGTATTTTTCTCCAGAATTTTTAATTTCAAGGAGCATATTTAAATATAAACCGTTTATTTGTTTTCCGAAAATTTCATTGTCCAGAGATTTTAAGTAATCTACGGTTTTTTGAATTTCCTCTTCAATTTTCTTTTTTTCCAGCCTTACTTTAAAAAGCTCTTGTTTTATTAATTCTTCTTGTTTAGATGCAAAGTCAAGCAATTTTTGTAATCTAAATTTCATATTCCTCTAAAAAATTCGAGAGTATTTTTACATATTGCTCTAGAATTTTTTTACTTTCACTTGAAAAGGAAATTCCTGAAAAATTATCTATTGAAATATTTCCTATAACGCTATTTCCAACTTTGAATACTCCCAAAAGGGGTCTAAAATTTGGATCGAACATACCGTATTTTTTAAATGTTTCTGCAAGTGGGCTTGTTGAAACTAGATCTTTTGCACCTTCAATTTCGAATACTGTGTATCCTTCTTTTATCATTTCCTCAATTTTTTGACCGTATGAGGTTTTTTCCGGCGGAAATTCAAGCTTTGTGGCATCTTTGTATCCTACTTCAGCAATACATTTGTACTTTCCATCCTTTATCAACCACACAGTTCCCTTTTCTGCTTCAGGTATAATTTGGACAATATCTTCAAGCACTTTCTGAAGAAAATTCTCAAGTTTTTCTTTTTTCCATGAAATAACAGCTTCAACCATTTTTTCCATGGTTGTATAATATTGTTTTTTTCTTGCTTCATTTTCTATCTTTGACAAAACATTTTCAACCTTTGGTAATACTAAAGGAACTATGTAATTAGTAAGTTTAAGTATAATTGGAGAGCTATTGATAACAACTTTATATTCGTCGAATGGTATGACAATGTATTTTACAGTATTTACACTAAATTCTTTTATTCCTTCCTTAGTCATTGCTTTCAAACACACATTTTCTGGAAAGAAACTTTTTATAATTTCATCATTTTTTATTAATGCATACTTTTCCAAGTGCATTTTTTCTTGAACTTTATCAAGGAGCCTTTCAACAAAAAAATCTTTACTCTCAAGCGGTGAAACTAAAAGTTCTCTAATTATTTCTGATACTTTTAGGTTGGCTTGAAGTACTAAATCGTTAAAATATTTCTTTGTTTCGTCAAATTCAATTCCTGCAACACCGTATGTTCCATCGCCAAGCCTAATTGGAATAACCACGACTCTGAAGAATTTGTCTTTGTATTCTTTTTCATACTCTTGATTTTTTTTCGATTTAATAACTTTTGATTCAATTTTTTCAGAAATAGTATTTCCGAAAATTTTTTGATCGGTTTTTCCTATAACCTTTCTATCATCAAGTTCATAAGTTTTTTTCCATTCCTTGTTAATCCAGACATATCTGAATTTGTTGTCTTTTATAAATGCTGGTGATGGAAGTCTTTCAAAAAATTGTTGTAAATAGAATAGATGCCTCATACTACCTCCTCCAATCTTACTGGAACAATAGTTGAAATGTCATCAACTTTTGTAATCCCAACCATTATTTCTGCTGCTTCCATTACATTTTTCTTGTGCGTTATTAGTAAAATCTGTGCGTTTGAATTTTGCAATAATGTTTTGAATCTTTCAGCGTTAAATTCATCTAATGGAGCATCTGGTTCGTCTAAAACATAAAGTGCACTCGGTTGAGCTTCAAGAAGCGACATTAAAAGCGCAAGGCCGACCAGTGCTTTTTCGCCACCCGACAAAAGCTGCAGCTTTTGTGCTCTACTATTAACTTTTGAAATAACTATTTCTACACCACTTTCTAAAACATTTTCTTTATCAAGAAGTTTAATATCTCCTTTTCCACCAAAAAACAGCTCTTCTATGTATTTTTTAAATGTCTTTCTTACAGTATTAAAGGTATTCATAAATACTTGAGTTGCTTCTTCGTCTGTTTTTTCTATTAATTCAATTAATTTTTGCTTTGCATTTTCAAGGTCCTTTTTTTGAAGCTCAAGCTCTTCGTATTTTTTTACAACTTCTTTGTATTCTTCTTCTGCTTCAAAATCAACTGGTCCGATGTATTTTATTTTATTTTCAATGTCATCCATTTCTTTTTTTATGTTATTTACCTCATCTTTTGAAAGCCTTATGACCTTTCTGTATTTTTCATCGATATTTTCAATTTTCATCTTCTTGGCCTGAATTTCAAGCTCAAGAGAGTGCATTTTTTCCCTGATCTTCTCAGTTTCTTCGCGTAGTTTTTCCATCTTTTCTTCCGCTTCTTTTAGTTCTTTAACTTTATCATTTTTTCCACTTTTGTCTTCATTCATGCTTTTAAATAAAGCTTCAGTTTCTGATTTTAATGTATTTAATTCTTGCTCTAATTCTTTTATGTTTTCTTCAATTGAGTCAATTTCGTCTTTCAAACTTTTTGCTTCTTTAGAAAAAGTGGATATTTCTACTTCAATTTCATCTTTTCTTTTCAAAGCTCTTGTAATTTCACCTTCGTATTGTAATTTCCTTTCGTGTAACGATCTAATTTCACTTTGAAGTTCCATGTATTTTTCATTAATCTCTTCCAGTTTTTCTTTATCTTCAAACATTTCTTTGTTTGAATCTTCCAACTCTTTCTTTAAAAGCTTTAATGTATTGTTAGAATTTTCTATTTCAGACTCTATAACTTTTATCCTTTCACTCATTCCTTGCACTTTCAATGAATAATCATTTTTTAACTTTTCAAGATTTTTAATTTCTTTACTCAGTTCATTTTCAGACCTTATTAATTCTTGTAATAGTCTTTTTGAAGATGAGCTTTTGCTTGAATATTCTAAAAGTTCGCTGTTTACTACTTCACTGTAATTTCTAAGTTCATCTAGCTTTATCTTAAGACTCTCTAGTTTTTTTATTATTTCCGTTTCTATCCTTTCCTTTTCAGTAAGTTCGTTTTTTAAATTTTCTAGTAAGTTTTTCCTAGCAAGGAATGACGTAGAATTTTCATATTTTCCTCCCGTCATTGCACCACTTGAACTTATTATTTCACCATCTAAAGTTGCTATTCTTAGATTGTGTTTTCTTTTTATATCCACAGCAATATCTATATTGTCTACTACAATGTCATTTCCAAATAGGTAATTTAATAATTTTTCCTTTTCGGCTATTTTTACTTTTACAAGATTTTTGGCAAAATCAATTGCATTTTTTGGAAGATTGATATTTGATGACTTTGTTGATATTAAATCCAAAGGTATAATAGTTACTCTACCAATTTTTTCGTTTTTTGCAAAATTTAATATTTTTTTTGCGACCTCGGCACTTTCAACTACTATATGTTGTAATCTTCCCCCTAATAAAGCTTCTATAGCCTCTACATATTTTTCATCTGTTTCTATAATGTTTGCAACGACGTCAATAATACCGGGAAATTGATCTTTTTGTTCAAAAATCCTTTTAATAGCATTCGAAAATCCTTGATATTCATTTAGTTGCTTTTGAATGACAAAAATTTCAGATTGTATTTCCTTTTTTCTGTGGACAATTTTTTCAAGATTTTCTTTTAAAAATTCTCTTTGACCTGCTATGGATTGCATTTCCTGTTTTAATTGTTCTATTTCTTCAAGCAATTCCTTTGTCTTTTTATCATATTTTTCTGAGTTTTGCGAAAGCTCACTTATTTCTTCGTTAAGTTCTTTTGATCTTTCTAGCTTTGTTTCAAGCTGTTCTTCAACCATATTTAGTCTTTCCGTCAGATCAATTATTGATTCTGTTAGAGACTTTTTTTCGTTTTCAAGTTTATTTAAACTTTTTTCTAGTTCATCGTATTCATTTTTCTTTTTTAAAAGACTCATCTCTTTTTCAGAGTATTTTGAAGTTAATAAATTTCTTTCTTCTTCTACTTTTGATAAAATTTTTTCTTTTTCAAGGAGTTCTTTTTTTAAACTTTCAAGAATTAGATGTATTTCTTTTTCCCTTTCTGAGATTCTTTGAGTTTCTTCTTTTAGTGAATCAATTTTTGCCATTTTTTCAACATAAATGCTTTTAAGATCGTTAAGTCTGTTTGTATATGAGTTTTTGAGTTCAAGCAGTTGGTTTTGTCTTTGCTTTTGAGTTTCAAGAAGACTGGTGAAGTCCTCCATTTTCTTATTTAATTTGTTAAATTCTTCTCTTAGTATTGACCATCGACTTTCTGTTTCTGCAAGTTCATTCATCTTTTCTTTATATAGATTTTTATTTTTTAAATATTGTTCTTCTAGTTCTTTTAGCTTTTCAGATTCAAAGGTATAAATAGCTCCAAAATATTTTTCTTTTAATGCTTCTAACCTTTCAGAATATTCTCGGTATTTTTCAGCCTTTTTAACCTTTATGTATAGACTTTTTTTATTTCGCTCAATTTCATAAATTATATCTTTTAGCCTTTCTATGTTTGCTTCTGTACCTGCAAGCTTTGAAAGAGCTTCTTTTTTTCTTTCAATATATACTGATGTTCCTGCAGCATCTTCAAATATTTTTTTAAGTTCTTGCGGAGTTGCCATTGCTATTTTATCTATTTTTCCTTGACCAATTATTGAAACAAGAGCGTTAGATCCCAGTAAGGCTGTTATATCTTTAAGACGTGCACTTTCCCCATTTAAATAGTAAGTATTTTCTCCACTTGCATCCAATTTTCTCGCTATTTTATATTCTTGACCATTGAAATCGAATGTAAGTTCCACAAAAGCACTTCTTGCTGAAGGTGTTTTTCCATTTCCTTTAAATATCATGTCAAATTTTTCTGAAGCTCTTAATTGCTTAAGTGAGTGCTCTCCAAAGACCCATTGTATAGCTTCGACAATGTTTGATTTTCCTGAGCCATTGGGCCCAACAATTGCTGTTATCCTAGGAGATATTGGAATCTTTACGGGTCTGCCAAAGGATTTAAATCCATTTATATAAATTTCCTTCAGCTTTATGCTCAAACTTTTAGCCCTCCTACTTTTTCTTTAAATTTCTTTGAAATTTCAATAATATCTCCTGCACCTGCAAAAATATATACTCCTGGTTCTGAAGGCAATATTTGCAGCAATTCTTCCTTTTTTTGAACAAAAATAGCGTCATTTATCTTTTCTACAATTAATCGAGCGCTAATACCATTTTTTGATTCAAATGCACCGTAAACTTCAGTAATGTATATCTTATCTGCTAATGATAAAGCTTCTGAAAAATTCTTCCATTCTCTTTTTAGCCTTGAGTATCTGTGAGGTTGAAAAATTATTGTAATTTTTTGGTCTTTAAAAACGCTTTTTGCCGTTGAAAGTAAACTTTTAATTTCTACTGGAGTGTGAGAATAATCATCTATTATTACAATGCCATTTTCATTAAATGATATATCAAACCTTCTTTTCGGAAGCGAAAAATCAGAAAATGCTTCTAGTACCAAATCTTTTTCATATCCCATTTCAAAGAGCAATGAAATTATTGAAAGTGCATTCAGTGCGTTATGAACCCCTGGAACGCTTAAAATAAAACTTTTCTCTCCGTATGGTGTATTTATTGTAATTTTTTGAGAAAATTTGTTATTTTCTATTTTATTTATTTTATAGTCCCCATCATTTAGCCCAAACTTAATTGAATTATTTATTATATTATTTTCAACATTGGACACACATATTTTAACATTTTTGCATGAATTTTCAAAACAACTGTTATAATGTTGTAAATTTTTGAAATTTTCTATGTGATCTCCCCGAATGTTAGTTATAATGAGAAAATCAGGGTTATAGTTTTCAAAACCTGGTTGACTTTCATCCATTTCAAAGACTGCTATATTGCTGCCTTTTCTGTAGTTTCCATGTTCTAACATTGGGTGCGTTGAGCCCAAAAATACTGTGGGATCCTTTCCAAGTTTTAACAAAACATGAGCAAGCATAGCAGTTGTTGTAGTTTTTCCATCTGTTCCGGTGATACCAATTTTAGTGTATGGTCTTAAGATAGATATATGGTGTTCTAGCCTTGAAATAACAGGTATACCCTTTTCTTTTGCTTTTTTTACTTCCACGTTATCTTCAGAAACTGCTGGAGTTCTAACTATTAGATCTGCGCTATCAATATTTTCTGGAAGATGTGATTTGAAAACTTGAATTCCAAGGCTTTTGAGATAATTTACACGTTCCGATGAATATGGGTCGGTTCCTGTAACTACATTTCCTGAGAAATGTTCGTGTATTGCTTGTGCACTCATTCCAATTCCACCAATTCCAAGGAAATGAATCTTCATTTTAACACCTCGTTTTTAATTTCTTTTGCTATTAAAATTGCTGGATTTGTCTTTGTTGAAACTTTTCTTTCGCGGTTTGAAAGCTCGATAATTTTCTTAACTATTTCGTCAATATTTGCATCTTTTTCTCTAATAACATATCCTAATCCAAGTTTTTCAATTTGCTTTGCGTTTTCTATTTGATGTGATTCGGTTGAGCCTTCCCATGGAATTATTATCGAAGGTGTATCAAAGAAAATTAATTCACTGACTGTTGTTGCACCACCTCTTGTAATAGCACATGAAACTGCTTTATAATAATCTGACATGTTTTCAATATAGTCCAAAATTGTTAAATTTTCACTTTTACAAGGTACTTCTTTTCTTCCACTTGATAATATAAAGTGATAATTCTTTAGTTTATTTGAAAGCTTGCATGCAAGTGAATTTAAAAATTCACTGCCACCGCTTCCTCCAACAATCAGAACGGTCTTTTTTTCAAAATTCAAATTTTCTTTATGGCGTATTAGTATAGGATTTCCAGTTACAACAATATCTCTTTGAAAGTATTTCTTAGATTCTTCAAAAGACACAAAAACTTTTTTGGCAAAGGAAGATAATTTAATATTTGCAAGTCCAGGAATTACATTTTGTTCTTGGATAAAAAGTGGAATTTTTAGTTTTTTTGCAGCTATTCCAACAGGATAGCTTACATATCCCCCTGTTACAAATACAATGTCCGGTTTAAATTTTTTGAGCTCTCTTAGAACAATATTTTTGGCTTTAAAGATTTTAAAAAGCCTTTTTATATTTTCAATAGAATAAATAGGTCTTTTAAGACCTTTGATTTTTAGAGAAACTGTTTTGTAATTGTAATCTTTTAAGACTTTTTCTTCGAGTTTTCCTGAAACTGTGAAGTATAGAACATCAATTGGAGTGAGCTTTTCAAGTTCTTTTAGAACGGCAAGTGCAGGATATAAATGTCCCCCTGTTACCCCGCCTGCAACCGCTATTTTTATCATTCTTTCCACACCAAATTTCTTGGAATTTTTCCCTCTAATGCATCTATTATATTTTCTGCAACCATTATAGACATCTTTTCTCTTGTCTTGTATGTTGCAGATCCAATATGTGGTAGTAGTACTACATTATCTAATTTTTCTAAACCTTCAGTAATTTCAGGCTCATTTTCATATACATCAAACCCTGCCCCTGCTATTTTTCCATCTTTTAAAAGTTCGTACAGTGCTTTTTCATCAACAATCGGACCTCTTGCCGTATTTACAAGGATGGCATTTTTCTTTAAAAGACTTAACCTTTCTTTATTTAGAAGATGATATGTTTCTTTGGTAAGTGGGGCATTTATGGAAATATAATCACTTTCTTTTAATAAGGTCTCTAGATCCACATATTTTGCGTTGTATTTATAATCATCTTCTGCCCTTTTTCTGTTATGATATATGATTTTCATGCCAAATCCCATTGCTCTTCTTGCAACTGCTTTTCCAATCCTTCCCATTCCAATAATTCCGAGTGTTTTCCCATATATTTCATATCCAAGAAACAGATTTGGTTTCCATCCTTCAAATTTTCCTTCCCTTGTGAATTTGTCAGCCGGAATAATTTTTCTTGCTACAGCAAGAATTAAAGCCCAAGCAATATCTGCAGTTGCTTCGGTCAAAACATCTGGGGTGTTTGTGATATATATTCCTTTTTGCTTTGCATGTTCCACGTCTATGTTATTAAATCCAACAGCATAATTTGCTATTATTTTCAATTTTCTCCCTGCGTCTATAAATTCTTTATCTACAGGATCCCTAAGTTGTGTTACAACTGCATCCGCATCTTTTACACGTTCTATCATTTCTTGCTTTGTCAAAAATCTTTCCCCTTCGTATACATCAACATCGAATTTTTCTTTTAATAGGTTTATTCCAGGTTCAGGTATTTTGTAAGTTATAAAAACTTTCATTTAATAACACCTCCCAAAAGATTATATCATTAATTCACAAATTTTGAGTAAAAATTTTAAAATTTTTATTTGCAAAATCTGATATACTCTTAGTGGAGGTGTAAATGTGAAAAGTAGAGAATTTTTAAAGTCTAACTGGAGGCAAATAAAAGATACTGATAGAGAAAAAGGTATTGAAAAACCGGAGGTTGAAAAAGATTGTAAAAAAATAATTAAAGTTCCAGATTTTGATTTAGGAAATAAACCTCTCAGAGAGGTTATAGAAAAGAGAAGGAGCATAAGAAAATATACGGATACACCTATGTCACTACAGGAATTGTCGTTTTTACTTTGGGCAACGCAAGGTGTTAGAAAGTATATTCAAGACAAAAAAATAGTTTTTAGAACAGTTCCTTCAGCAGGTGCAACTCATCCATTTGATACTTATTTGGTTGTATTTAATGTAGAGGGGTTGGAAAAAGGTATATATAGATATGTATCATTAAAACATGGACTTTGTAAAGTTAAAGAAGGAGATTTTAAAGATAAAATTATAGATGCAACATTAGGGCAGCAGTTTGTTGGAAATAGTGCTGTAGTTTTTGTTTGGGTTGCCGTTCCATATAGAACGGAGTGGAAATATGCAAATGAATCTTATAAGGCAATTGCAATTGACGTAGGACATGTTTGTCAAAACCTTTATCTTGCAGCAACAAGTATAGATTGTGGAACATGTGCGGTAGCTGCATATGACCAAGAGAAAATGGATAGTTTAATTGGTGTTGATGGTGATAATGAGATGGTAATTTACCTTGCACCTGTCGGTAAAATTGTGTGATATAATTATTTTAACAAAATAATATTAAGAAGGGGAGAAGAAACGTGAAAAAATTTTTGTTATTTATTTTTATATTATTTTCGGTTGTGTTGTTTTCAAAGGCTTTGATTTTTGAGCATGCTACAGTTTATTATCCGGAAGGTTATGAAGACCTTGCAATTAAGGTAGGAAGCATCTTTGAAGATATTAGAGATGATGTAGTAAGTATGTTTAAAAATGACCCTGGAAGAATTAATATATCTATAAAAACAAAGACTACGATAACTAACGGCTATGCAAACCCGCTTCAGAATAATACAATTGTAATTTATACTTGGCATCCTACTGGAGTGATGTATAATTATCTTCCTCTTGATGATTGGTATAGGTATCTCTTAATACATGAATTTACTCACATTGTAACTCTTAAGCCAAGTGACGGTATTTTAAAAACACTTTCGGATTTAAAAATGCCGTATACTCCAAGCTTAGGAAAATTTTCGGTTGAGGCTCCAACAGTATTTGCTGAATCAAGTTTTTCAGAAAATTCCGGAAGATTAAGAAGCCCGGTGATCTCAGATGCCCTTTTTTCGACATTTGGTGGGACTTTTCCTCAAGACAAAATTGCAAATGATTTTAGAGTAGGACAAGTTTTTTACAATGGAAATGGAGGTTTTTTTGAGTATCTTGTAAAAAAGTATGGAATGGAAAAGGTAAATAAATATTTAAAAGATTCTATAAATAAATCGTATAGTTGGTTGGAAATTATGCTGAATATTTCAATCCCATATGTTTCACTTATAAGACTTCCTGAAATTTTTACTGATGATTTTAGAGCACATTTTGGAAATAATTTTGAGGATGAAGTTTCAGAGTGGCTTAGTAGCTTAAACATAAAGTTTGATGGAGAAAAAATATATGAGGGTAAAAATGAAAGAATTTACAAAATAGAGAAGGTTAATAATAAACTGTATATTTTAAAGAGTAAGTTTGGGGCTGCAACAGGATATTTGGGCAATCCAATAAATGAGTTAATTGTATTAGAAAAAGGGAATATACTAGCAAAATATAAACTTTCTGCATTGGACTTTAAAATTGATTCTGGAGAAATTTACGCACTTGTGTCATCAAACAATAAGACAGAAATATGGAACATAGGCAAAAATGAAAAAATTGTGGATGGATTTATTAGTGCATTTGATGTGCTTGATGGCAAAGTCATTTATTCAATTTATGATGATAAGTCTGATGAATCAATAATACATGGGTTGAATGAGGAAATAGTTGTAAATGGATTTATAAGAAGCCTTGCATTTGATGGAGAAAATTTGTATTACTTGGTGGGGAATTCTCTTTACAAGGATAATAATTTAATAGACAATTATTATCTTAAAGGTGCCTTTTTAAAAAAGACAAATGATGGAATATATGTAACTATGAAATTTGATAATTACATGGAATTACTTGATGTAAAAAATTTTAGATTACTAAGCAAAGGTCTATATGCATTTGATGGAGAAGTTAGTAAAGATGAAGTTTACTATGTAAGTTATAGTCAGAATGGAATGGCGGTATATAAGACAAAGTTGTCAACAAGTACTATAGAAAGTGTAATAGCAAAGAATTCAAAATTAAATGATTATACATTTAGAAAAGCAAGTTTTTTGGAAGAAAAAAAGTATAATTTTGTACCATCTTTATTTGCACCATTTTTCTTAACAAGTTCTGCTTTGGGAGATTTCGGAGGGTTTGGAGGTTGGAGTGTTGGTAGCATATTTGATTTTAAAACTTCAATAGATTCTGATCTTGTTTTGGCACCTTATTATTTAAGATACTTTAAAGATTATACTAATTTTTACAATGAATATGGCCTTGGTTATGCCTATTTGTTATATAAGGATAGATTTAGCATATTAAATGCTGGACTTTTTAGAAATACGGAAGATTATTTTTATGGACTTACAGAAATTTCATTTGTGCCTTTTGTCTTTAGAGTGGGTTATAACTCTAATTTATCGTTAAATGTGAATGCTTCAGGTTTTTATTTTGCAACAGGAACGACCCTTGACTATAGCTTTAACTTTACTCCAGGTATTGTATATTCTAATAACACTTTTTCATCTAGTCTATATTTAACAGTTTACTCACAACTTGGAAATAGTGAAGTTTTTTCATTATCTTCTGGTGTTAATATGTTGAATATTCTTAATGAAAATTCATATGTATATGGGAATTTACTGTACAATTTTGAAACTTCTACATATTCTTATTCTGGAATTTTTATTTCAAACATTTTCCCATTTTACAAGCAATCTGGAATAGGTGTAGGCGTTAATGGGAAAAATGATTTAAATGGTCTATTTTATGTGTTTGTTGGTTTTCCAAATAGTAATCAGTTGTATTTACAGAGTGGATTTGAGATGGACATGAGTGGTAAGTTAACTCTGTTTTTTGGAATGGGAACTAAGCCACATTCTTTTTATTTTATTAATGAAGTTTATTAGTTTTAGAGGTGATTTATATGAAAAGATTTATATTCTTATTTTTGATTTTTTTCGTTTTAAATTATTTATTTGCAGATGTTTATACTGCAGAGTTCCCTGTTTCAAATTGGAGTCAGCAATATCCTGAAAAGGCATGGGGAGCTATTTTTGTAAAAAATGTTTCAACACGTGTTGTTGATAAAAAAATAGTTGCTGTTAACAAATTTGAAATAACCAGTATTTTTGCTACCCCTTCTTCAGAAGAATTTTCCCAAGTGGCAGGAACTTTTGGAATAGATTATAATAATGATGGTTTTGCGGACATAGTTTCTATGACTTATGATGGAAAAATTTATTTTTATGAAAATAAATCAGATGAAAATAACTTAAAATTTGAAAAATATGGACCAATTGAATTACCTGATCAAAAAGAATTATTTTATGGAACAATGTCAGTAGATGATTTTGATGGTGATGGAAAAATAGATTTGTTTATTTATGGTTGGGATAGAGAGGATATTTTTTATTCGGGATTTTGGAAAATATATCCATCTCATAGAGCATATTTTATTAGTGATGTTGTAAGTGTAGTAAAAAATAAAGAAAAAAGTAACAAAATTGCATCTGAATATATTAATATACACGAAAATGTAAAAAATGACTTTTACACTAGTTGGACAACTTCAGCTATGGCATCATATGATTATAACGGAGATGGATATAAAGATATAATTTATATTGATTTTAGAGGAAGAGTTTGGGCATGGCTAAATAATCCCAAAAAAGGAAATGATAGATTTTTCGATACAAGTAAAATAGTATTGTTATTCAAAGTTCCTGAGTTGGATTCTAAAGGTGGTGGTGGAGTTTTAGATGTAGGAGATTTAAATAATGATGGAACAATAGATATTGTAGTTGGCCACACAGATAAAAAAAGTATTTTTGTATATTTTGGAAAAATTGTTAATAATCAATTGACATTTGATGAGGATAGACGATTGGTTTTAACTAAAGATGATGGAAAATTAAGTGAATATGTTACAACAGATGCTTCAATAACAAATTCAAAATCTCCAGAAACTCTTCCTAGTTTTGCACCAACCATTATAAAGATAACAGATGTGGATAGGGATGGATATAAAGACATTTTTATTGGAACAGATGCTTGGAGGCAAGAAAAAGATTTTGGGGGAAGTGTGTATCTTTTTAAGGGAGTGGATATAACACCGGACAATAAACCTAAATTTTTAAGCTTAGAACTGGTACACGGTAGTTATTCAAAAGATAACAATCCGCCTTACGATTTTGATGCTGGAACAATTGCAGATTTGGATAACGATGGGATACCTGACTTTGTTGCAGCTGATGGGAATCACTCTGGTAATTACTATAAAATAGTGACTCAAACTCAGAAAGTATATGAAACTGCCCCTGGATATTTAATAAGTGATTATCTTCCTAATCTTGTTGGAATTTTACCAAAGGATCTTCCAAATAATTTTGTTAAGAGAATAAAGGTAAATATTGGTTTTGATTTGTCTTTGGGAAACGGTTCGTTTGAGATTAGATATATAAAGAGTGGAATAAAAGATCCAAACCTTATTGACCCATTTAGCTACCCTTTGATGCCTGATGCTAGTGGGGCAGTAGTAGAAAATTTTACCACGGAGATAGAATTTGATAAACCTATTCCAGATCCACAGATAATAATAATTTTAAAACCTGAAAGTCAGTTTTCTGCGCCACATTTAAAATATTTAAAGTATGAGATTGAAACAGCTCCATCACAAGTTATTATTAAAGGATTTAATTGGAATAGAGGGGATAATTAATATGAAAAAAGGATCACTGCTTGTTGAAGGTTTAGTTACTTTGATTATAATAGTTTTTGCATTCGGTGTTGCTTTTGTGCCATCGTGGAGTCTTTTGAGAAAAACAAAGGAAAATTCAGAATTAATATCTCTTGAAGAGTTACTTTTAAACAAATGTGAAGAACTTACATATTTGAATGTATCGAGCATAGTTCCACAAGAAAGTTATGAAGAGTATAATGGCGTGAAGTATAAAGTTAGTATTTCTAAAAAAAATATTGAAAGCAGTGACATATTTACTCTAACTTCAGATTCAACTTTTATTACTTTTCCTGAAATAACAATAGTTACTGTAAGGATTGAGACTGAAGATGGAAAGTATATTGAAACTCAGGTGGTGCCTCAGCAATGGTAAAAAGACATCAAGGATTTACGTTAGTAGAATTGTTAATTGTTATTGTAATAATTTCAATTCTAATGTCTGTTTCTTTTGTTGGCTTTCAAATGATGTACAAAAATTATTCCACAGAGTCAAAATTGAGTGGAATTTTACAAAATCTTCTTTTTTTGTTTATTGATGCAAGAAGAACGGCTATTATTGAAGATGATGTTGTGTGTATAAAATATGCTAATGGAGAATTTAGCTATTTTATAGATAGCGATTTAGACGGGGTTCCAGATTCAAATGTTATTTCATCATTTAAAACTAATGAAAATATTAAAGTATACTTAAATGATGAGGAAAAATCTTCTTTTTTAATTTATACTTACGACAGTTTATTTTTCAAAAACAACTCCGGAGTGTTTGAAAACTCATATTCAAACACTGAAATAAAAATATCGCTAGATTCAAGAGAAAAGATTTTAAAGATTGAAAATTCATTACCAAAGGTTTTGGAGTGATAAGATGAAAAAAGGATTTACTTTTTCAGAGCTTTTAGTTTCTATGTTGATAATAGCAATAACTTTTCAAATAGTTTATTATATTGTTGATAATTCGGTTGAATCATATAAAAATTCAAAGATAAATCTTCAAAATTTGTATGCTGAAAGTTCTATTTCACTTCTTTTCGACATACTTGAAAATGAACTAAAATATGCTGGAAGTGGAGGAGAACTTTTAAAAAAATTGTATAAACCTGATTTTGTGCCTGGAGATCAAGGAAGTTATACACAAAAAGGGGGCCTCTTTTCTCAAGTTACAGATCATTGTAAGATTGCAAATTCAATAGATTATTATGAAGATTCTCAAAAAAAAGAATTTTATATTACATATGTTGTAACTTATAAGAATTTTTTTGTTAGAAATGGTGATGGCACCTACTCCCCCTTGTATGGTGGAGATGTTGGAAATATAAATTGGGTAATAATTAAAAACAAACTTTCTTCTTCAGCAGATGGCTATTATACAAGAATTGCAAAGATAGATGCAAACAAACTTTCAGGTCCTGGAACTTATCCTGGTGAAATTACAACATCAGATATATTCGATTTTAAAGAGATAAACCTTGCAAAGACTAATAAGACACTCAGTTTGAGGGATGAAGACAAGTATATTTATCCTTTGTATGAAAAATCGGCATCTTTTACAGGTTATCCTAGTGCAATGATAAAGCAAACAAAGATAGTTTTTGAAAAAGAGAGTGGAAAAATTTATATGGAAAGATATTTTCCAACTCCCGACGCGACTTCAAATGTTTATATTTCAAATATACTTGAAAATGTTAAAGAGTTTGATATAAATGCAATGTATTATAGCAATGGTATAAAAGAAAAACCACTATCTGAAATAGACTCAAGTTTTGATTTTTCATCCATATTTGCTTTAAAGTTTATTTTGACATGGAATGCTCCCTGGAAGTATAAAAATAAAGATTTTAAAATAGTAAAAGAAAGAATTGTTGTTTTAATTCCAAACTTATAGGGGGAAAAGTATATGAAAAAAGGAATTATTAATATTTCATTGGGAATAATTTTGATATTTTTTTCAGCTTTGTCAGCCCTTTTGCTTTCATATCTTTTTAAAGATGCCATAAATGTAGAAAAGAAGATAATTGAGACGGTGGATAATACATATTCGAAAATACTTTACATTTCTGGGGCAAATATTTGGAGGAAGTTTTTAACAGAAAATGCAGCGTATTGGGATGATATACAAGCAGAATTAAAGGATGCAAGTATTTCTGGTAATTCTACAAGAACTCAGATGGTTCTAAATACATTTTTGGAATATAATTTAGGCTCCCAAAAAAAATATGATTATACTTTGGTTTCAACTACAACTACTTATATTTTTGAAGAAAAATATATAAATGTTATTTTTGAAATTCTGAAAGATGGTGTTAATGTCTCAAAAGGAATGTCTTTTGATTTTGGATGGCCAGGAATTTAATTAAAAATGGGGTAGCTTCCCCATTTTTACATTTCTATTTTTAATATTTTTGAAAGTTTGTTTTTTAATTCTTCTGGTCTTTCCAAATGAATTGTTTTAAATCCAAACTTTTCCCCTGCCCTTATATTTTCTATTTTATCATCTATGTACAAACTTTCTATAGGGGTTATTTTATATTTTTCTATAAGGATCTTGTATATTTCATCTTCAGGTTTGATTGATTTTACATGGCTTGATATTACCATTCCATCAAATAATTTGAAAAAATCATATTTTTCATACACTTTTTGAAAAGCAATTTTGCTAAAATTTGATAAGATGTATAGATTATAGCCTTTTTCTTTTAGTGTATAAAGAAGGTTTGTATTTTCTTCAATTGGGGTGAGTAGATCTAAAACTTTATTTTTCATGTGCTCAATTTCTTTTTTATATTCAGGATATTGATTTAATTTATTTTCCCAAAGTGTTTTTTCATCAATAACACCTTTGTCCATAAGGTTCCAATCATTAGTGTTGAATACTTTTTCCAGTAAAAAAGAAGTTGTCTTTTCATCAAAAACTTTTTTCATATATTTTTCAGGTTCCCAGTTAATAAGAACCCTTCCAAGATCAAAAATTATATTCTTAATCATTTTTAAACCTCCTCGATTCTTCCATCTTAATTCACATTTTGCTTTATAACATTATAGTATGGAAAATTAATTTAGACAATAACTTAAAAAAATCTCCACTTTTTTAAACGTGGAGATTTTTTGTATGATAACCATTAAATGTATATTCTTTCAATTCCTACAAGGTAAGGTACAAACCATAGATTACATTACACCCTGGCCAAAGTAAAAATTATTTTTCAATCAATCTAATCATCTTAGGATGAGCAGTGAGTGTGTCTATTAACATTGTTAACTGCTGACCTAGTAACATATATGTAATCTGTGCCTTTAGCGTCCTTTCATTCATTCC